>NZ_JBHYJA010000082.1:0-23244 GCF_042740355.1 Streptomyces sp. NPDC059010
CTTTCAGCCCGTCCGGCGTTTGAGGACGAGGCCCCTTCAGGGCCGAAGCGGGGGTCTGGGGACGGAGCCCCCCGGGATGGGACGGGTAGGGGCGGCGGGGGCGTAAAACCGTCGATCAGCCGCCGGCCGCCCGCACCAGCCCCCGCACGACCCGCAGATCCTCCCCCATCTCCGGATGCCACTGCACGCCGAGCACCCACCCGGCGGCCGACGGCAGTTCCACGGCCTCCACGGTCCCGTCCGCCGCGTACGCAGTCGGGACGAGACCCTCGCCGAGCCGGTCCACGGCCTGATGGTGATACGTCGGCACGGACGTCTCCTCCGGCACGAGACCGCCGTACAGACTCCCCGGCACCGGCTTCACACCATGGCTGCCGAACACGCCCACCACCTCGGCATGCCCGTCGATGTGCTGCACGAGCGTGCCCCCGAGGGCGACGTTCAGCAGCTGCATCCCCCGGCAGATCCCCAGCAGAGGCGTCCCCGCCGCCAGCGCCGCGTCGATCAGCGCCAGCTCCCACGCGTCCCGCTCCCGCGCCGCCGGCCCCGTACGCGGCTCGCGCTCGGCGCCGTACCGCACCGGCTCCACATCCGGACCCCCCGCGATGACCACCCCGTCCAGCCGGGCCACGGCCGCCGCGGCCTGCGCCGGGTCGTCCGGCGGGAGCATCGCGGCCAGGCCACCCGCCCGCTGCACCAGCCGTGGATAACCGGCCGGCAGCAGCGCCGCCTCCAGCTCCCACACGCCCCAGCGCGCACCGGACTCCAGATAGGTGCTGACACCGATCAACGGCCTGGCCACAGAAACTCCCTCACTCTCGAAGACGTCAGTCCCGCGTCAACTCTGCCTCTGCCGCGGCCAGCGCCGCGAACTCCTCCTCGGGCGCCTTCGCCACCAGACGCTTACGGCTGTAGAGGCCGAAGTACCCGATCGCGACCACGTACACCGCCAGCGCGATCAACGCCGCCGTCACATCGACCAGGAACGTCGCCACCAGCGCCGCGCACGCCAGCACCAGGGCCACCGACGACGTCAGCACCCCACCCGGCGTGCGATACGGCCGCGCGAGCTCCGGCTCCCGGCGGCGCAGCACGATGTGCGACAGGGACATCAGGGCGTAGGAGATGGTCGCGCCGAAGACCGCGATGTTCAGCATCCGCGCGCCGTCACCCGACAGCGCCGCCAGCAGGAAGCCGATCGTGCCGGGCACCAGCAGACCCAGGTACGGCGCCTTGCGGCTGCTGGTGAGGGACAGGAAGCGGGGCAGATAGCCCGCGCGGGACAGGGCGAACAGCTGGCGCGAGCCCGCGTAGATCAGGGAGAAGAACGACGCCACCAGGCCCGCCAGCCCCGCGTAGTTCACGATCCGGCTCAGCGTCGTCGCCTCGCCGTTCGGCTGGAGCGCCTCCACCAGCGGATTGCCCGCCTCCTGGACCGCCGCCGAGCCGCGTGCCCCGGCCGCCGCGAAGAAGGTCACCACGGCCAGCACCACCAGGATGCCCATCGACCAGCGGATCGCCTTGGGCAGCGTACGGGCCGGCTCCCTGGTCTCCTCGGCGGCCAGCGGCACACCCTCGACGCCCAGGAAGAACCACATGCCGAAGGGGAACGCCGCCCAGATGCCGAGCAGGCCGAAGGGCAGCCAGGAGTTCGACCCGGCCGCCGATGTGTCGACCGGGATGTCGTCGAGCGAGCCGACGGAGAAGTCCGGCAGCGCCGCCAGCGCGAACACGATCAGGGCCGCCACCGCGATGCCGGTGACGACGAAGCTGAAGCGCAGTGCCTCGCCCACGCCCCAGAGGTGGATGCCGAGGAAGATCGCGAAGCAGACCAGGTACACCGGCCAGCCGGACTCCAGGCCGAACAGGCCCAGCGACTCGACGTAGTCCCCGATGAAGATGACGATGGCGGCGGGCGCGAGGACGTACTCGATGAGGATCGCCGTACCGGTCAGGAAGCCGCCCCAGGGGCCGAGGGCGCGGCGGGCGAAGCCGTAGCCGCCGCCCGCCGTCGGCAGGATCGAGGACAGTTCGGCGAGGGCGAAGACCATGCAGGTGTACATCGCGCCCATGAGCACCATGGCGATCGCCAGGCCTCCGAAGCCGCCCTCGGCGAGGCCGAAGTTCCAGCCGGAGTAGTCGCCGGAGACGACGTAGGCGACACCGAGGCCGGTCAGCAGCACCCAGCCGGCGCTGCCGCGGCGCAGCGTTCTGCGTTCAAGATAGTCGTCCGCCTCCGGGGCGGCGGGGGGTGTGTTCGTGGATTCCAGGGACATGGCCAACTCCCCACGTGCGGTGGACACCGGGCGGTTCCGGGCACGGTGGGGTGGTCGACCGGGCTCCGGTTCAATGGAATGGATGCATACCATTGCCGGGTCGGCCGCTCGAAGGCAATACCTTTGCGTTAATCGCCGGTAAATCCGGCCGGTGCTCAGCCGAGGAAGCCCCGCAGCAGCGCCGCCGTGCCCCCGCAGTGCTCGCGCATGATCTCCCGCGCGCACTCGGCGTTGCCCTCGATCACCGCCTCCACCAGAGCGGCGTGCTGCCGCTGGGAGTGCTCCAGGTTGCGCACCAGCAGCGGGATGCAGTCGAGCAGGTCGTTCACGCTGGCGCGGACGGCCGCGTACTGGGCGGTGAGCGTGGGGGAGCCGGACAGCTCGGCGAGGGTCAGATGCAGCAGCGTGTCCAGGCGGCGGTAATCGGCGAGCGGTGCGTCATGCGTGCGGGCCAGTGCCTCGCGCAGCCGCTCCGCCTGAGCCTCGTCCAGCCCGTGCGCCGCGCACAGCCCGGCCGCCCCCACCTCCAGCACCTCGCGGAAGCGCAGGGTGTCCTCGACGTCGACGTCCTTCAGGCGGCGGCGCAGCTCGTCCTCGCCGGGGGTGACGGGGCGCGGCAGGACGAACGTTCCGCCGTAGCGCCCGCGCCGCGACTCCACCAGGCCCTGGTCCTGGAGCACCTTCAGCACCTCGCGCAGTGTCACCCGGCTGATCCCCAGCCGGTCGGCCAGCTCGCGCTCGGCGGGCAGCCGCTCGCCGCCCGGCACCAGGCCGAGCCGGACGACCTGGAGGATCTGCTCCAGGGCCTCCTCGAAGCCGTTGCCGGCCCGCACCGGCCGCAGTACCGACGTCAGCCTGTCGTCGGCCCCGGGCGCCCCGTGCTCCGTATCCGCCTGCGACATGTGGCCGGACCCCCTTCCCAATCAATGGTCCTGCGCAATACCTTATGGCTCCCGGCTGACCGAAGTAAGCCGAATGGAGGCTCTCCCGTGGCAGACCGCACACCCCCGCTGAGCGTCGAGGAGCTGCATGCCCTCGTCGCGAGCGGTGAGATCGACACTGTCGTCCTGGCCTTCCCCGATATGCAAGGGCGGCTCCAGGGCAAGCGGTTCGCCGCCCGCTTCTTCCTCGACGACGTCCTCCACCACGGCACCGAGGGCTGCAACTACCTCCTCGCGGTGGACACCGAGATGAACACCGTCGACGGCTATGCCATGTCCTCCTGGGACCGCGGCTACGGCGACTTCGCCATGCACCCCGACCTGGCCACGCTGCGCCGGGTGCCCTGGAACCCCGGCACGGCCATGCTCGTCGCCGACCTCGCCTGGAACGACGGCTCACCCGTGGTCGCCGCGCCCCGCCAGATCCTGCGCCGCCAGCTGGAGCGCCTCGCCGAGCTCGGGTACACGGCCAAGGTCGGCACGGAGCTCGAATTCATCGTCTTCAAGGACACCTACGAGCAGGCCTGGGACGCGAACTACCGCGGACTGACCCCGGCCAACCAGTACAACATCGACTACTCGGTGCTCGGCACCGGCCGCATCGAGCCACTGCTGCGCCGCATCCGCAACGAGATGGCGGGCGCCGGGCTCACCGTCGAGTCCGCCAAGGGCGAGTGCAACCCGGGGCAGCACGAGATCGCCTTCAAGTACGACGATGCCCTGGTCACCTGCGACCAGCACGCCATCTACAAGACCGGCACCAAGGAGATCGCCGCCCAGGAGGGCGTCTCGATCACCTTCATGGCCAAGTACAACGAGCGCGAGGGCAACTCCTGCCACATCCACCTCTCGCTCGCGGACGCCGCGGGCAACAATGTCATGGCCGGGGACGGCGAGGGCGGCATGTCGGAGGTCATGCGCCACTTCCTCGCCGGGCAGCTGGCCGCCCTGCGCGACTTCTCCCTGCTCTACGCCCCCAACATCAACTCCTACAAGCGGTTCCAGCCGGGCTCCTTCGCCCCGACCGCCGTCGCCTGGGGTTACGACAACCGCACCTGCGCCCTGCGCGTCGTCGGCCACGGCCGCTCGATGCGCTTCGAGAACCGGCTCCCCGGCGGCGACGTCAACCCGCACCTCGCGGTGGCGGGCCTGGTGGCCGCCGGTCTGTACGGCATCGAGCAGAAGCTGGAGCTGCCCGAGCCCTGTCCCGGCAACGCCTACGCCGCCGGCTTCGAGCACGTCCCCACGACCCTGCGCGAGGCCGCCGAGCTCTGGGAGAACAGCCCCATCGCCAAGGCCGCCTTCGGCGACGAGGTCGTCGCCCACTACCGCAACATGGCGCGCGTCGAGCTGGACGCCTTCGACGCCGCGGTGACCGACTGGGAGCTGCGCCGCTCCTTCGAACGCATGTGAGGCCCTTCTTGTCTGCCGAGTCTTCCGAGCACGTACTGGAAGTACTGAACCCCGCCACCGAGGAGGTCGTCGCCACCGTCCCGGCCGCCACCGCGGCCGACGTGGACGCGGCGGTCGTGCGCGCCACGCAGGCCCAGACCCGGTGGGCCGCCCTCGCGCCCGGTGACCGGGCCCGCCTGCTGCGCCGCTTCGCGGCCACCGTCGACCAACACCTGGAAGAACTCGCCCAGTTGGAGGTCCGCGGGGCCGGGCACACCGTCGGCAACGCTCGCTGGGAGGCGGGCAACGTCCGCGATCTGCTCGACTACGCGGCCGGGGGAGTGGAGCGGCTGACCGGACATCAGATCCCGGTCCCCGGCGGCCTGAACGTGACGATCCTCGAACCGCTCGGCGTCGTGGGCGTGATCGCCCCCTGGAACTTCCCCATGCCGATCGCGGCCTGGGGCACGGCCCCCGCGCTCGCGGCGGGCAACGCGGTCATCCTCAAGCCCGCCGAGACGACCCCGCTGACTGCTCTGCGGCTGGCGGAGCTGGCGTTGGAGGCGGGCCTTCCGGAGGGCCTGTTCCAGGTGCTTCCCGGCCACGGTCCCGTCGCGGGCGACGCGCTGGTCGAGCACCCGGGCGTCGCGAAGATCGTCTTCACCGGGTCAACGGCCGTGGGCAAACAGGTGTTGGCGAAGGGCTCGGCGCTCCTCAAGCGCGTCACCCTCGAACTCGGCGGCAAGAGCCCCAACATCGTCTTCGCCGACGCCGACCTCGAAGCCGCCGCCGCGGCGGCTCCCATGTCCTTCCTCGACAACTCCGGCCAGGACTGCTGCGCCCGCACCCGCATCCTCGTCCAGCGCTCCGCCCACGACCGGTTCCTGGAGCTGCTGGGCCCGGCGATCGAGGCGGTGACGGTCGGCGACCCGGCCGACGAGAAGACCGACATGGGCCCGCTGATCTCCAAGGTCCAGCTGGAGCGCGTGCGTTCGTACGTCGACCACGGCGCCGAGGGCATCCGCGGCAAGGCCCCCGAGGGCCCCGGCTTCTGGTTCCCGCCGACCGTCCTCACGGGCGTCGACCCGCACGCGCGCGTGGCCGTCGAGGAGGTCTTCGGACCGGTCGCCGTCGTCCTCCCCTTCGAGGACGAGGCGGAGGCGATCCGGCTGGCCAACGCCACCGACTACGGCCTCGCCGGCTCCATCTGGACCCGTGACGTCGGCCGCGCCCTGCGCGTCTCGCAGGCCGTCCGCGCCGGCAACCTGTCCGTCAACTCCCACTCCAGCGTCCGCTACTGGACCCCGTTCGGCGGCTTCAAGCAGTCCGGCATCGGCCGTGAGCTGGGCCCGGACGCCCTGACCGCCTTCACCGAAACCAAGAACGTCTTCATCAGCACGGAAGGCCCCGCACAGTGACCGAAGCAAATGTGTGCCGTCGCCTCGTCGGCCGTACCGCCGTCATCACCGGCGCAGGCAGCGGCATCGGCCTCGCCACCGCCCGCCGCCTCGCCTCCGAGGGCGCGCACATCGTCTGCGGAGACGTGGACGAACAGCGCGGCAAGGCAGCCGCCGAGGAGGTCGGCGGGATCTTCGTCAAGGTCGACGTCACCGACCCGGAGCAGGTCGAGGCGCTGTTCAGGACGGCGTACGACACCTACGGCAGCGTCGACATCGCCTTCAACAACGCCGGCATCTCACCGCCCGACGACGACTCCATCCTGGAGACCGGCCTGGACGCCTGGAAGCGCGTCCAGGAGGTCAACCTCACCTCCGTCTACCTGTGCTGCAAGGCCGCCATCCCCTACATGCGGCAGCAGGGCAAGGGCTCGATCATCAACACGGCGTCCTTCGTGGCGAGGATGGGCGCCGCCACGTCCCAGATCTCGTACACGGCCTCCAAGGGCGGCGTCCTCGCCATGTCCCGCGAACTGGGCGTGCAGTTCGCCCGCGACGGCATCCGGGTCAACGCCCTGTGCCCGGGACCGGTCAACACCCCCCTCCTGCAGGAGCTGTTCGCCAAGGACCCGGAGCGCGCCGCCCGCCGGCTCGTGCACATCCCGGTCGGCCGTTTCGCCGAGGCCGAGGAGATCGCCGCCGCCGTCGCCTTCCTGGCCAGCGACGACTCCTCCTTCGTGAACGCCACCGACTTCCTGGTCGACGGCGGAATCTCGGGGGCCTACGTCACCCCCCTGTAGCACTGGTGGGACGGCACCGCCTGTACGGAGCACCGGCGCTCCCGGGACCCCGGGACCGCCGGTGCCCGGCACTCCGGTCACACGGGTCGAACTACAGGAACGTGTGACCCTCGCCGCGATACGTCGGCACCGTCCCCGTCACCGAGTCCCCCTCCACCAGGTGCAGCGACTCGAACCGCTCGCACAGCTCACCGGCCTTGGCGTGCCGGAACCACACCTTGTCGCCGATCAGCAGATCGTCGGCGGGGGAGCCGAGCAGCGGCGTCTGCACCTCGCCGGGCCCCTCCTGAGGGTCGTACCGCAGCCTCTCCGGCAGATACGGCACCGGCAGCCGGTCGGGCCCGGCCGCACCCGAGGCCGGGTACCCGCCACCGAGGACGGTCACCACCCCCACCCCCGGCCGGCGCACGACGGGCTGGGCGAACAGTGCGGCCGGACGCCCGCTGAAGGACGTGTAGTTGTCGAACAGCCGCGGCACATACAGCCCCGAACCGGCCCCGATCTCGGTCACGGCCTCCTCGGCGGCCGTGTGCTGCACACTGCCGGTCCCGCCGCCGTTGACGAACTCCAGCCCCGGCACCACGGCCCGGACGGCCCGCACCACCTCGGCCCGCCGCTCGGCGAGCTCCCGACGCCCGGCGGCCTGCATCAGCCGTACGGCACGCGACCGCAGCGGCCGCCCCGCGATCGAGTCCCCGACCCCGGCGATGTGCCCCTCGTACGCCATGATCCCGACGACCTCGAACCCCGGCCGCCGGGAGACCGTACGGGCCATGTCGGCCACCTGGGCGGGGGAGTGCAGCGGCGAACGCCGGGCGCCGACCCGCACCCGCCCGCCGAGGAGCTTCAGCGAGGTGTCCAACTCCAGGCAGACCCGCACCACTTCGCGGCCCCCGTCCCGGGCCTCGTCGATGAACCGGAGCTGTGCCGGATCGTCGATCATCACGGTGACGGCGGAGGCCAGCTTGGGGTCACTGGTCAGCTCGGCGAACGCGGCGCGGTCGGCGGACGGGTAGGCGAGCAGGATGTCGTCGAACCCGGAGCGCGCCAGCCACAGGGATTCGGCCAGCGTGAAGGACATGATCCCCGCGAACCCGTCCTTCGCGAGGACCCGCTCCAGCAGGGCCCGGCAGCGTACGGACTTGCTGGCGACGCGGATCGGCTTGCCGCCGGCGCGGCGGAGCAGGTCGTCCGCGTTGGCGTCGAAGGCGTCCAGGTCCACGATCGCGAGAGGGGCGTCGAGATGGGCGGTGGCCCGGTCGTAACGGGCCCGGTCGGCGGCGCGCGCAGTCATGAACGCAGCCTGCCAGACGGGATTACCGCAGGGTAGGGGGACGTTCCGGGCAGATTTACGCAGGGTCGCGGACTGGTTCCCGTTCGCCCTGCATCAACCCGTAGAGTGACGCGCACGCATGTGTGGAACGCCCACGGCCGGTCGGCCGCGCCGGGATGACGCTCCGCCCGTGCGGGTATGCGTGCCTGGTCGGACGAGTCCGCGCCGGGCAGGGCAGCGGCACACGGAACGACGGCCCGCGTACGGGATCGGGCCCGGACATGAGGAAACGGGGGGTGCATGAGCACGGAAGCGCGGCGCGCCCCCGTTCCCCCGCGTCCCTCGACGCCCCCGCCGCCCGCCGTCCCGCCCCGCCCGTCGACCCCGCCGAGACCCGCGGAACCGCCGACGGCCGACGCCGGTCGGGATGACCGCACGTCGGCCCCGGGAACACAGCCCACACGGGGCTACGGCGAGGGTTCGCGAACGGAGGGCTCGGTGCGCGGCGCCGACGCCGGACCGACCTCGACACCGGACGGCTCGCCCCGGCGGGGTCCCGGCCCGATGCCGCCGATGGCTGCGCCTCACGGGTCGGGTTCGGTGCCGTCGGTGTCCGGGCATCGTGGCTCGGGTTCGATGCCGCCGATGTCCGCGCCCCATGGGACGGGCTCGACGTCGGAATCCGCGGCGGGCTCCCACCGCCCCACGTCCGGTGCCTCCGGCGCGTCGCCCACCTCGCCCCACACCCCCGACCTCCACGCCCCGGCTCCCGGAGACGCCGCCCCCAGCTCCCCGCCCCCGCCGAGGGCCTCGGCACGCTTCCCGGACGCGCCGCCTGCGGCCGGGCGTACGGAGAGTGGCGGATCGTTGCATCAGGAGGGCGCCGGGCAGACCGGCCCCGGCGGCATACCGTCCCGGCAGGCCGAACGGCCCTCGACGCGCCGTAGCGGCGCCCCCGCCGAGACCGCTGCGGAGACCACCTTCTGGCTCCGGCCGATCTCCGCCGAGCCGTCACCCGAGTCCGACAACCGCCCGTCCTCCGCACGGGGTTCGGCGCACCGGCCTCCGCAGCAGGGCACACGGCCTGCGCAGGGTTCCACGGGCGCGGCCCACCGGCCGGGCAGCGGGCTCGGGCAGGGTTCCGCGGGCGCGTCCGGGCCAGCGCAGGGTTCCGGCTCGCAGCACCGGCCGGGCAGCGGGCCCGAGCAGGGTTCCGCCGCCAGGCCCGCGACGTCGGCCGGCCGTCCGGGCTCCGCCCCCGCTGAGCCTGCTCGCCGTTCCGGTTCCGTCCCGCCGCCCGCGCGGCCCGGCACATCGGCCCCGCTGCCGCCCGCGCGCGAGCCGTCGACCGGGCGCACCCCGGCGGGCAGCGGATACGCGGGCTCCGCGCCCGCCGGGCCTTCACAGAGCGGGCCCGCTCCCGCCGCTCCCGCCCCCGCCGGGCCGCACCCCACCGCGCCCGCCCCCACCACGGGCCACACGCCGAAGGGCCACGGCACCGCCCCCTTCTCGCCCGACCCCAACCTCTCCTGGAGCGCCCCCATGACGCCGGGCGCGAGCCCGGGTGCCGGGCGGCCCGTCGTGTCGTTCGGGAAGCCCGAGGGGTACGACGGGCAGGCGCGACCGCGTCGTCTCGGCGTGCGGATCCGGCCCCGGATCGCGATGGCCGCCGCCTGCGTCGTACTCGGACTCGGCCTCATCGGCGGGGCCCTGACCGGCAGTTGGCTGATCGGGGAGCCGGGCGACGGCGATGCGCAGGACACCTTCGCCGCGGCCGGGACCCTGTGGCACAGCGTCCCCGTCGACCAGCTGTTCCCGCGCACGGTGATTGGCAAGGGCGCCGGACCCGGTGGCGCCGACCGCACCTGGACGCGGGTCGCCGTCGCCCCGGACAGCGGCTGTGCGCAGGCCTTCGACCCCCTCCTGCGCAAGGCCCTCGACCCCGTCGGCTGCGAGCGCCTCCTGCGGGCCACCTACATCGACGCCACCCAGAGCTACGTCACCACCGTCGGTCTGCTCTTCACCACGGGCGACGCGGCCGCCATGCGCTCGCTCGACAGCCGGTTCGCCAGAGAGGGCCTGGACCGCCGCACCGACCTGATGCCCCGCCCCTACGCCGCCAAGGGCACCCTCGCCGCCGGCTTCGGCGACGAACAGCGCGCCTCCTGGACCGTCTCCGTCCTGACCGACGCCCCCGTCGTCGTCTACGCCGTCTCCGGCTGGGCCGACGACCGCACCGTCGACGAGCCGGAGCCCGCCGAGGAGGCCATCCGGTCCGGTACCACCACGGACGTCGCCCAGGCCGGCCTCGGCCACGAGGCACAGGGCCTCGCCGACCGCGTCGAACGCGCCCTGCGCAAGAACGTCGGCCCGTCCACGGAGCAGTCGTCGTGATCACCGGCATGAGCAACGAGGCGGCCACGGCCCGGACGGACACCACGGGTACCGGCACGAGCACCACGGTGACCCGCACGAACGCCACAGGGACCGGCACGACCCGCCGGGCCCGCACGAACCGCCGGACCTTCATGGCCCGCCGGACGGGCCCCCTCGCAGTCCTCCTCGGCGCCTGTCTCGCCGTCCTCCCGGCCACCGCCGCGCACGCCGACCAGATACGTGCCCGGCAGTGGGCCCTGGAGGCCATGCGCACCCAGGAGGCCTGGCAGACGACCAAGGGCGCGGGCGTCACCGTCGCCGTCCTCGACACCGGCGTCGAGTCCGACCACCCCGACCTCGCCGGCAACGTCCTCGAAGGCAAGGACATGGTCGGCTTCGGAGCCCAGCGCGGCGACCGCCCCTGGGCCCGGCACGGCACCGCGATGGCCGGCATCATCGCGGGCCACGGACATGGCGCGGGCAACGGGGACGGCGTCATGGGCATCGCCCCCGAGGCCAAGATCCTCCCCGTCCGCGTCATCCTGGAGGACGGCGACCCCTCCCGCGCCAAGGCCCGCAGCACCCGCGGCAACGCCCTCGCCGAGGGCATCCGCTGGGCCGCCGACCACGGCGCGGACGTCATCAACCTCTCCCTCGGCGACGACTCCAAGTCCGCCCACCCCGAGGCCGGCGAGGACGAGGCCGTCCAATACGCCCTGAGCAAGGGCTCCGTGGTCGTCGCCTCCGCGGGCAACGGCGGCGAGAAGGGCGACCACATCTCGTACCCCGCCGCCTACCCGGGCGTCATCGCCGCGACCGCCGTCGACCGCTACGGCACCCGCGCCTCCTTCTCCACCCGCCGCTGGTACGCCACGGTCAGCGCCCCGGGCGTCGACGTCGTCATCGCCGACCCGGACCACAAGTACTACGAGGGCTGGGGCACGAGCGCCGCGGCCGCCTTCGTCTCCGGAGCCGTCGCCCTCATCAAGGCCGCCCACCCCGGCCTGACCCCGGCCCAGATCAAGAAGCTCCTCGAAGACACCGCCCGCGACGCCCCCACCGACGGCCGCGACGACTCCCGCGGCTACGGCTTCATCGACCCGGCGGCCGCCATCAAGAAGGCCTCGGGCATCAAGTCGAAGGACCTCAAGCCGGCGGCCTACGGCGAGGAGTACTTCGGCTCGGGCCCCGACGCCGCCAAGTCCGACGACGACACGTCGAGCTGGACCGCCGCACTCGCGGGCACCGCCGGCGGCCTCCTGCTGATCTCGGCGTTCGTGGTCCTGCGCGACCGCCGCCGACGCCACCCCTTCTAATCCCACCAGAAGAACCAGTGCCCGGAGGGCACTTGGCGTTCCGCGACCTCCTCCGGGCCGCCGACCACCTGGTCCAGATCGCCGCAGTACGCGTACTGCTCGACCGCCACCCGCGCGATCTCGGCACGGTCGGCCGGAGGCCGTTCGACCTCCAGCACCAGCGTGTCGGTGCACGCCAGGTAGTACAGGACGGCGCCGTAGCGGATCTCCCACTCCCGCAGCACCGCCTGATGCCGGTCGTAGCCGAGCTCCGGCACCGGCCCGTCGGAGCTCCAGCCCGGGGTGAAGGGCGCGTGCAGGAGCTGAGGGAGCGTGGACGGCAGGTCCGCCTCGATCAGGCAGACCCAGATCCCCCCGGGCACATGGGCGAATCTCCGAGCGAGGAGCTCGCCCCGCGCATACGGCCTGAGCACCGCCGTCTCCGGCTCGTGGACGGTTCCTTCCCGGGAGGCGACGATCCTCGCCAGCACTCCGGAGTCGGCCGGCCGCGGATCCGCATGCCGCCCCTCCTCCCACTCCCACTCGGTCGGCGACCAATGACTCAGGAACGGCCAGAGCCCGGTGTCCCGGTGCAGCGCCCGCAGCCGCCGCCACAGAGCGTCCCCGAGCGCGGCGTCCGGGCACCTGAGCCCGTAGAGGTCCAGATTGCCCGGGGTGACCGTGCGCTCCACCTCAGGGGCGTCGATGCCGACGTCCACGGCGATCTCGCGCAGGAACCGGACCACCGGGTGTTCCGCCCCTCCGGCGAAACCCGCCACCGGCGCTGGGAAGGACGCCTGGAAGGCGAGCCGACGGTCGGCTCCGCCGCCGATGCGCTCAAGCAGCTCGTCGACGGCCAGACGCTCCGCCCAGTCCTCCCGCCCCTCCCGGCCCGTGGCACGTACCAGCCGGGTGACGACGAGGTCTTCGAGTTCCGGGACGCGCTTGTTCTTCCAGATCTTGTCCGCCGTACTCACCAGCAGGTCCTCCAGCGTCACCGCCGGACCCGCCCAGGCGCCGTGAGTCCCGGCGAACCGGGCCAGCTCCGGTCCGAAGCCGTGGGCCAACAGCAGGTCTCTCCCCGCCTCTTCGTGAGAGGAGCCGGGACCGGACAACTCGGCGACGTGTACCGCCTTGCCGACGTCATGCGTCGCCGCCCCGAACAGGACGGCCTCTCGGTCTACGGCCACTTCGGGATACCGCTGCTCCACCCAGTCGACCAGCTGAACCGCCACATCGTGGACGGCACGCAGATGGGCGGCCAGACGCGGCGGCGCGTCCAGGGAACGAAGAAGGTCCGCCACAGATGCCGGGAGCGGCCGCAGCGGTGGGTCGACGGGGTCGAACAGGGCACGGGACAGGTTGTCTGACGACGGCACCGCGTCAGGCTACTGATATGCCGCCGCCGCGGAAGCGTCCTGCCCGGCGAACACCGACACCGCCGCCACCGACGCCGCCTCGACCAGCGAAACCCCCCGCGCCTGCGTCGCGTTGCCGTCCGACAGCGCGGCCACCAGATAGTCACGGCCCTCCGCCGTCACCCGCCCGATGCTGTTGATGTCCCACAGCCCGGTCGCCGTTCGCGGCAGCCACCCGTTCTTCAGCGCCCACGCCGAGCCGTCCGCCGCCGCCGACACCCCCCACTGCTGACCCACCGCGATCCGCCCCATCAGCCCGCTCAGATACGTCCGCGAGGCCCCGCTCAGCTCGGACTCCTTCGCCCCGAACACCTGCCGCAACAGCCGGAGTTGATCGGCGGCCGTGGTCTGGGTCAGCCCCCACAGCATCCCCTCGCCCCCCTCGGTCTGCGCGAGCCCGAGGCGCTCGTTCGCGGCGTCGAGCCCCGCCGCCTGCCCGATCGTCCGCCACAGCTCCGACGCGGAGGCGTTGTCGCTGCTCTCGATCATCGCGGTCGCCCGCGACTTCTCCGCCGCCGTCAGCTCCCGCCCCTCGTCCTGCGCCTTGAGCAGCAGCGCCGCCAGGATGTCGACCTTCACGATGCTCGCCGTATCGAAGGCCCCGTCGCCGTACGAGGCGCCCTCACCGGACTCCAGGTCCAGCACCGCCACCGCCAGCCCGACCCCGTCCGGGACGTCGATCGCCTTCATGGCGCTCGCCAGCAGCTCGTCGCGGTCCACCGCGTCCACCGTCGGCCGCACCACTGGTTCCACCGAAGCCTCCTCGCTCGCCACCGCCGAAGACGACGCCGCCGACGATACGGCCCTCCCCCCGGAGTAGGGCCGCGCCTTCACATACGCGGTTCCCGCGGCCGTACCGCCCAGGACGACGACGGTGGCGAGGGCGCCGTACAGCAGGGAGCGGTGTCGGGACAGGCGAGCGCGGCGGCCGCGGCGGGCTCTGAAGGACTCCATGCCCGCGATCGTCGGGGCCGTGTCTGTGTGTGCCGTTAGACGGACGTTAGATGTGTGTCAGAGAAACGGGGACCACGGGGGAGGGGTGTCACGGCCGGGTTTCCGGGGCCGCACAAGCGCAGCAGCATCCCCCCGATAGGGTCGGTGACCGTGGCGAACAAGAACATTCCCGACTCTCCCTTCTCCGACGACGACGGCGCGGCCGACCCCCGGCTGAGCGCCGCGCTCGCCGCCTGGGCCGAGGACCGCACCGCCGAGGGGCCCGTCCTGGCGGCCCTCAAGGACGCCCGGCTGCTCGTCCCCGTCGTGGCGGTACTCGGCGAGGTCGAGGTGGACGAGAACGGGCTGCGCCACGAGAAGACCAGCGACATGGCCGTACCGACCCTGAAGGCCGGCGACCGCACCGCGCTGCCCGCCTTCACGTCCACCGACTCCCTCGCCCGCTGGGACCCGGCGGCCCGCCCCGTCGCCGTACCCCTGCACCAGGCCCTGCAGGCCGCGGCGCACGAGAAGGCGGACACGATCGTGCTGGACATGGCCGGTCCGGTGCCCTACGAGCTGACCCGGCGGTCCCTGCTGGCGCTCGCCGAGGGGCGTGCGACGACCGACCCGCTGGCCGACCCGGCCGTGCGGGAGGCGGTGCGGGCCGCGGTGGCCGCCGAACCCGCCGTGCTCCGCGCCCACCTCGGCCCCGGACAGGCCGACGGCACCCTCGCCCTCGTACTGGACGAGTCCGCGGCGCCCGCCGAGGCCGCCCGCGCCGTCGCCGCGCGGCTCGCCGCCGACGACACACTGAGGGCCCGCCTGGTGCGCGGCCTCGACCTGGCGGTACTGCCGGCCGAGGCGACGCCGCCGGGCGAGCCCCTGTACGTACGCGGATGAACCAGTCGCCGAACTAGCCGTAGATCGGGCCGGTGTACTTCTCGCCCGGCCCCTGACCCGGCTCGTCCGGGACGATCGACGCCTCGCGGAAGGCCAGCTGCAGCGACTTCAGGCCGTCCCGCAGCGGGGCCGCGTGGAAGGAGCTGATCTCGGTCGTGCTGCCGTCCAGCAGACCGGCGAGGGCGTGGATCAGCTTGCGGGCCTCGTCCAAGTCCTTGTACTTGTCGCCCTCCTCGGTCAGGCCGAGCTTCACGGCGGCGGCGCTCATCAGGTTGACGGCGACCGTCACGATCACCTCGACCGCCGGGACCTCGGCGATGTCGCGGGTCATGGCGTCGAAGTCCGTCGGGCCGGACGTCTCGGGGCTGTCCGAGGGGGAGGTGTCACTCATGCCTCACACGATAGGCCCCGGTGCCCGCCGGTTAGCGCCGCCCCCGGGTTGCTGCTAACCTTGTGTAACGACCGGCTGGAGACGTATGTGTCCAGCCCACAAGTGGAGGCTCCGATCTCCCACCTGGCTGTCCTCCGGGACGGCGGGTCACCCCGGTCAGGCGCCCCCATCGTTCCGTACGGACGATGGAGTCGCCCGAAATTGCGCCCCGCGGTCATCGCGACGGTGCTCCGGCAGTGTTTTGGAGCCCCGCCTGTGATCGTCCGGGGCATTTTTTGTGCTTCGGCGCGGTTAGGTCTACGGAAAAGAGACATACGCGGCTGTCCGCCAGACCGCCGTGTGGTGCTAACCGAGGAGGATCCATCAGCGCCGAGCCCCGCATCAACGACCGGATTCGCGTTCCCGAGGTGCGACTTGTCGGTCCCAGTGGCGAGCAGGTGGGCATCGTCCCGCTGGCCAAGGCACTGGAGCTTGCGCAGGAGTACGACCTGGACCTGGTCGAGGTCGCGGCGAACGCCCGTCCGCCCGTGTGCAAGCTCATGGACTACGGGAAGTTCAAGTACGAGTCGGCCATGAAGGCCCGTGAGGCGCGCAAGAACCAGGCGCACACGGTCATCAAGGAGATGAAGCTCCGGCCGAAGATCGACCCGCACGACTATGACACCAAGAAGGGTCACGTCGTCCGGTTCCTCAAGCAGGGCGACAAGGTCAAGATCACGATCATGTTCCGTGGTCGCGAGCAGTCCCGGCCGGAGCTCGGCTACCGACTGCTGCAGCGTCTCGCGGAGGACGTCCAGGACCTCGGGTTCGTCGAGTCGAACCCGAAGCAGGACGGCCGAAACATGATCATGGTTCTCGGTCCGCACAAGAAGAAGACCGAGGCGATGGCCGAGGCCCGCCAGGCGCAGGAAGCCCGCAAGGCAGAAGCGAAGGCCAACCCCGGCAAGTCGCAGAACGCCGCGGAAGCCGAGAACGCCGTGGAGACCGAGGCGCCCGCCGAGGCTTCCGCCGAGGCGTGATCCCGGGGGACGAGAGTCCCCAGGACGTAACCGATACAAGAGCGACGCTCCACCGTGCCCGGTTTCACGACCGGGCACCGGAGCGCCACCGACGAGGAGAGAACGGCGCTATGCCGAAGAACAAGTCGCACAGCGGTGCCAGCAAGCGCTTCAAGGTCACCGGCTCCGGCAAGGTGCTCCGTGAGCGCGCCGGCAAGCGCCACCTGCTTGAGCACAAGTCGTCGCGCCTGACGCGTCGCCTCACCGGCAACGCCGAGATGGCCCCGGGCGACGCCAAGAAGATCAAGAAGCTTCTCGGCAAGTGACGTACGCGGCGCTCCGCCTGAGCGCCGTACGTCTGGACCGGGACCCAATCGATTCCGGGCCGTGTGAGTCCAACCACGGCCCCGCTACAAGGAGTAAAAAGTGGCACGCGTCAAGCGGGCAGTGAACGCCCACAAGAAGCGCCGGGCGATCCTCGAACAGGCTTCCGGCTACCGCGGTCAGCGTTCGCGCCTGTACCGCAAGGCCAAGGAGCAGGTCACCCACTCGCTGGTCTACAACTACAACGACCGCAAGAAGCGCAAGGGTGACTTCCGCCAGCTGTGGATCCAGCGCATCAACGCCGCGGCCCGCGCCAACGGCATCACGTACAACCGCTTCATCCAGGGTCTGAAGGCCGCGAACGTCGAGGTCGACCGCAAGATCCTGGCCGAGCTGGCCGTGAACGACGCCAACGCGTTCGCCGCGCTGGTCGAGGTCGCGCAGAAGGCGCTGCCGAGCGACGTCAACGCGCCGAAGGCTGCGTGATCGCTGCGCTCGGTTCGCACCGACGTGACTGAACGGACCCGTGGGTTTTACCTGCGGGTCCGTTGTGTTGGCGGAAAGATCCTTTGAAAGTGAGCCCCATGTCTTTCGGCGCCCCCGAGCTGATCTCCCCCCGTTCCCCCCGCGTCTCGGCCGCCCGGCGGCTCGCCAAGCGGAACTTCCGGGGCAAGGAGCGGCTGTTCCTGGCGGAGGGACCGCAGGCGGTGCGGGAGGCGGCGGGGCACGCGGACACCCTGGTGGAGCTGTTCGCCACGCTCGACGCCGCGGAGCGGTACGCCGACATCGTCGGGGAGGCCCGGGAAGCGGGTGCCCGTGTGCATCTCGCCGACGAGCAGGTGATCGCCGACATCTCCACCACGGTCACGCCCCAGGGGCTCGTCGGGATCTGCCGGTTCCTCGACACCCCCTTCGAGGAGATCCTCGCCGCCCGGCCCAGGCTCGTCGCCGTACTCGCGCATGTGCGGGACCCCGGGAACGCCGGGACCGTGCTGCGGTGCGCCGATGCCGCCGGTGCCGAGGCCGTCGTACTGACCGACGCCTCCGTCGATCTCTACAACCCCAAGGCCGTGCGGGCCTCCGTCGGCTCGCTGTTCCACCTGCCCGTCGCCGTGGGAGTGCCCGTGGAGCGGGCCGTGGCCGGGCTCAAGGACGCCGGGGTGCGGATTCTCGCCGCCGATGGCGCCGGGACCGACGATCTCGACGACGAGCTCGACAAGGGGACCATGGGCGGGCCCACCGCCTGGGTGTTCGGCAACGAGGCGTGGGGGCTCCCGGAGGAGACCCGCGCGCTGGCCGACGCCGTCGTGCGCGTCCCGATCCACGGGAAGGCCGAGAGCCTGAACCTCGCCACCGCCGCCGCCGTATGTCTCTATGCGTCGGCCCGTGCACAGCGCGCCTCCGGAGGGTGCCGCTCCGTCACCAAGGCCTAGTAGGGTGACCAGCTCGGGGGCCCCAAAGCCGTCGTGAGAGGTGGGGTACGGGGATGAGTGTCGGCGCGAGCAGCGCACCGGGAGCACGTCGGGTGCCGCGGCCGTCCGGGTCCCGGTCCGGTGATCCCGCCGAGTTCGGTGTCGATCCCGACGATCTGCCCGACGGCCTCGTCGTCGCCGACGAGCACGGACACGTCATCTGCTTCAACGCCGCCGCCGAGCGCATCACCGCGGTCCGCGCCGACGACGCCCTCGGGCAGCGGCTGGAGAAGGCCCTGCCGTTAGAGGACCTGGAGGGGCGGCGCTGGTGGCAGCTGACCGATCCGTACGGGGGCCTCGCCATCCGCCGTCGGCAGCCGGAGCGCAACCTCCTCCTCCCCGGCGGGCGTGAGGTGCTGGTCTCGGTGCGATACGTCCGTGCCGAGCCGACCGGGCCGGTCCGCCGTGTCGTCGTCTCCCTGCGCGACACCGAGGCCCGCCGCCGTACCGAGCGCAGTCACGCGGAGCTGATCGCGACCGTGGCCCATGAGCTGCGCTCTCCGCTCACCTCCGTCAAGGGTTTCACCGCCACGCTCCTCGCCAAGTGGGAACGCTTCACCGACGACCAGAAGCGGCTGATGCTGGAGACCGTCGACGCCGACGCCGACCGGGTCACCCGGCTCATCGCCGAGCTGCTCGACATCTCGCGGATCGACAGCGGGCGCCTTGAGGTGCGGCGCCAGCCCGTCGACATCGGCGCGGCCGTGGGGCGGCACATCCAGGCGTACGTCGCCGCCGGCCAGGTCGCCGACCGGTTCCTGCTGCGTGTCGAGCAGCCGCTGCCCGACCTGTGGGCCGACCCCGACAAGATCGACCAGGTGCTCAGCAACCTCATCGAAAATGCCGTGCGGCACGGCGACGGAACGGTCACCATTGACATCACGGCCACGGCGTCCCCCCGCGAAGGGGAGGACACCGGTACGTCGATCACCGTGAGCGACGAGGGGCCCGGCATCCCGGAGGAGTCCATGAACCGCGTCTTCACCCGCTTCTGGCGGGGCAGCAAGCGCGGCGGCACGGGCCTCGGGCTCTACATCGTCAAGGGCATCGTCGAGGCGCACGGCGGCGCCATCGAGGTCGGCCGCGCCCCCGGTGGCGGCGCACAGTTCCGATTTACGTTGCCCGTGGCGGCACCGGCGTATCTCACCTGAGAGCCGGCCCGAGCCCCACGGGCGCATTCGCGTTCCTCAACCCCGTTAGACTCGGCCTTTGGCACCTTTGTGTCCCAAAAACCGTGACGATCTGTCCACGAGTCGGTACGGGGACCATCCGCCAGCCAATCGGAAGCACGGGAAGAGATGTCGGCACCGAATAAGTCGTACGACCCTGTAGAGGTCGAGGCCTTGAAACCGGAAGAGATCGAGCGCATGCGGGACGAGGCGCTCGCCGCCTTCGCCGCCGCGGACTCCCTCGACGCGCTCCAGGAGGCCAAGGTCGCCCACACCGGCGGCACGTCCCCGCTGGCCCTCGCCAACCGCGAGATCGGCGCCCTGCCCCCGCACGCCAAGGCGGCCGCCGGCAAGCTCGTCGGCCAGGCCCGCGGCGCGGTGAACAAGGGCCTCGCCGCCCGCCAGGCCGAGCTGGAGGCCGAGCGGGACCAGCGCGTGCTGGTCGAGGAGGCGGTGGACGTCACGCTGCCGTACGACCGCGTACCGCCCGGCGCCCGCCACCCGCTCACCACGCTCTCGGAGCGCATCGAGGACATCTTCGTGGCCATGGGCTACGAGGTCGCCGAGGGCCCGCAGGTCGAGGCCGAGTGGTTCAACTTCGACGCCCTCAACATCGGCCCGGACCACCCGGCCCGCGGCGAGGCCGACACCTTCTTCATCGAGGGCCCGGACGGCTCCGCCGACTCCGGCGTCGTGCTGCGCACCCACACCTCGCCCGTGCAGATCCGCTCGCTGCTCGACCGCGAGCTGCCGGTCTATGTGATCTGCCCCGGCCGTGTGTACCGCACCGACGAGCTGGACGCCACGCACACCCCGGTCTTCCACCAGGTCGAGCTGCTCGCCGTGGACGAGGGCCTCACCATGGCCGACCTCAAGGGCACCCTGGACCACATGGTCCAGTCCCTGTTCGGCGAGGGCATGAAGACCCGGCTGCGGCCCAACTTCTTCCCGTTCACCGAGCCGTCCGCCGAGATGGACATGGTGTGCTACGTCTGCCGCGGCGAGTCCGTCGGCAACCCCGACCGCCCCTGCCGTACCTGCTCCTCCGAGGGCTGGATCGAGCTCGGCGGCTGCGGCATGGTCAACCCGCGGGTGCTCACCGCCTGCGGCGTCGACCCGGAGAAGTACAGCGGCTTCGCCTTCGGGTTCGGCATCGAGCGGATGCTGATGTTCCGCCACAACGTCGAGGACATGCGAGACATGGTCGAGGGTGACGTCCGGTTCACCCGGCCGTTCGGGATGGAGATCTGATGCGGGTCCCGCTTTCTTGGCTGCGGGAGTACGTCGACCTGCCGGCGACGGAAACCGGCCGCGACGTCCAGGAGAAGCTGGTCGCGGCAGGGCTTGAGGTCGAGACCGTCGAGCACCTCGGCGCCGACCTCAAGGGCCCGCTCGTGGTCGGCCAGGTGCTGACCATCGAGGAGCTGACGGAGTTCAAGAAGCCGATCCGCTTCTGCACCGTCGACGTCGGCCAGGCCAACGGCACCGGCGAGCCCCAGGAACTCATCTGCGGCGCCCGGAACTTCCAGGTCGGCGACAAGGTCGTGGTCGTACTCCCGGGCGCCGTGCTGCCCGGCGGCTTCGCGATCGCCGCGCGCAAGACCTACGGCCGGGTCTCGCACGGCATGATCTGCTCCACCAGCGAGCTGGGCATGGGCGACGACGGCACGCACGGCATCATCGTGCTGCCGCCGGAGACCGAGGTCGGCAAGGACGCCATCGAGCTCCTTGAGCTGGTCGACGAGGTCCTGGACATCGCCGTCACCGCCAACCGCGGCGACTGTCTGTCCATCCGCGGCGTCGCCCGCGAGACCGCCATCGGCTACGGCCTCCCGCTGCGCGACCCGGCCCTGCTCGACGTGCCGGGACCGAACGCCTTCGGCTACCCGGTGCAGGTCTCCGACCCGATGGGCTGCGACCGCTTCACCGCCCGCACGGTGACCGGCCTGAGCCCCGAGGCGCGCTCCCCGATCTGGCTGCAGCGCCGCCTGCAGAAGGTCGGCATGCGCCCGATCTCGCTCGCCGTCGACGTCACCAACTACGTGATGATGGAGCTCGGCCAGCCGCTGCACGCCTACGACCGGAGCCTGGTCCAGGGCACCATCGGTGTGCGCCGGGCCGAGGAGGGCGAGAAGCTCGTCACCCTCGACGGCGTGGAGCGCAAGCTGCACGCCGAGGACCTGGTCATCACCGACGAGCGCGGCCCGATCGGCCTCGCGGGCGTCATGGGCGGCGCCAACACGGAGATCGCCGACCACGACAACGTCGAGAACGCCTCCACCGACGTCGTCATCGAGGCGGCGCACTTCGACCAGGTCGCCATCGCGCGTACGGCCCGCCGCCACAAGCTGTCCTCCGAGGCGTCCCGTCGCTTCGAGCGCGGCGTCGACCCGGCGGCGGCAGCCGCGGCGGCCCAGCGGACCGTCGACCTGCTGGTGCTGCTCGCGGGCGGTACCGCCGAGGCCGGTGTCACCGAGGTCATCACGCCGTCCGCGCCGCACACCATCACCACCCCGGCCGACCACCCCGACAAGGTCGCCGGCGTCGAGTACGGCCGCGAGATCGTCGTACGCCGACTCCAGCAGATCGGCTGCGACGTGTACGGGCAGGACGAGCTGATCGTCACCGTGCCGTCCTGGCGGCCCGACCTCCTCGAACCGAACGACCTGGCCGAAGAGGTCATCCGCCTGGAGGGCTACGAGAACCTGCCCTCCACGCTGCCCAAGCTGCCCTCCGGCCGTGGCCTGACGCACCGTCAGCGACTGCACCGCCGGGTCGGCCGCGCGCTGGCCGGCGCCGGGTACGTCGAGGCGCCGAACTACCCCTTCGTCAGCGAGCAGGTCTTCGACCAGCTCGGCCTGGCCGCCGACGACCCGGCCCGCCGTGTCGTCAAGCTGGTCAACCCGCTCAACGACGAGGAGCCCGCGCTGCGTACGTCGCTGCTGCCGGGGCTGCTCGGCGCGCTGCGCCGCAACGACGGGCGGGGCTCGCACGACCTGGCGCTGTTCGAGACCGGGCTGGTCTTCCAGCCGCGCGAGGAGCGTGCCGCCGCCGGTCATCTGCCGGTCGACCGTCGTCCGACGGACGAGGAGATCGCCGCGCTGAACGCCGTGCTGCCGCAGCAGCCGCGGCATGTGGCCGTCGTCCTCGCCGGTGCGCGGGAGCAGGCCGGCTGGTGGGGCAAGGGCCGTCCGGCCGACTGGGCCGACGCGATCGAGGCGGCGCGGGTCGTCGCCCGTGAGGCCGGGGCCGAGCTGATCGTGCGGGCCGGGCAGTACGGGCCGTGGCACCCGGGCCGGTGCGCCGCGCTGGCGATCAGTGTGGAGGGTGCCGAGCGGATCATCGGTCACGCCGGTGAGCTGCACCCGCGGGTCCTGAAGGCACTGGGTCTGCCCGCGCGCAGCTGCGCGATGGAGCTCGACCTGGACGCCCTGGAGCAGGTCGGCGACGGCACGCCCCAGGCGCCGAGCATCTCCACGTTCCCCGTGGCCACGCAGGACGTCGCCCTCGTCGTGGACAAGCCGGTACCGGCCGTGGAGGTCGAGGCCGCACTGCGTGAGGGTGCGGGTGAACTCCTTGAGGGCATCCGGCTGTTCGACGTGTACGTCAACGACGAGCAGCTCGGGGACGGCAAGAAGTCGCTGGCGTACGCGCTGCGCTTCCGTGCGGGTGACCGGACGCTGACCGTCGACGAGGCGTCGGCTGCCAGGGACGCGGCGGTGGCCCTCGCGGGCGAGCGTACGGGAGCGGTGCTGCGGGGCTAGTGCGCGGTTCCCCGCGCCCTTGTGGGGGGGGGGGGGGGGGCCCCCCCCCCCCCCCCCCCGGCGCGGGCGCGCCCCACACAGGAGTGAGACTCGCGGTGGAGGGGGGGGGGGAGAGTAAATAA
>NZ_JBHYJA010000083.1:0-22293 GCF_042740355.1 Streptomyces sp. NPDC059010
CGGGCACCTGCCGGGGCGACCTGCTGAAGCAACCGCACTCCGCCGCTTGGTTGGAGCCGCGGTGGGGGCCGGGCCCGGCGGGGGCCCGCACACCGCTCTCACGCCCCGTAAGCCCCACGAACGTAAGCCCCACGAACCGAGGATCTCCCTTGACCAGTCGCGACGTTCTGATCGTCGGCGTCGGATCGCTCACCCGGGCGATCTGCTCGTCCCTCGCCACGACCGCCCCGGAGCGGTGCGCCGTGACCCTGTTGTCGGGTACGCCGCACAACGCTGCCGAGGTCTGCTACGTCGCCAACACCCGCGCCGCGTTGAGCGGGGCCGACGTGGCGTTCCGGGCGCTGCCGGCACCCGAGTACTCCGCCGAGGTGTTCCGTTCCGTGCTGGCGCGCGTCAAGCCCGCTGTCGTTATCAACTGCGCCTCGCACCAGTCACCGTGGGAGGGCACACGGGCGCCCTCGGCATGGAGTGACCTCGTGGCCGGGGCGGGATTCGGCGTGACCCTGCCGCTGCAGTCGCTGCCCGCCCTCACCCTGGCCGAGGCGATCGCCGACGTACATCCGCAGGCCCTGCTCGTGAACGCCTGTTTCCCGGACGCGGTCAATCCCGTGCTGAAGTCCCTCGGCCTTCCGGTGTTCTGCGGGACGGGCAACGTCCTGACGATCGCGGCCTCGCTCCGGGCCGCTCTGCGAGCCGGCGGCGGGCAGGGCTCGCTGCGGGTGCTGGGGCACCATGTGCACCTGCACGCGCCGCACCGCCCCGACGAGGAGGCGCTCGCCTGGCTCGACGGAGTGTCCGTACCCGACGTCACCGAGGCCCTGCGCGCGCAGCGCGACACCCCGAGGTCCGAACTGAACGCGGTGGGCGGCCATGCCACGGCCCTTCTCGTGTCCGGCCTGCTCGACCAGCGTGAGGCACAGGTGAACCTCCCGGGGCCTTCGGGCCTGCCCGGCGGCTATCCGGTGCGGATCTCCTCGGGCCGTATCGACCTGGATCTGCCCTCGGTGATGTCCCGGGAACGGGCGGTGGAGCTCAACCAGCGGTGGGCCGTGCTCGACGGGGTACAGGTCCGGGCGGACGGCGAGATCCGTTTCACCGCGGAGGGCGACGCCGAGATCGACAAGGAACTGCCGGATCTGCTGAGCCCGTTCCATGCCGACGGCATACGGGAAAGGTGCGCACGCATGCTGATGCTGAGGACCCGACTGCGGAACGTACCGTCGCGGTCCGCCGCATGAGGGGAGAGCAGCAGGAGAAGCAGGTCACGGCGCCCGAAGGCGCGGCCCGGGTACCGGGGTTCGCGCCCACGCCGATGGTGCTCGGCGGCATCGTCGCCCTGGAACTGGGCGCGGCCCTGGCCAAACTGCTGTTCCCGCTCGCGGGCGTGGCGGGCGTGGTGGCCCTGCGGCTGGTGTTCGCGGCCGTCGTTCTTCTCGTCGTCATGCGAGTGTCTCCGCGTGTCTTCCGTGACTCCGGCACGCTCGGGCTCGTCCTGCTCATCGGGACGCTGCTGGCCCTGCACCATCTGGCGTTCTACGCGGCCGTCGACCGGCTGCCGCTGGGAGTCGCCGTCACCATCGAGTTCACCGGCCCACTGACGATCGCCCTGTTCTCCACCCGGCGCATGCGCGGTCTGCTGTGGGCGGGGCTCGCCGCGGTCGGGGTCTGTCTCACCGCACTGACCGACGCGACGGGTCCGCTGGGGCTCGCGGGGGTGCTGCTGGCGATCGGAGCGGCGGTGTCCTGGGGCGGCTACATCATGGTTTCCTCCACCCTGGGCCGCAGGACCGAGGACGGACGCTGGCTGACGCCGGCGACCACATGGGCCGCGGTGCTGACCCTTCCGCTCGCCGTGACCACCTCCGGCACCGCGCTGCTCGACCCCCGGGTGCTGCTGGGATGTCTCGGCGTCGCCGTGCTGTGCGAGGTCGTGTCGTATTCGCTGCAGAACAAAGCCCTGCGCCGGATGCCGGCGCAGGGCTTCTCGATTCTGATGAGCCTGGAGCCCGCCGTCGCCGCGGTGTTCGGGCTGGTGATGCTCGGCCAGGCGGTTTCCGCCTGGCAGATCACCGGAATCGTGGCGGTCGTGGCCGCCTCCATCGGAAACACCCTCGCGCCCGGCCGCTAGGCCGGACCGACGCAGTCAGCCCCTGTCAGCCCCGTCAGTGGGTCCCGCGGCTGGGCTGGGGCGCCGGCCTCAGGCCGTGGCGGATCGCGTGGCCCGTGTCGATGCCGTAGCACACGTCGCGGAAGAAGCGCTTGCAGGCGATGCCCAGTGCGCGCATGTCCGTCCCTGCCTCTCTCTTGCCGTTGCACTGCTGTCTGTAACGATCCCGCGGAGGCCGACCTCAGAACAGTGGCGGCAATGACACTCTTCGCTAAGATTCCGCCAGAGAGTGCCGTGGCCTTTTGCAGAGGAGCGACGGATGATCCAGCGCAAGCCGAACCCTCCGTACCGCGTCGCCGCCCTGGTGACCGATCAGACCTCGTCGTTCGAGATCGGGATGGTCACAGCCGTGTTCGGCCCGTATCTGAACGATCTGACCCCCGCGCACTACGAACTGCGCCTCTGCGCGGAGCAGCCCTCCTCCGTGCCCTTGGCGGGAGGCGCTGTGCTGACCACGCGGTACGGGCTGCGGCAGCTGCGCTCGGCCCACACGGTCATCGTGCCCAGCAGCGCGGATCTGGACGTGCCGCCGTCCGGCGCGCTCATCGAGGAGCTGCGGGCGGCACACCGCGCCGGCGCGCGCATCGTGTCGACGTGCATGGGGGCCTTCACGCTGGCGGCGGCCGGGCTGCTCGACGGCCGGCCGGCCACCACCCACTGGCGCTGGGCCGACCTGCTGCGCAGTCGCCACCCGCGGGTCGAGGTGGATCCGTATCCGCTCTACGTGGATGACGGCGATGTCCTGACCGGTGCGGGCAGTGCGGCCACTCTCGATCTGTTTCTGCACCTGGTGCGCAAGGACTTCGGGACGGAGCTGGCCAACGCGGTGGCGCGGCGCCTGGTGATCCAGCCGCACCGGGACGGCGGTCAGGCACAGTACATCGAGGCGCCCGTGCCCGCGCCGTCCCAGGACGAGGGAGTCCCGCGCAGCATGGCATGGGCGTTGGAGCATCTGTCCGAGCCGGTCACGGTGGGTGCCCTGGCCCGGGAGGCGCGGATGTCCGAGCGCAGCTATCTGCGGCACTTCGCCCGGGCCACGGGGAGCTCACCGATGCGCTGGCTGATCTCGCAGCGGGTGCGGGCGAGCCTGCCGCTGCTGGAGACCTCGCCCGCCTCGGTGGAGGAGATCTCGGCGGCCGTGGGCTTCGAGTCCCCCGTGACCTTCCGGCACCACTTCTCGAAGATCATGCGCACCTCGCCGTCGGCCTACCGCCGGGGGTTCCGTACCGTCACTGCGGGCCCCTGGACGGTGTCCGGCGAGGAGACCGCACGGTCGTCGGGGTGACGGCCGGCCGCTGCGCCGCCCCGGCGCGATGGCTCGGTATTCCGCCCCGGCGGTCACGCCTCGTTACTATGTTCACTTCATGCCGGAAGCTGGAGGCGGAAGATGCTGAGAGAGGTTGCCGCTACCCGCTACGTCGTTCCCCTCCGGTCCGGCGGCTCCGTGCCCGCAGTCGTCGAGGCCGACGACCTGGGCACGTACGTCGTCAAGTTCACCGGCTCCGCGCAGGGCCGCAAGGCGCTGGTCGCCGAGGTGATCGTCGGTGAGCTGGCCCGTGCGCTGGGGCTGCGCTTCCCCGAGCTGGTCCTGGTCCACTTCGACCCCGCGATCGCGGACAGCGAGCCGCACCAGGAGGTGCGCGAGCTGCATGCCGCCAGCGCGGGGATCAACCTCGGCATGGACTTCCTGCCGGGCGCGCGGGACTTCACCCCCGAGGTCGCCAAGACCTTCCGGGCGGACCCGCTGGAGGCCGGGCGGATCGTCTGGCTGGATGCCCTGACCGCGAACGTCGACCGTACGGTGCACAGTTCGAACCTGATGATTTGGCCGACGCTCGGCACGGTGCCGCCGCGCCTGTGGCTGATCGACCACGGGGCCGCCCTGGTCTTCCACCACCGCTGGGACGGCTCGGACCCCGGGAAGGCGTACGACTTCCGCCATCACGCCCTCGGCCACTACGCCCCCGATGTGCGCGCCGCGGACGCCGAGCTGGCGCCCAAGGTGACCGAGGAACTGCTGCGCGGGATCGTGGCCGAGGTGCCGGATCCCTGGCTGGCCGACGAGCCGGGCTTCGCCACGCCGGACGAGGCCCGCGCGGCCTATGTCGCCCACCTCCACGCGCGCGTGCGGGCGTCCGCCGCCTGGCTCCCCACCGACTTCCCCACCCGGGAGGAACTCGCCGCCGAGGAGGCCCTCCGGGCGGCGAGGTCACAGCAGGGCCGGCCGAGGTGGCTGAAGCAGGTCCCCGACCTGCACGGCAAACCGGCCGCGGAACAGGATTGGTCGGTGCACCTCGGATGAGCGGCCGTGTCGAGATCGAGTACTGCACCCAGTGCAGATGGCTGCCGCGCGCGGCCTGGCTGGCGCAGGAACTGCTCACCACCTTCGAGGCGGAGCTGTCCGAGCTGGCCCTGAAGCCGGGCAAGGGCGGGATCTTCGTGGTCCGGGTGGACGACGAGGTGGTCTGGGACCGCCGCGAGCAGGGCTTCCCCGAGCCGACGGCCGTCAAGCAGGCCGTACGCGACCGAGTGGCCCCGGGAAAGTCCCTGGGCCACTCGGACAAGGCGTCGCAGGAGTAGGTCAGCCCTTGAGCTGCTCGTACGCGGGCAGCGTCAGGAAGTCCGCGTAGTCCTCGTCGAGGGAGACCTCCAGGAGCAGGTCATGGGCCTGCTGCCAGTGGCCGGCCGCGAAGGCCTCCTCGCCGATCTCGGCGCGGATGTTCGCCAGTTCCTCGGCGGCGACCTTGCGGGCGAGCTCGGGCGTGGCGTGCTCGCCGTTCTCGAACTCGACGCCCGCGTTGATCCACTGCCAGATCTGGGAGCGGGAGATCTCGGCGGTGGCCGCGTCTTCCATGAGGTTGAAGATGGCGACCGCGCCGAGGCCGCGCAGCCACGCCTCGATGTAGCGGATGCCGACCTGGACGGCGTTGACCAGGCCCGGGTACGTCGGCTTGGTGTCCAGGGAGTCGACGGCGATCAGGTCGGCCGCCTCGACGTGGACGTCCTCGCGCAGCCGGTCCTTCTGGTTCGGCTTGTCGCCGAGGACCTTGTCGAAGGACTCCATGGCGATCGGGACCAGGTCGGGGTGGGCCACCCAGGAGCCGTCGAAGCCGTCGCCGGCCTCGCGGTCCTTGTCGGCGCGGACCTTCTCGAAGGCCACCTTGTTGACCTCGGCGTCCCGGCGGGACGGGATGAACGCCGCCATGCCGCCGATCGCGTGGGCGCCGCGCTTGTGGCAGGTGCGGACGAGGAGTTCGGTGTACGCGCGCATGAACGGGGCCGTCATCGTGACCGCGTTGCGGTCCGGCAGGACGAACTTGGCGCCGCCGTCGCGGAAGTTCTTGACGATGGAGAACAGGTAGTCCCAGCGGCCGGCGTTCAACCCGGAGGCGTGGTCGCGCAGTTCGTAGAGGATCTCCTCCATCTCGTACGCCGCCGTGATCGTCTCGATCAGGACGGTCGCGCGGACGGTGCCCTGCGGGATGCCGAGGTGGTCCTGCGCGAAGACGAACACGTCGTTCCAGAGGCGGGCCTCCAGGTGCGACTCCGTCTTCGGCAGGTAGAAGTACGGGCCCTTGCCGAGGTCGAGCAGGCGCTGGGCGTTGTGGAAGAAGTACAGGCCGAAGTCGACGAAGGCGCCGGGCACCGGCTGCCCGTCGACCTGGAGATGCCGCTCGTTCAGGTGCCAGCCGCGCGGGCGCATGACGACCGTCGCGAGCTCGTCGTTGGGGCGCAGGGCGTACGACTTGCCGGACTTCGGGTCCGTGAAGTCGATGTTCCGGGTGTACGCGTCGCTCAGGTTGACCTGGCCGAGGACGACGTTCTCCCAGGTGGGCGCGGAGGCGTCCTCGAAGTCGGCGAGCCAGATCCGCGCGCCCGAGTTGAGGGCGTTGATGGTCATCTTGCGGTCGGTGGGGCCGGTGATCTCGACCCGGCGGTCCTGGAGCGCGGGCGGGCAGGGGGCCACCCGCCAGGAGTCGTCCGCGCGGATGGCGGCGGTCTCCGGGAGGAAGTCGAGCGTGGAGGTGCGGGCGATCTCGGCGCGGCGCTCGGCGCGGCGGGCGAGCAGTTCGTCACGCCGGGGCGTGAACCGGCGGTGCAGCTCGGCCACGAAGGCGAGGGCCGCCTCCGTGAGGACCTCCTCCTGCCGCGGCAGGGGCTCGGCGTCGACGATGGCCAGCGGGGACGGCGCTGGTGCGGACATGAGCTGTCACTTCCTTCAGCGAGCTACGTGGACGAGCTGTCGAGCTTCTGGCACCGGGTGCCAGTGTTCCCGTATAGGACGAACTACGCCCGCGGAGCGGTCGGGCGCTTCTGAACAGTGGATACTAGTTTCCTCATGGTGGAAGTTCAATCGTTTGTTGATATCGAGATTCTCTGAGTCGAGGAAAGGTGGCGCTCAGTGCCACCCCGCTCACTCAAGGTGGCTCAGGTCGGCCTCCGTGTCGATGTCGTACGGCTCCGCCACGTCCCCGCACTCGACGAGCCGGATCGCGCCCTCGTGCTCCTTCAGATAGGCGCGTGCCCCGCGGTCGCCGGTCGCGGTCGCCGCGATGCCCGCCCAGTGGGCGGCGCCGAAGAGCACGGGATGCCCGCGTACCCCGTCGTAGGCCGCCGATACGAGCGACTCTTCGCCCTCGTACGCGGCCAGCACCCGGGACACCGCCTCCGGCCCGATGCCCGGCTGGTCGACCAGCGAGACGAGTGCCGCCCGCGCCCCCGTCCCCGCGAGCGAGCCGAGCCCGGCGCGCAGGGAGGAGCCCATTCCGTCGGCCCAGTCCGGGTTCTCCAGCAGTACGCAGTCGCCGAGTTCGGCCTGCTCCCGTACGGCGGCGGCCCGCGCGCCCAGCACCACGTGCACGCGCGTGCAGCCCGCCTCGCGCAGTACCCCGACGGCATGCTCGACGAGGGGGCGGCCGCGGTGCCGGAGCAGCGCCTTCGGGCGTCCGCCGAGCCGTCGTCCACCGCCGGCGGCGAGGAGCAGACCGACGACGGGGGCGGCTTCCCGCTCAGCCATGAGCCGTGTCTTTCTCAGTCATGCGTCCTGCATACCTGACACCTGAACGGGCGCCCGACTTCCAACGACTGAATTTCCGTCCGCGTGGTGGCGGATCGGCATCGGGTGGCGTTTACTGACCCGCGTCTCCGGCGCCCGGCCGACGCGAGGGGTGCTCGGAGGGGGGAGCGGGACTACTGGCGCACAACGGCGTGCGAGGGGGGAGTGCTGTGTTGCGGAGCTTGGGACAGAGGCCGGTGACGGGCAGCGACGAGGACCCGAGGGTGGCGGAACTGCGGACGGCGGTGTCCCGTCTGCGCCGCGAACTCGCCGCGCACCCTGCCGAGTTCCCGGACCGCGGCATCGCCGAGGACGAACTCGCCGCGCTGGCCGCGATGACGATCCACGGAGTGCCGGAGACGCCCCGGCTGCGCAGGTCGCTGCTCCTGATCGCAGGGGCGATCGGATCCGTGAGCGCCCTGTCCCGAGGACTGTCGGCCGTCCGCAACGCCGTGGATCTGTTCGGGGAGTCTCCGCGGGGGCGGGGCTAGGGCTGGGGCTTGACCCGCCGGACCGGCCTTGGAGAGCCGGTCCGGCGAAGCGTGTTCATGGCCGGCTCGGCGTCACAGCGTGCTCATACCCGGCTCGGCGTCACGACGTGGGGTTCTGGCTGGCCAGGGCCTCCGACAGCTCGTCGGCCACCTGCTGCAGCACCGGCACGATCTTGTCCGTCGCCGCCTCGGTGACCCGCCCGGCCGGGCCGGAGATGGAGATCGCCGCCGCGGTGGGGGAGTCGGGGACGGAGACGGCCAGGCAGCGCACGCCGATCTCCTGCTCGTTGTCGTCGACCGCGTAGCCGTTGCGCCGTACGTCCTCCAGCGCCGCGAGGAAGCCGTCCGGCGTGGTGATCGTCTTCTCCGTGGCGGCCGGCATACCCGTGCGGGACAGCAGGGCCCGCACCTCCTCCGGCGGGAACGAGGCGAGCAGTGCCTTGCCGACACCGGTGGAGTGCGGCAGCACACGGCGGCCGACCTCGGTGAACATGCGCATCGAGTGCTTGGACGGCACCTGGGCGACGTACACGATCTCGTCGCCGTCGAGCAGTGCCATGTTCGCCGTCTCGCCGGTCTCCTCGACCAGCCGGGCGAGGTAGGGGCGGGCCCAGGTGCCGAGCAGCCGGGAGGCGGACTCGCCGAGGCGGATCAGCCGGGGGCCGAGGGCGTAGCGGCGGTTGGGCTGCTGGCGTACGTATCCGCACGCGACGAGCGTCCGCATGAGGCGGTGGATGGTGGGCAGCGGCAGCCCGCTGCTCGCGGACAGCTCGCTCAGGCCGACCTCGCCGCCCGCGTCGGCCATCCGCTCCAACAGGTCGAAGGCGCGCTCAAGGGACTGGACACCGCCACTGGCGTTGGATTTGGCGGAGTCGGTGGTGCTGGCGCTGGACGTCGGCACGGCGCGTTCCTTTCGGGACCGGCTGGGAGGGAAGAAGCCTACCCGTCGGTCGGTTGACTCCCCGCTTGTAGGTAGCTACGTTCTGCTTGCTGGAATTCTAATTCCGCTTTGTGGAAACGTCCAGAGTGTGCGCAACGGGTGCACTGTGGAGAAGTGTGCCCTTGACGACGTGGAAGCGGGAGTGAAGACTCCTTCAACAGAAAGTTGAATTCCGTTACGCGGAAGTAAAACGCGGCGCGGAGGTCAAAGGCGGCAGAGAGGGGTCCGGGTGTCCGACGCTGAACTGGTGCTGCGCTCGACGCGCGTCATCACGCCCGAGGGGACACGCGCCGCCTCGGTCGCGGTCGCCGGCGGAAAGATCACCGCCGTACTCGCCCACGACGCCGAAGTCCCGTCCGGCGCCCGGCTGGAGGACCTCGGCGACGACGTCCTGCTGCCCGGCCTGGTCGACACGCACGTGCATGTCAACGACCCCGGCCGCACCGAGTGGGAGGGCTTCTGGACCGCCACGCGCGCGGCGGCGGCCGGCGGCATCACCACCCTCGTCGACATGCCGCTCAACTCCCTCCCGCCGACCACCACGGTCGACCACCTCCGTACCAAGAAGGACGTCGCCGCCGACAAGGCGCACATCGACGTCGGCTTCTGGGGCGGCGCCCTGCCGGACAACGTCAAGGACCTGCGCCCGCTGCACGAGGCCGGTGTCTTCGGCTTCAAGGCCTTCCTGTCGCCGTCCGGCGTGGACGAGTTCCCGCACCTCGACCAGGACCGGCTCGCCCAGTCCCTGGCGGAGATCACCTCCTTCGGCGGCCTGCTGATCGTGCACGCCGAGGACCCGCATCACCTGCAGGCCGCCCCGCAGCAGGCCGGCCCGAAGTACGCCGACTTCCTCGCCTCGCGCCCGCGCGACGCGGAGGACACGGCGATCGCCCAGCTCATCGCCCAGGCGAAACGCCTCCACGCGCGCGTGCACGTGCTGCACCTGTCGTCGTCCGACGCGCTGCCGCTGATCGCCGAGGCCAAGCGGGACGGCGTACGGATCACCGTCGAGACGTGCCCGCACTACCTCACCCTGACCGCCGAGGAAGTCCCGGACGGCGCCAGCGAGTTCAAGTGCTGCCCGCCGATCCGTGAGTCCGCCAACCAGGACCTGCTGTGGCAGGCGCTGGCCGACGGCACCATCGACTGTGTGGTCACCGACCACTCGCCCTCCACGGCCGACCTGAAGACCGACGACTTCGCCACCGCCTGGGGCGGCATCTCCGGCCTCCAGCTGAGCCTGGCGGCCGTGTGGACCGAGGCCCGCAGGCGCGGACACGGCCTGGAGGACGTCGTCCGCTGGATGTCCGCGCGGACCGCGCAGCTCGTCGGGCTGGACCAGAAGGGCGCCATCGAGGCGGGTCGCGACGCCGACTTCGCGGTCCTCGCGCCCGACGCGACCTTCACCGTGGACCCGGCCGCCCTCCAGCACCGCAACCGTGTGACGGCGTACGCGGGCAAGACCCTGTACGGCGTCGTGAAGTCCACCTGGCTGCGCGGCGAACGCATCGTCGCGGACGGCGAGTTCACCGACCCGAAGGGGCGACTCCTCACCCGGACCGACTGACACCCACCCATCGATCTCGAAAGGCAGACCTGATCACCGTGACGGCGATACCCAGCTTCACCGGCGACGCGAACCCCTACGGCGGCGGCGACCCGTACGCGGACTACCGCACCGCCGACTTCCCGTTCACCCAGTACGCCAACCTCGCCGACCGCCGGCTGGGCGCCGGAGTCATCGCCGCCAACGACGAGTTCTTCGCCCAGCGGGAGAACCTGCTGGTGCCCGAGCGGGCCGAATTCGACCCCGAGCACTTCGGGCACAAGGGCAAGATCATGGACGGCTGGGAGACCCGGCGGCGCCGCGGTGCCTCCGCCGAGCACCCGTGGCCGACGGCCGAGGACCACGACTGGGCGCTGGTGCGGCTCGGTGCGCCCGGCGTGATCCGCGGCATCGTCGTCGACACGGCCCACTTCCGCGGCAACTACCCGCAGGCGGTGTCCGTCGAGGGCGCGTCGGTGCCGGGTTCGCCGTCGCCCGAGGAACTGCTCGGCGACGACGTGAAGTGGACGACGCTGGTCCCGCGCACGCCGGTCGGCGGCCACGCGGCCAACGGTTTCGCCGTCTCGGCCGAGCAGCGCTTCACCCACCTGCGCGTCAACCAGCACCCCGACGGCGGGATCGCCCGCCTGCGCGTGTACGGCGAGGTCGTACCCGACCCCGAGTGGCTGTCGGTGCTGGGCACCTTCGACGTGGTCGCCCTGGAGAACGGCGGCCAGGTCGAGGACGCCTCCAACCTCTTCTACTCGCCCGCCACCAACACCATCCAGCCGGGCCGCTCCCGCAAGATGGACGACGGCTGGGAGACCCGCCGGCGCCGCGACCAGGGCAACGACTGGATCAGCTACCGGCTGGTGGCCCAGTCCCAGATCCGTGCGGTCGAGATCGACACGGCGTATCTGAAGGGCAACAGCGCGGGCTGGGCGTCGGTGTCGGTGAAGGACGGCGAGAGCGGGGAGTGGACGGAGATCCTCCCGCGCACCCGCCTCCAGCCCGACACCAACCACCGCTTCGTCCTGCCGACCCCCGCGGTGGGCACGCACGCGCGCGTGGACATCTTCCCGGACGGCGGCATCTCCCGCCTGCGCCTGCACGGCTCACTGACCGAGCAGGGCACGACCGCGCTGGCGGCGCGACACCAGGAGCTGGGCGGCTGAACCCGTGGGGCGCACCGGCCCGCCCGGACAGCACCGGTGCGCCCCACGTCACCTCACGCGTGCGCCCCACGTCACCTCACGCCGCGTGGCCGCCGTCCACCGCGAACTCGGTCCCCGTGACGTACTCGGCGCCCGCCAGATACGCCACCATCCCGGCCACCTCCTCGGCCGTCCCGAACCGCCCCAGCGCGGTCATCTCCGCCTGGCCAAGCGCATACGGGCCGTCCGCCGGATTCATGTCCGTGTCGATGGGCCCGGGGTGCACGATGTTCGCCGTGATCCCGCGCGGGCCGAGCTCACGGGCCAGCGCCTTCGTCAGGCCGATGAGCGCCGACTTGCTGGTCGCGTAGAGCGTCCCGCCCGGCCCCGGCACATGCTGCGCCATACAGCTGCCGATCGTGATGATCCGGCCCCCGGCACCCATGCGAACGGCCGCCGCCCGTGAGGTGAGGAAGACGCCCCGGACGTTCACACCGAGGACCCGGTCGACATCCGCCAGCGACAGGCCCTCCAGCGGCCCCAGGACACCGACGCCGGCGTTGTTCACCAGCACGTCCAGGCCCCCGAGCACCTCGGCCGTACGCCCCACCGCGCCCTCCGCCTCGTCCGCGTCCCCGGCGTCCGCCCGCAGGGCCACGGCCCGCCGCCCCAGCGCCTGGACGGCGCCCACGACCTCCTCGGCCGCCTCCTTGCCGTTCACATAGGTCACCGCGACGTCCGCGCCCTCCCGCGCGAGCCGCAGCGCCGTGGCCGCACCGATGCCGCGACTGCCGCCGGTGACGAGGGCGACCTTGCCGAGCAGGGTTCCGTAAGTGCTGGTCGTGGATCCGTAAGTGGTTGTCATACGTCCATCCCAGCGCCGCACGGGGCGAAGTGCTGGCGGCGAACGGACACCGAGGTGCGGCCCGTTCCCGGCCGGCGCCCGGTGACGCGGCACCCGGCCCACCTATGAGTTGCGGGCGCCCATGCGGTCTGAGGTGATGACAACAGACCGCACCCCCGAAAAGAGGCACCCCTCATGGGCAAGCTCGTCTCCACCATCTTCGTCACCCTCGACGGCGTCTACCAGGCACCCGGCGGCCCGGAGGAGGACACCCGCGGCGGCTTCGAGCACGGCGGCTGGAGCTTCCCCTACGCCGACGACGACTTCGGCCAGTTCGTCAACGAGGTCTTCACCCGCCCGGCCGCCTTCCTCCTCGGGCGCCGCACGTACGACATCTTCGCGGCCTTCTGGCCGAAGGTGACCGACCCCGCCGACCCGGTGGCGTCCAAGCTCAACGGACTGCCGAAGTACGTCGCCTCCTCCACGCTGACGGACCCCGAGTGGACCGGCACCACCGTGATCAGCGGCGACCTCGCCAAGGAGGTCACCGCCCTCAAGGAGCGCACCGACGGCGAACTCCAGGTGCACGGCAGCGGCGCCCTGGTCAGGTCCCTGCTGGCGCACGACCTCGTCGACACCTTCCATGTGCTGACCTTCCCGGTCGTGCTCGGCGCCGGGCACCGTCTGTTCACGGAGGGCTCCGCGCCCACCGCCTTCCGGCACACCGGCGCCCGCACCACGAGCACCGGCGTCGCCATCCACTCGTACGACCGGGTGGGCCGCCCCGAGTACGGCTCGTTCGCGGGCGAGTACGAGCTCTCCGGGGACGCGTGACCATCCGCCGACGGCGTTCTCGCCCAAGGTCATGGAGATCGGGTGAGGACGCCGGGGCGCACGTTAACTTCCCGAAAACTCATCGGACTTGCCGGGAAAATCTCCAGCGTTGACATTGACATGCCACTGTCTACGCGCGTCATCATGAAGCCATGAGATTCCCCCCACGAATCACCCGCATCGGCGCAGCAGCCGCCGTCCTGTCCGCCCTCCTCGTCGGCGGCACCGTCACTGCCACCCCGGCGGCCGCCGCGGTCGGCAGCATCTGCTACAGCGCTCTGCCGTCCCAGGCACACGACACGCTCGACCTCATCGAGCAGGGCGGCCCCTTCCCCTACGACCAGGACGGCACCGTCTTCTCGAACCGGGAAGGCATCCTGCCGAGCCAGTCGTCCGGGTACTACCACGAGTACACGGTGATCACGCCGGGTTCCCCCACACGCGGTGCGCGCCGCATCGTGACCGGTGAGAAGAGCCAGGAGGACTACTACACGGCCGACCACTACAGGTCGTTCGATCTGGTCAACTACGGCTGCTGAGCCCGCGACCGGCCAGAAGCCCGGCCCGCGGACCGGCCGCAAGCCATGTCCGCGCTCAGCCGGGCTTCTGGCTCCTGGCGACGGCGAACAGCGCGAAGGCCAGCACGAGCAGTGTGACGCTCACGTAGATCTCGAAGCCGTCGAGGAAGCCGATCCGCTGGACGAGACCCCAGTGCCAGTCGGTGAACTCGTTCAGCAGACCTGCGACGCCCTGGAACAGGGCGATGACGCCGAGAAACTCAAGCAACTGCTTCATGCCATGACCCTCGCCCCGCGAACCCCCCACGCCAATCGGCCGCGGGGCGAGCCAGGGCCGTCGGAAGTCCACGTTCCGGATGGCCTGCGGCGACCAAGGTCTCGGAGGCCGCGACTTTGGTCGTCGATCTCGCGCGTGAAGGCGCGCCGGAGGCCGGTACTGCGTAGATTTGTCGACCGTGAGTCGTGACAAGCCGGAGCCCGCACCGCAGGCGTTCGCGGGGCGGCGCTGGCTGCTGCCCTCCGCCCTGGTCAAGGAGTTGGAAGCCGACCCCGAGCGTTCCGGGCGACGACCCCGGCGCACCGCGCGCGACTGGGCCGTCGACTTCTCCTTCTTCCTGCTGGCCGTGTTCATCGGGCTGACGGCCGCGGACGCGCTGAGGAGCGAGGACCTTCCGCCGGGCTACGCCGCCTTCGACCAGTTGCTGGGCGCGCTCTCCTGCGCCGCGGTCTGGCTGCGGCGCCGCTGGCCGGTCGGGTTGGCCGTCGCGATGGTCCCGATCAGTGCCGTGTCGAGCACTTCGGGCGGCGCGTTCCTGGTCGTCATGTTCACTCTCGCCGTGCACCGGCCCTTCCGGTACGTGGCCTGGATGGCCGGGGCGTCCCTGGCCCTGAACCCGCTCTACTTCTGGTTCCGTCCCGACCCCGACGTGCCATACGGCTGGGCGCTCGTCCTGGCCGCCGCGCTGACCGTCGCCGTGGTCGGCTGGGGCATGGTCGTCCGTTCCAAGCGCCAGCTCATGCTGAGCCTGCGTGACCGGGCCCGGCGCGCCGAGACGGAGGCGCAGTTGCGCGCCGAACAGGCACAGCGGCTCGCCCGCGAGGCCATCGCCCGGGAGATGCACGACGTCCTCGCCCACCGCCTGACGCTGCTCAGCGTGCACGCGGGCGCACTGGAGTTCCGGCCCGACGCGCCCCGCGAGGAGATCGCGCGGGCGGCGGGCGTCATCCGGGAGAGCGCCCACGAAGCCCTCCAGGACCTGCGGGAGATCATCGGCGTTCTGCGGGCCGGCGAGCCCGACGACTCCGGCCGCCCTCAGCCGACCCTCGCCGCACTGGAGGCACTGGTCACCGAGTCGCGTGAAGCCGGCATGAAGGTCACCCTCGACCAGCGCGTCACCGACCCCGCCGCCGTGCCCGCCTCGGTCGGCCGCACCGCCTACCGCATCGCCCAGGAGGGCCTGACCAACGCCCGCAAGCATGCCCCCGGCACCGAGGTCACGGTGACGGTGACCGGCGGGCCGGGCGAGGGCCTGTCGGTGGGGGTGCGCAATCCCGCGCCCGACGGCGAGGTTCCCCATGTCCCCGGCTCCGGACAGGGCCTGATCGGCCTGACCGAACGGGCCACGCTGACCGGCGGCAGACTGGAGCACGGCGCGGCGTCGGACGGGGGGTTCGAGGTGCGGGCCTGGCTGCCGTGGGGGTGACACCCGGGGAGCCGACCCCGCGCGGCCAACGGCCGCCCCGGGACGGGCCGTTGCGGCACCGGCCGTTCCGGCGCCACGCGCGCGTGCGGTGCCGCGGCGCACGTCACGCAGTGAACCGGCCAGCCCGAGTGGCACTCCTCGCCGACCGGCACCTCCACGCCGTACAACCGTGATTACGTAAGGGACATGACTGCGATCAGACTCCTCCTCGTCGACGACGACCCGCTGGTCAGGGCCGGCCTGTCCTTCATGCTGGGCGGCGCCGACGACATCGAGATCGTCGGTGAGGCGGCCGACGGCTCCGAGGTCGAGACACTGGTCGACCGCGCCCGGCCGGACGTGGTCCTGATGGACATCAGGATGCCGTCGGTCGACGGCCTCACGGCCACCGAGCGGCTGCGTGGCCGCAAGGACGCCCCGCAGGTCGTGCTGCTGACCACCTTCCACGCCGACGAGCAGGTACTGCGCGCGCTGCGCGCGGGTGCCGCCGGGTTCGTCCTCAAGGACACGCCGCCCGCCGAGATCGTCGACGCCGTGCGGCGCGTCGCGGCCGGTGACCCGGTCCTGTCGCCCACCGTGACACGCCAGTTGATGAACCACGCGGCCGGCGCCGCCGCCGACACCCGCCGTGCACGCGCGCGTGAGCGGCTCACGGCCCTCAACGACCGTGAGCGCGAGGTCGCCGTCGGGGTGGGCCGGGGCCTGTCCAACGCCGACATCGCCGCCGAGCTGTTCATGAGCGTCGCCACCGTCAAGACCCATGTCTCCCGCGTCCTGGCCAAGCTCGACCTCAACAACCGTGTGCAGATCGCCCTGTTGGCGTACGACGCGGGACTGCTGGAGGAACCGGACGGGGACGGGCACTAGTCGGGACTCCCGTGCGTTCTCGGTGTGGTGGGGAGTGGGAGCGGCAGTGGACGGGCGAGGGGGAGCGTCGTGGCGGAAGTGATCGACCTGGGGGAGTTCGGGGACGGGTTCCGGGTGAACCCGCATCCTGTGTACGCGCGCCTGCGCGAGCAGGGTCCGGTCCACCGGGTGCTACTGCCCGACTGGCAGTCCGAGGTCTGGCTCGTCGTCGGGCACGAGGAGGCACGCGCGGCGCTCGCCGATCAGCGGCTGTCCAAGGACGGCGCCAAGATCGGCCTGAAGTCGCTCGAAGAGGAGATGATCGGGAAGAACCTGCTGGCCACCGATCCGCCCCAGCACACCCGGCTGCGCGGGCTCATCGCGCGCGCCTTCACCATGCGCCGCGTGGAAGGGCTGCGGCCCAGGATCCAGCAGATCACCGACGAACTGCTCGACGCCATGCTGCCCCGGGGCCACGCCGACCTGGTGGAGTCACTCGCCTACCCGCTGCCGCTCACCGTCATCTGTGAGCTGCTCGGCGTGCCCGAGATGGACCGCGTGGAGTTCCGCAGGATGTCGACGCAGGCTATCGCGCCGACCGGTCCGGGCAGTGAGGTCGCCGCCTTCACCGGCCTCGCCGCGTACTTCACCGGCCTGATCGAGGACAAGAGGTGCGCCGGACCCACCGGTGACCTGCTGAGCGACCTGATCCGCACCACGGCCGAGGACGGCGACCGGCTCTCCCCGGACGAACTGCGGGGCATGGCCTTCATCCTGCTGATCGCCGGCCACGAGACCACGGTCAACCTCATCACCAGCGGCGTCCACGCCCTGCTCACCCACCCGGATCAACTCGCCGCCCTGCGCGCCGACATGACGCTCCTGGACGGCGCGGTCGAGGAGATGCTGCGCCACGAGGGGCCGGTGGAGACGGCGACGTTCCGCTATGCCGCCGAGCCCCTGGAGATCGCGGGCAGGCACATCGAGAAGGGCGAGGCGGTGATGGTCGGTCTCACGGCGGCCAACCGGGACGCCGCCCGCTATGCGGCCCCCGACACCTTCGACATCCACCGGGACACCCGGGGCCACCTCGCCTTCGGCCATGGCCTCCACTACTGCCTGGGCGCTCCGCTGGCCCGCCTGGAGGCGCGCACGGCCCTGCGCTCCCTCCTGGAGCGCGCACCCGACCTGGCGCTGGACGGCCCACCGGGGGAATGGATGCCGGGGATGCTGATACGGGGGATGCGGAGCCTGCCGGTGCGCTGGTAGCCGCGCGAGCGCCGCTGCCCTGCGCCGGGCCCTGCACAGCCGCCGGGCCCTGCAAAGTCGACAGGCTCCGCACAGTCGACAGGCTCTGCACAGTCGTGGGCCCTACACAGTCGTCAGACCCTTCACAGTGCCGTGGTCTGGGCCCCGCCCGGAAGCTCGCCGAGCACGACCGGTCTTCGCTCGCGTCTCGACAGCTCGCACGCCTCCGAGATCCGCAGCGCCTGCAGGGCCTCCCGCCCGTCGCAGGGGTTGGCCCGCTCCCCGCGCACGACCTCCACGAACGCGTTCAGCTCCGCCTCGTAGGCCGGTCCGAACCGCTCCAGGAACCCCGACCACGGCTTGTCCGCCGCGGGCGGCCCGGTCGGCTCGGTGGAGGCGATCGGCGTACGGTCGTCCAGCCCGACCACGATCTGGTCCAACTCCCCGGCCAGCTCCATGCGTACGTCGTACCCGGCGCCGTTCAGCCGCGTCGCCGTGGCCGTGGCGAGCGTGCCGTCGTCCAGCGTGAGCACCACCGCCGCCGTGTCGACGTCGCCCGCCTCACGGAACATCACCGGCCCGGCGTCCGACCCGGCCGCGTACACGTCGGTGACCTCGCGCCCGGTCACCCAGCGCAGCATGTCGAAGTCATGGATCAGGGTGTCCCGGTACAGCCCGCCGGACAGCGGCAGCCACGCGACCGGCGGCGGCGCCTGGTCGCTGGTCAGCGCCCGCACGGTGTGCAACCGCCCGAGCCGCCCGGAGCGCACCGCCTCGCGCGCGCCCACGTACCCCGCGTCGAAGCGGCGCTGGAAACCCATCTGCAGAATCGTCCCGGCCGTCTCCACCTCGCCGATCGCCTGCAGCGTGCCCGGCAGATCGAGCGCTATGGGTTTCTCGCAGAACACCGGGAGCCCGGACCGTGCTGCCCGACCGATCAGTTCGGCGTGTGCCGACGTCGCTGTGGTGATCACCACAGCGTCCACGCCCCACTTGAAGATCTCGTCCACTCCGGGCGCCGCCGTCTCGCCCAGCCGGTGCGCCAGTCCCTGGGCCCGCGACGCGTCCGCGTCCGTGAGGATCAGGGAGCCGACGTCGCGGTGGCTGCTGAGTGTGTTGGCGTGAATCGTGCCGATCCGGCCCGTACCGATGACCCCGATGCGCATGGAAACAAAGTGCGCGTTCAGTGCGCGCGCTGTCAATGCAAATGTCCGGACAATCAAACTACACGACTTCCCGTCAACAACGCGTAGAGCTACAGTCAGGCCGTGCCGAAACCAGAAGTGGACCCGACCGTGGAACTAGAGCTCAGCGTGGACCGGAGCAGTCCGGTGCCCTTGTACTTCCAGCTGTCCCAGCAGCTCGAAGCCGCGATCGAGCACGGAGCGCTCACGCCCGGCAGCCTGCTGGGCAACGAGATCGAACTCGCCGCACGCCTCGGCCTGTCCCGGCCGACCGTCCGCCAGGCCATCCAGTCACTGGTCGACAAGGGCCTGCTGGTGCGCCGCCGGGGCGTCGGGACCCAGGTCGTGCACAGCCAGGTCAAGCGCCCGCTGGAGCTCAGCAGCCTCTACGACGACCTGGAGTCGGCCGGCCAGCGCCCGGCGACCAGGGTGATCGTCAACACCGTCGTCCCGGCGTCGGCCGAGGTCGCGGCCGCTCTCGGGGTCGCCGAGGACAGCGACGTACACCGCATCGAGCGGCTGCGTCTCGCGCACGGTGAGCCGATGGCGTACCTGTGCAACTTCCTGCCGCCCGCTCTGATCGACCTGGACACCGCCCAGCTGGAGGCCACCGGCCTCTACCGCCTGATGCGGGCCGCCGGTATCACCCTGCACAGCGCCCGCCAGACCATCGGCGCCCGCGCGGCCACCGCCGCCGAGGCCGAACGCCTCGCCGAGGAGGAGGGCGCCCCGCTGCTCACCATGCAGCGTGTGACCTTCGACGACACGGGCCGGGCTGTGGAGTACGGCACCCACACGTACCGCCCGACGCGCTACTCGTTCGAGTTCCAGCTGCTCGTACGGTCATGAGCGCGAGGCCTGTACGGGCCTGATCCCGGCCGACGAACCACCTGGTACGTAGCAATGTCAGGACAATGCGACGTCCCAGAGTGGCAACGCCCTCGCAGGGGCGCGGGGACCTGCGCGAGCAACCACAAACCACCCGCACCCGGCAGACCGCAGGATCCGCGCATTGTTCCCCCGCTCGGCACCCAGCGTGAGCGTGCGGCACAATCGGCCCTGATGAGCAACTACCGCGACCTCGCTTTCCCCGCCCGGACGGGCAGCGCCCCCATCGGCTCCCGCCGCGCGCCGGCGCTGCGCACGGTCGGCCCCCGGGAACGCCGCTCACACCTGTCGGCGCCCAGAGTCCCCACCGTGGGTATCGACATCGGCGGCACCAAGGTGATGGCGGGCGTCGTAGACGCCGACGGCAACATCCTGGAGAAGCTCCGCACGGAGACCCCGGACAAGTCCAAGAGCCCGAAGGTCGTCGAGGACACCATCGTCGAGCTGGTCCTGGACCTGTCCGACCGGCACGACGTGCACGCCGTCGGCATCGGAGCGGCAGGCTGGGTCGACGCCGAACGCAACCGTGTGCTGTTCGCGCCGCACCTGTCCTGGCGCAACGAGCCCCTGCGCGACCGCCTGGCCGGCCGGCTCGCCGTGCCCGTCCTGGTCGACAACGACGCCAACGCCGCCGCCTGGGCCGAGTGGCGCTTCGGCGCCGGCCGCGGCGAGGACCACCTCGTCATGATCACGCTGGGCACCGGCATCGGCGGCGCGATCCTGGAGGACGGTCAGGTCAAGCGCGGCAAGTACGGCGTCGCCGGTGAGTTCGGCCATATGCAGGTCGTGCCCGGCGGTCACCGCTGCCCGTGCGGCAACCGCGGCTGCTGGGAGCAGTACAGCTCCGGCAACGCGCTGGTGCGCGAGGCGAAGGAGCTGGCCGCCGCCGACTCCCCGGTGGCGTACGGGATCATCGAGCACGTCAAGGGCCAGATCGGCGACATCACCGGCCCGATGATCACCGAGCTGGCCCGCGACGGCGACGCGATGTGCATCGAACTGCTCCAGGACATCGGGCAGTGGCTCGGAGTCGGCATCGCCAACCTCGCCGCCGCCCTGGACCCGTCCTGCTTCGTCATCGGCGGCGGTGTGTCGGCCGCCGACGAGCTGCTGATCGCCCCCGCGCGGGACGCCTTCAAGCGCCAGCTCACCGGCCGCGGCTACCGCCCCGAGGCCCGCATCACCCGGGCCCAGCTCGGCCCCGAGGCCGGCATGGTCGGCGCCGCGGACCTGGCTCGCCTGGTCGCCCGCCGCTTCCGCCGCGCCAACCGGCGCCGGGTCGAGCGCTACGAGCGCTACGCGCGGTTCGCCGAGGCCCGCCGGTCGCAGGGGTCGGCGTGACCGTGACCGTACCCCGCCAGGCAGATTCCCCGGACGAGCCGCAGCAGCCGGCCGAGGACCGACGCCATATGATCCGCCGCAGGGCGCTCACCCTGCTCATCATCGTGCTGCTCATCGGCGTACCCGCCGGATATCTGGTGATCTCCGCCAACCAGAGCCGCGAGAGCGGCAAGGACAAGGAGGAGAAGTACTCCGCGACCGGCCTCACCCCGCACTGGCCGTCGAGGGTGCAGCGCCGCGTCTACCAGGTGACGATCCCGGTCCCCTCGTACAACGTCGGCTACTACGAGACCAACAACTGGCGGACCAGCCGACTCTACGTCCAGTTCTCGACGACCGACGAGAACCTGGACGCCTACCTGGCGACCATGGGGCTCGGCCGGGACGACCTGAAGGCGGGCGAGATCGCCATCGGCGCCCGCGACCAGAAGATCACCGGCTGGAACTTCAAGAAGGGTGCCGGCGGCCCCTGGTACGGCATCATCCACGAGCAGAAGAACCCGGCTCCCACCCACGACATCGTCGTGAGCATGGCCGACCCGGAGAATCCGTTCGTGTACGTCGTCTCCCGCACGGTCCCTTGATGACCGGCTGAGGCTGCCGGCCGCGTGCTGACCGCCCGAGTTCCCGGCCCGCGCCGGTCGCCGGGGCCGATTGTCAGACCCCGCCCGTAGAGTCGAAGACGGTTGATCCGACTCATGGGCGGGAGGTGACAGGACGTATGAGCGACAAGGCCGTGCACAGCGGCGCCGCCGCGGTGGCCGAGCGAGCGGGGGAGTGGGTCCCCGTCCGGCTCGCGGCCGTCTTCCTGCCCGCGTCCCTCCCGCGCGAGGGACGGATCGCCTTCTGGGATCCCGAGGAGGGCCCGCTCCCCGAAGGCGCCACGGATCTCACTGTCGTACGACGTCATGGAGCCGGCGTCCGCCGCCGGACCACCCCCGCGCTGTCCTTGCCGCTCGGCGAGGCACTGCCGCTGCTCGTGCGCGCCCGGCGCGACCCGGCCGCACACCCCGCCACCGCCTGCTGGGGCGCCGCCGCGCTGCACGCACTGCGGCTCACCGCGCGCGGCCGGCTGCTGCCCGGCCTGACCCCCACCGGCCACGACGCCTGGCGCGCCGGACCGCTCGACCCGGACGACATCACGCACCTGCGAGCGATCGCCGCGGCCCTGCCGTACGAAGGCCATGCGGTGCCCCTGACCGGCCCGGGACCGCTGCGGCTGCCCGAGCCGGAGGCGCTGATGCGCTCCTTCCTGGACGCGGTCGCCGACACCCTGCCCCGTACCCCCGCCGCACCCCACGCCTCGGGAAAGCCCTTCGCCGCGCGCGAGCCCCAGCGCCTGCCCGACGCCCACGACTGGGCCGCCGAGGTCGCCGCCGGCATGGACGCGGGCGTGCGGATCTCGCTGCGCCTGGACCTGTCGGCGTACGCCCTCTTCGACGACCGCCCCCCCGGCGGGCACCCACGCCCCCCGCGCCCGCGACCCGCTGCGAACCCCCCCCCCCCCCCCCCCCTGGGGCCCCCCCCGGGCCC
>NZ_JBHYJA010000084.1:0-21239 GCF_042740355.1 Streptomyces sp. NPDC059010
GTGACCGGGCGGGTGCCGGACCGGCAGTGGAAGCAGCAGTACTGGCGGGCGAACAAGGACGCCTGGTGCAAGTACGGCAAGAAGGACGGCAGTTACGCGGAGAAGATCGCCTACGAGAACTGTCTCGAAGGCAACCGGATGCGTGCGGGTGACTCGGTGAACTACTCCATCGGGCAGGGCGACACCCTGGTCACGCCGATCCAGATGGCCACCATCTACGCGGCGATCTCCAACGGCGGCACCCTGTACGACCCGACCGTCGGCAAGGCCGTGATCAGCGCCGACGGCAAGAACGTCCAGGAGATCAAGCCCAAGTCCCACGGCAAACTGCCCATAAGCAAGAAGACGCTGGCCGAGATGGACGACGCCCTCGCCGGCGTCGCCACCCGCGGCACCGCGGCCTGGCGGTTCGCGGATGTCGGCTGGCCGCAGGACAAGATCCCGATGCACGCCAAGACCGGTACCGCGGAGGTCTACGGCAAGCAGACGACCTCATGGTTCACGACGTACACCAAGGACTACTCGGTCGTCATGACCATCTCCCAGGGTGGTACGGGCTCCGGCGCCTCGGGACCGGCCGTCCGCAACATCTACGACGCGCTCTACGGCGTCTCCGACGACGGCACGATCAACAAGAAGAACGCGCTGCTGCCCAAGCCGCAGGCGAGCCTGCCGAAGGTCCGCACGGACGGCACCATCGGCTCGCCGAAGGTCTCCAAGGACCCGGCGAAGGAGCAGCAGGCCAGCCAGAAGGGCGCGGACGATCCCGACGAGCAACAGCTCGCCGGCACCGTGCCGACGCCGTCGGCCGAGAACCGGGACACCCGGCGCAGGCGCCGCCGCAGCCGTGGGCGGGGAAGCCGGAGGATGCTCACATGACCGGAGCCAACAGCTTTCAGGTCTCCGGGTACGGGCCCGAACGGGCGGGCTGGACCCGCCTGTTCGCCCGCGACTCGCTGGCCCGTCGGCTCGACTGGACGATGCTGCTGTCGGCGATCGCCCTGTCGCTGATCGGCTCGCTCCTCGTCTACTCGGCGACCCGCAACCGCACCGAGCTCAACCAGGACGACCCGTACTTCTTCCTGGTCCGGCATCTGCTGAACACCGGCATCGGCTTCGCCCTGATGATCGGCACCGTCTGGCTCGGCCACCGCAACCTGCGCACGGCCGTGCCGATCCTGTACGGCGTCTCGGTCTTCCTGATCCTGCTGGTGCTCACCCCGCTGGGCTCGACCATCAACGGCGCCCACTCCTGGATCAAGCTCCCCGGCGGCTTCTCGCTGCAGCCCTCGGAGTTCGTGAAGGTCACGATCATCCTGGGCATGGCGATGCTGCTGGCCACGAGAGTGGACGCGGGGGACAAGCAGTACCCCGACCACCGTACGGTCGTGCAGGCGCTGGGCCTGGCCGCCGTACCGATGCTGATCGTGATGCTCATGCCCGACCTCGGCTCGGTCATGGTCATGGTGGTGATCGTGCTGGGCGTGCTGCTCGCGTCCGGTGCCTCCAACCGCTGGGTCTTCGGGCTGATCGGCACGGGGACGATGGGCGCGATCGCGGTCTGGCAGCTCGGCGTCCTGGACGACTACCAGATCGCCCGTTTCGCGGCCTTCGCCAACCCCGAGCTCGACCCGGCGGGCGTCGGATACAACACCAACCAGGCGCGTATCGCGATCGGTTCGGGCGGGCTGACCGGCTCCGGCCTGTTCCACGGCTCGCAGACCACCGGCCAGTTCGTGCCGGAACAGCAGACCGACTTCGTCTTCACGGTGGCGGGGGAGGAGCTGGGCTTCATCGGCGGCGGGCTGATCATCGTGCTCCTCGGCGTGATCCTGTGGCGGGCCTGCCGGATCGCGCGTGAGACGACCGAGCTGTACGGGACGATCGTCGCGGCGGGGATCGTGGCGTGGTTCGCCTTCCAGGCCTTCGAGAACATCGGGATGACGCTGGGGATCATGCCGGTGACCGGTCTGCCGCTGCCGTTCGTGTCGTACGGCGGATCCTCGATGTTCGCGGTGTGGGTGGCGGTGGGGTTGCTGCAGTCGATCAGAGTGCAGCGTCCGATGTCCGCGTGACCGCTGCGACGGAGCCGGGTGTCTCCGGGCCTGCTCGGGGCCTGCCGGAGGTTGGCGTCGCGGCGAGGCCCGCGGCGCCCGGTCCCACCGGCAGCCCGCGCCCCGCAGGACACGCCCGACGCCCGACCGTTTTCCCTGCCTAAGTCGCCCGTTCCCCTGTGGTTCATGTCGAGCGGGCCCTGTTATCGCGGTGTGACTCCCATTAGATTCGGGTCATGGCGGACACAAAGCGCGAGATCGAGCGGAAGTACGAGTCCGATCACAGTGGCCTGCCCGACCTGACCGGCGTCGCCGGCGTCGCGGCCGTCATCGACAAAGGTGTCGCGCAGTTGGACGCCACCTACTACGACACCGAGGACGAGCGCCTCGCCGCGTCGTCCATCACCCTGCGGCGCAGGACGGGCGGGTCCGATGCGGGCTGGCATCTGAAGTTCCCTGTGTCCCCGGGTGTGCGGGACGAGATCCAGGCTCCACTGTCCGACAGCCTGCCCGCCACGCTCGCGGGTCTGGTTCGCTCCCGGATCCGGAACGCCGAGCTGGTGCCCATGGTCCGGCTGCGCTCCGACCGGGATGTGCGCGACCTCGTCGACTCCGAGGGGCGGCTGCTGGCCGAGGCCAGCGTCGACGCCGTACAGGCGGAACGCCTCAGCGGGGACGGCGGCACCGCACAGTGGACCGAGATCGAGGTGGAGCTGGCCGACGGCGTCGACCCGGCGTTCCTCGACAAGGTCGAGAAGCGGTTGAAGAAGGCGGGCGTACGGCCGTCGAAGTCGGCGTCGAAGGTCGCACGGGCGCTGGCCGAGACCGCCCCGAAGAAGCTCGCTCCCCGGTCCTTCGAGGACCCCGTGTCCGCCGGCGACCATGTGCTCGCCTATGTCCGCGCCCAGCGGGACGCGATCGTCGAGCTCGACCCGGCCGTACGCCAGGACGCCGAGGACTCCGTCCACAGCATGCGCGTCGCCACCCGCCGGATGCGCAGCACGTTCAAATCCTTCGGCAAGGTTCTTGACCGGGAGGTCACCGACCCGATCGGCGACGAGCTGAAGTGGCTGGCCGGTGAGCTGGGCGTGGACCGGGACCGCGAGGTGCTGAACGAACGCCTGAGTGCGGCACTCGACGAGATTCCCCACACGCTGGTCTCCGGGCCGATCGCCGAGCGCGTGAGTCACTGGGCGGGTGACCGGCCCGGTGGGGCGAGCGGCCGGCTGATCGGCGTCCTCGACTCCCACCGCTACCTGACCCTGCTCGACACTTTGGACGCGCTGCTCGCCGACCCGCCGCTGCGGAAGGCCGCCGGGAAGAAACCCGGCAAGGTGCTGCCCAAGGCCGTGAAGAAGGACTTCGGGAAGGTCTCCGCGCTCGTCGAGGAGGCGCTGGAGCTGGACCCCGGCAGCGACCGCGACGTCGCCATCCACGAGGCCCGCAAGAAGACCAAGCGCACCCGCTATGCGGCGGAGGCGGCCACCCCGGCACTCGGCAAGCCGGCCAAGGAGCTGGTCAAGACCATGAAGTCCTTGCAGAACCTGCTCGGCGAGCACCAGGACAGCGTCATGGCCCGTGGGACGCTGCGCGAGCTGTCCGCGGTCGCGCACGCGGCGGGGGAGAGCGCCTTCACGTACGGGCTGCTGTACGGGCGTGAGGAGCAGCGGGCGGCGGCTGTGGAGGCCGAGCTGCCCGGGTTCTGGGACGGGGTCAAGGACGCGACGGACGGCCTTTGAGCCTTTTGGGCGTACGGGGGGTGTCCGCGGTCGCGTTAGGCTAGATGGTCACCCCTGTCAGTTCAGTCCAGCTCACGAAGGTTCGCGAGATGTCTGCCGAAGCCGCTGCGGCCGCCGAGTCCGTGTTCCCGCAGCTCGAAGCTCTGCTCCCGCATGTGCAGAAGCCGATCCAGTACGTCGGCGGAGAACTCAACTCCACGGTCAAGCCGTGGGAGTCCTGCGACGTCCGCTGGGCGCTGATGTACCCGGACGCGTACGAGGTCGGGCTGCCCAACCAGGGCGTCATGATCCTCTACGAGGTACTGAACGAGCAGGAGGGCGTCCTCGCCGAGCGCACGTACAGCGTGTGGCCGGACCTGGAGGCGCTGATGCGGGAGCGCGACGTCCCGCAGTTCACGGTGGACAGCCACCGCCCGGTGAAGGCGTTCGACGTGTTCGGCCTGTCCTTCTCCACGGAGCTCGGCTACACGAACATGCTGACGGCCCTGGACCTGGCCGGGATCCCCCTGGAGTCCAAGGACCGCACGATCGACGACCCGATCGTCCTGGCCGGCGGCCACGCGGCCTTCAACCCCGAGCCGATCGCGGACTTCATCGACGCGGCGATCATCGGCGACGGTGAGCAGGCCGTGCTGGACATGACGGCGATCATCCGCGAGTGGAAGGCGGAGGGCCGGCCGGGCGGCCGCGAGGAGGTCCTGTTCCGCCTCGCGAAGACGGGCTCGGTGTACATCCCGGCGTTCTACGACGTCGAGTACCTCGCCGACGGCCGTATCGCCCGTGTCGTACCCAACAAGTCGGGTGTCCCGTGGCGTGTGTCCAAGCACACGGTGATGGACCTCGACGAGTGGCCGTACCCCAAGCAGCCGCTGGTCCCGCTGGCCGAGACGGTCCACGAGCGTATGTCGGTCGAGATCTTCCGCGGCTGCACGCGCGGCTGCCGCTTCTGCCAGGCCGGCATGATCACCCGCCCGGTCCGTGAGCGTTCGATCACGGGCATCGGCGACATGGTCGAGAAGGGCCTGAAGGCGACGGGCTTCGAGGAGGTCGGCCTGCTGTCCCTGTCGTCGGCGGACCACTCGGAGATCGGCGACATCGCCAAGGGCCTGGCCGACCGCTACGAGGAAGACAAGATCGGCCTGTCGCTCCCGTCCACCCGTGTGGACGCGTTCAACGTCGACCTGGCGAACGAGCTGACACGCAACGGCCGCCGCTCCGGACTGACCTTCGCCCCCGAGGGCGGCAGCGAGCGTATGCGCAAGGTCATCAACAAGATGGTGTCCGAGGAAGACCTCATCCGGACGGTCGCGACCGCGTACGGCAACGGCTGGCGCCAGGTGAAGCTGTACTTCATGTGCGGCCTGCCGACGGAGACCGACGACGACGTCCTCCAGATCGCCGACATGGCGATGAACGTCATCGCCAAGGGCCGCGAGGTGTCGCGCTCGAACGACATCCGCTGCACCGTCTCGATCGGCGGCTTCGTCCCCAAGCCCCACACCCCCTTCCAGTGGGCCCCGCAGCTCTCCGCGGAGGAGACGGACGCCCGCCTGGAGAAGCTCCGCGACAAGATCCGCGGCGACAAGAAGTACGGCCGCTCCATCGGCTTCCGCTACCACGACGGCAAGCCCGGCATCGTCGAGGGCCTCCTCTCCCGCGGCGACCGCCGTATCGGCGCCGTCATCCGCGCGGTCTACGAGGACGGCGGCCGCTTCGACGGCTGGCGCGAGCACTTCTCCTACGACCGCTGGATGAGCTGCGCGGACAAGGCGCTGGAGCCGTTCGGCGTGGACGTCGACTGGTACACGACCCGCGAGCGGACGTACGAGGAGGTCCTTCCCTGGGACCACCTGGACTCCGGCCTCGACAAGGACTGGCTCTGGGAGGACTGGCAGGACGCCCTCGACGAGACCGAGGTCGAGGACTGCCGGTGGACGCCGTGCTTCGACTGCGGGGTGTGCCCGCAGATGGACACGCACATCCAGATCGGCCCGACGGGTAAGAAGCTGCTGCCTCTCACGGTCAAGAACGCCGGGTCCACGCCTGCTGCGAGTGGCCACTCGCACTGAGGGGAGTGAGGCGCTCAGCCGGGTGATCGAGGTCGTGCGCCTCTGCCAGTGGGTCTGGCGATCTCTGCGTGAGAGCCTTTGCGCCATGGGGGATGCGGCGTCTGGACGGGCCGTCCAGAGGTTTCTGGCGGCGATCCGTGCCGGTGACGTCTGTCACGGGACGGTCGCTGACGTTGCTGTGGTCGGGCAGAGAGCCACCGGCGAGGTGATTGCTGTCGATGGCAGCCACTGAGAATCCGGAACTCTGGGCGTTTCTCAAGCGGCTTCGTCGTGGTGAGCTCCTGGCCGGCACGGTTGTGGCGATCGAGCGGTTCGGTGTCTTCGTGGCATTGGACGAGGGCCCTGAGCATCCGGTGTATCCCGGCGTCGGCTTCATCACGTATCCCGAGCTGTCCTGGCGTCGTTTCGAGGCCGCGTCCGATGTCGTTGAGATCGGTCAGCGCGTGTCCTGCGAGTTCTTGCAGTTCGACACCTGGAACGGGGAGGCTCGGCTGTCCCTGCGGGCGACGCAGCCAGACCCCTTCCTGGGGTTCGTCGAAGGCATCGCGGTGGGCCAAAGGCTGAGCGGGCGGGTGACCGAATTGGTCCCGTTCGGCGTCTTCGTGCGGGTCGCCGATGGCATTGAGGGCCTGGTGCATCTGTCTGAGCTGAGCTCGGTGCCCGGGGCGGCGCCGGAGGATGTCGTACAGGTCGGCGATCAGCTGACGGTTGTCGTCACGGACGTCGACCGACAGCGACGCCGACTGTCGTTCTCTCGGCGACAAGCGTGAGCGGTTGTGTGCTGTAGCAATGAACGGAGGATCCAGCCTGCCTTTCGCAAGCTGATGTCCAGGACGGCGACCGCTGGATAAAGTCGGATGGTCACTACCGGTTGTGGGGGGCAACCGGCGTTCCGTTCGGCGATGCCGGCGTCCTTCGTGTCTCCTTCGATGCGCTGCCGCTCAGGCGAAACGGCTCTGGTGCTGGGCTCGTTCCGGCGCGGGCCGAATGGTGACTGGGATTTCGTCCTTGGAGGGAAGGGTTACACGGGGGGCGTGTGCCGGTTGAGCGCGTGCGATTAGGGGAGCTGGTACGGGCATGGCGGTTGACGTGGAGACGGGCGAGGTCGACGCGCTGATCATCACGGCGCTGGAGGAGGAGTACGAGGCGGCTCGCTCCGCCGGCTTGGCCGGGTACGCGGGGCACCCTGGTGTCGCGACTTGGGAGAAACGGGGGTTGGAGTCCCTGACTCCCTTTCTCGTCGGAACGTACGTCCTGGCCGACGGTTCGCGCATGACCGTGGCGCTGGCACGGCCCACCAGGATGGGTGCCACCGCGACCGCGCCGGTGGTGTCGACGCTTGTGGAACGCCTGCGGCCTCGTTGCCTCGCCATGTGCGGGGTGTGCGCCGGCAACCCGGCCGATGTGGCCCTCGGTGACGTGGTGGTGGCCGAGTTGGCGTACGCCTACGACGAGGGGAAGCGTACGCAAGACGGTTTCGAGGGAGATCATCGCCAGATTCCCGCGCCCGATGGGTGGGTGCGCGCCGCGCAGGACATGGACACGACGGATCTGCCCAGTTTCGGTGAGGCATCCCCGTATGCGGCACGGATCTGGCTGATGGAACGCCTCTACGCCGGCGAGGATCCCAGACGGCATCCGGCACGCAGTCGATTTCTGTCTCAAGCATCGTGGATCGAGCAGATCCAGAGCCTGCAAGAGGACGGCCTGGTAGTCCGGGAAGGCGCTGCCCTCTCGCTGACGGACGCGGGTTTCGCGCACATCGAACAGCTCGTCTATGACGACCTGGACGGTCCCCGGGAGTTGCCGTTCGCCGTCGTGGTCGGGCCCATGGCCAGTGGCAACGTCGTGGTGAAGGACGGGCTCACCTGGGACCGGCTGAAGCGATGGGGGGTGCGCTCGGTCGCCGGTCTGGAGATGGAGTCCGCCACCATTGCCCAGGTCGCACATCGGCTGGGGCTGTCCGACTGGGTGGTGGCCAAAGGCGTTATGGACCACGCAAATCCGCGCAAGGACGACCGGTACAAGAAGTTCGCGGCGCGCTCATCGGCAGAGGTTCTTTTCAAGTTACTGGGCCGGCGCCTGGCTTCGCAGTCTGCGTCCGCGCAGAACGGTGTCACGTCGAGGATCAGGTCCGTTTACGTCATCGGTGGCGTCACGGGTGAAACAAACTATCCCGATTACGAGACGCCCGAACTCACGCACGTCTGTGAGCAACTCGGGCAAGCCGTGGCGAAGGCCGGTGCCGAACTCATCGTATGCAGCCCTTTTCCCGATTCGGCCGACCTCCACACGGTGATCGGCTACGTCCGGTCCGGCGTGGGCCGCATTGTTCATCTCCACAGCCCTCGGCATCCGGAGGTCGCCGAGAAGCAGGCGAGGATGGTTGAGATGCTCGGGGGCGGTCACGATACGGAGATCAGGAACTGGTACTACCCGGGGCCGGAGGACGAGGACTCCAAGGAACAGGCGTGGCTGCTGTGCCAGATCCAGGCCCTCGAAGAAGCCGATGTGGTGATTGCGATCGGAGGCCGCGTCTCGAAAACCGCGAACACGGTGCTCCACCTGGCGGAGGCACGCAGGAAGCCGATCGTGCCGTTCGCATTTCTCGGCGGTGCGTCCCGGCGCGCGTATGAAAGGCGGGACTGGGCTCGCATCTACCCCGCACTCGACCATCGTCGGCTCATGGACAGAAATGCGGTGGCCGACGCCATGAAGATCGCGGATCAGATGCTGACCGCCCGGTTGCGGACACACCACAACTACAACTGGCCGCCTCGCCGCGTGTTCATCAGCCGTGCGAGGCCCGATGCCGACTTCGCGCAGGCCCTTGAGGCCCACCTCTCCGGTGCGGGAATCCGTGCGCTGATCGGCGAAAGGGAACTGCGGCCGGACCGTATGGTCAACCCGACAATCGAGGACGCGGTTCTCTCCGCGGACCTGTTCGTCGTCCTCTGGAGCCGGTCGTACGCACTGAGCAGATTCTGCTACGACGAGATCGAGTTGGCCCTGCGCCGGCACAAGGTCGGCGAACTTCAACTCTGGATCATCAACCTCGACGGTTCGGACATCGTGCCGCCCGAGGCTCGTGCTCTGCCGCAGGCCCTGGCGAGAACGCCTCATGCCCTCGTCGCCCTCGTCCGCGAACTGCTGGAGCATGCTGAACCGGCGCCTGCGGCCCCCCGGGCGTGAACGCCGCGGCGGCGCCGAGCGGGCACGTGCACTGCACCCCGCCATCCGGACCGGACTCGGCGAGACAGGCCCTTCGCTGGGCGGTTGTCAGGCGGAGCCCACCGGTGGTGTCGTGGCGGCGGTGCGGCGTGGGACATGCCGCAGTTTCACGGGGCGACGACTGGGCCAACGGCTCGCTCGTCGCGGCACCCACCTCCTCCCTGCCCGCCCCCGTCGGCGGGATCCGTAACTGATCGGATCAAGTAGCAGAAGAGCTGTATGCCTCGCTGTGCGCCCGGGCGAGCCCGCTGGGGCTGCTGTCGGCGCAGATCAACCCGTCCACAGGAGAGTTCATGGGCAACTTCCCCCAGGCGTTCAGCCACATCGGGATCATCGCGAGCGGCGTGAACCTCGCCCGGGCCGAGGCAGACGTACAACGGTGATCAACCGGCTCGCCGTCTTCGGCGCGACAGGGGACCTCACCGCACGCTATCTGCTGCCGGCGCTGGCAGCCCTGCGGGAAGCAGGACATCTCGGCGACCGGTTCGAGCTGACCGGCGCGAGCAGGGAGGAGTGGAGCAGCGAGCAGTACCGGGAGTGGATCGCCGACCGGCTCGACCGGCACGGCGGACCGTATCCGGCCGACGTGAAGGACGCGATCGCGGCCCGGGCCCGCTACGTACGGGCCGATGCCACCCGTTCCGCCGACGTCTCCGCGGCCCTCGCGGGCGACGGACCGGTCGCCGTCTATCTCGCCCTCCCGCCAGGACTCTTCCCGCGCGTGGTCACCGCACTGCACGAGGCTGCCCTGCCGGAGGGCAGCCGGATCGTGCTGGAGAAGCCGTTCGGCGAGGACCTGGCCGGCGCGCAGGAGCTGAACCGCCTGCTCGCCGACCTGGTGCCGGAGCAGGCGGTGTTCCGGGTCGACCACTTCCTGGCCATGACGACCGTCCAGAACGTGCTCGGCAGCCGTCTGGCCAACCGTGTGCTGGAGCCCATCTGGAACAGCACCCACATCGCCGAGGTGGAGATCGTCTGGGACGAGACCCTCGCGCTGGAAGGCAGGGCCGGCTACTACGACCATGTCGGCGCGCTCAAGGACATGATCCAGAACCACCTCCTGCAGTTGCTCTGCCTGGTCGCCATGGAACCCCCGATCACCCTCGGCGAACGGGACCTGCGCGACCGCAAGGTCGACGTCCTGCGGTCCGTGCGGCCCCTGACCGAGCACGACGTCGTACACCGCACCCGCCGCGCCCGCTATCTGCCCGGCACGATCGGTGACCGCGCCATCCCCGCCTACGTCGACGAGGACGGCGTGAGCCCGCAGCGGCGCACCGAGACCTTCGCCGAGGTGGAACTGGAACTGGACAGCCGGCGCTGGGCCGGAACCACCTTCCGCCTGCGCAGCGGCAAGGCACTCGGGGCGGACCGCAAGGAGGTGGCGGTGCACTTCCGTGCCGTGCCCCACCTGCCCTTCGGCCACCGCGGCGAAGCCCTTCCCAAGGTGCTGCGCTTCAACCTGGATCCGGAAGTGCTGACCCGCGATCTGGCGGGCATCGGCTCCCAGGCCCACGAACTCGCCGCGCTCTCCCCGGCCGCACGGACGGAGCCGCCGGGCCTGCCCGCCTACGGCCGGCTCCTGCTGGACGTCCTGACCGGGGATCCCGCCCTGTCCATCCGCAGCGACGAGGCCGAGGAGGCGTGGCGGGTCGTCGAACCTGTGCTGTCCGCCTGGGAGAAGGACCTTGTTCCGCTGGCGGAGTACCCGGCCGGCTCGGCGGGGCCACTCCCAACTCAGCCGTACGCGGACGAAAGCGTAAAAGCGTCGCTCGGCCGGGCCACTCGATCGAGTGGTTGAGATCCCCGGCGGGTGGCCGCGGACGGGCCTGTCAAATTCGCCCGGGAATTCCGTGGGCTGGACGGATGAAAGCGGTCTGCTCCATAAGAAGTGCCGCGAGCGGCTGTTGGGCGCCGCGGAAGGCCGCTCCTCGATCATCTTCGCGTCGGCGCTCGGCCGGCATCGAGACGAGGAGTGGCCCGATGACGGATCGCAGTGTTTCCCGGGGACGGTCGAACCGGCGGCGCACCAGGTGGGCCGCCGCCTGCGCGGGGCTCGCTCTGTCGCTGACCGGGGCGCTGCAGGGCCAGGCGACGGCGGCCGTACCCGACGTGCCGACGCCGCCGCGGCCACCGGGGCGGATCCTCGACGTCCCGGTGGCGGTGGCCGAGGGGCTCCTCGACCCTGAGGCGTCGCCGGCCGGGGCCAACGACTGGAGTTGCCGGCCCACGCGCAAGCACCCGCGCCCGGTCGTCCTGCTGCACGGCTCCGCGGCGAACGCCGTCGCCAACTGGAGCATGCTGTCCCCGTGGCTGAAGCAGCAGGGCTACTGCGTCTTCGCCCCCAACTACGGCGGGACGCCCGGCAGTCCGTTCCAGGCGACCGGCCCCATCGCGAAGTCCGCCCGGGAGGTCGCCGGTTACGTCGACCGCGTGCTGAAGGCCACCGGCGCCCGCCAGGTCGACCTCGTCGGACACTCACAGGGCGGCGGGCCCACGCCCCGCTGGTATCTGCGGTTCGAGGGCGGCACGAATCCCGCGCACCCGAAACGGAACAAGGTGCGCAGCCTCATCGCCCTGGCACCCTCCAACCACGGCGGGAGCGTCTCCGGCATCGGCACGCTGACCACCAAACTGGGGCTCAACCCGACCATGTCCGCCCTGGTCGGCCAGGCCTGGTCGGACCAGATGCCGGGCTCCGAGATGAACCAGAAGCTCGACCGCGACGGCGACACCCAGCCGGGCGTCCGCTACACGGTCATCGCCACCCGGTTCGACGAGTTCGCCACCCCCTACACGAACAACTTCCTGACCCCGGGACCGGGCGCGACCGTACGGAACATCCTGATCCAGGACATCTGCCCGCAGGACATCTCCGAACACCTGTCGCTCGCCTACGACACCAACGCCGCCCAACTCGTACGCAACGCCCTCGATCCCGCCCACGCCCAGCCCGTCCGCTGCGGCCTCTCCCTGCCCGTACTCGGCGGCTGAGCCGAGGCGACGTCCGGCGCCCTGCCCGGCCTGCGACGGCGACAGGGCGCACGGGGCGTACGGGCGGGAGGTGGCATGTCCCGGTCTCGGCCGCGACCAGCACCCTCGGTCTCACCGCCCGCCTCTACGTCCCAGGCGCCCTCAACCGCGCCACGGAGCGAACCCCCTGACTGCCGGATCCCTGACGCCGGATCCCGGACAACTGCATCCGGCCAGGCCGCTTCCGCGTCTACGACGGTATGGATCTCGAAAAGACGCCGCCGCGCCGCCAGGAACCCGAAGGGTGTCTGGTCGTCGCGATCCGCATTCCGGTGCGGATCGTCGTGCTCGTGCTGGTCGTGCCGGTGCGGATGGCGTGGGACGCGCTCGTCGTCGCCGGGCGGTTCCTGAACGACACGGTGCTCCGGCCGGTGGGCCGGGCGCTGCTGTGGCTCGGGCGGGCGGTGTTCGTGTGGCCGTTCGTGGCGCTGTGGCGGTACGTCGTCGTACCCGTCGCGAAGGGGCTCGGCTGGCTGGGGAACGTGCTCCTCGTCATACCCGTGGTGTGGCTGTACCGGTATGTGCTGACTCCGGTGGGGCACGCGTGCGCGTGGCTGGCGCGCGGGATCGGCGCCGGGCTGGAGTGGCTCTACGCGCGCGTGCTCACTCCGATCGGGCACGCGGTGATGTGGGTCCTCAGGGGGATCGGCGCGGTACTCGCCGCGATCGGGCTCGGCGTGTTCGGCGCCGTGGCGTGGCTGGCGCGGTATCTCGTCGTGGTCCCCGCCCGGTGGGTGTACGAGTGGATCCTCACGCCGGTCGGCCGGGCGGTGGCCTGGTGCGCCAGGGGCCTGGCATGGCTCGTGAGCACCGTCTTCACCGGGATCGGGATCGCGCTGTACTGGACCGCCCGCGTCCTGTTCGTGCTGCCGGCGCTGGGCCTGTACCGATGGGTGCTCGCGCCCTTCGGCCGGGTGCTCGCCGTCATCGGCCGGGAGATCTGGGACGCCCTCGGGCACGCGTGGCGGATCGCCGGGCGGATCTCCCTCGCCGTCGGCCGCTTCCTCGCGAACCTCTTCCGCCTGCTCTTCGTCGAGCCGGTGCGGTGGGTGTACCGCACGGTGCTCACGCCGATCGGGCACGTCGTCCGCGACGCGGTACTGCGGCCCGTCGCCGAGGCCGCCCGCAGCGTGGGCCGGGCCACCCGGCAGGCCCTCACCGCCGCCCGCGAGTCCGTACGGCAGGCGCGTGCCGACTTCCGGCGGATGCTGTTCGGGGAGCCGAAGCAGCGGGAGGCAGTGGACCGGCGGGAACCTCCGGGCCGCGAGACACGTACTCTTGGTAGCAGTACGACCGCTCTCACGAAGGACTGAACGACACTGGGCAAGCGACAGCCCGAAGGCCCGCCGCCCGCACCTGCGGTGCAGCGCATCCGACTGCGTTACACCAAGCGCGGCCGCCTCCGGTTCACCAGCCACCGTGACTTCCAGCGCGCCTTCGAGCGTGCGCTGCGCCGTGCCGAGGTGCCGATGGCGTACTCGGCGGGGTTCACGCCGCATCCGAAGGTGTCGTACGCCAATGCCGCACCCACCGGCACGGGCAGTGAGGCGGAGTACCTGGAGATCGCGCTCACCGAAGCGCGCGATCCGGAACAGCTGAGAGCACTTCTCGACGAGTCGCTGCCCGCCGGGCTCGACGTCATCGAGGCGGTCGAATCGCGGACCTCAGGGCTCGCCGACCGGCTCACGGCGTCCGTCTGGGAGCTGCGGCTCGACGGCGTGGACCCGGCCGACGCCGAGCGCGCGGTCGCGTCCTTCAACGCCGCCGACGCCGTCGAGGTACAGCGCATGACCAAGAACGGCGTGCGCACCTTCGACGCCCGCCCGGCGGTCGTCAACCTCACCAGCACCGACGGAACGGAAACGCACAGTTCGGCAGCTGATAGGCCGACCGACCAGCCCTGTGCGATACTGCGGCTGGTTGTTCGGCACGTGACGCCTGCCGTACGACCCGACGACGTCCTGTCCGGTCTCCGCGCCGTGGCCGACCTGGCGCCGCCGGTCCCCGCAGCGGTGACCAGGCTGGCGCAGGGGCTGTTCGATGAAGAGACCGGCTCGGTGACCGACCCGCTCGCGCCCGACCGCGAGGCAGCGACGGCCCCACCCATGGCCGAGACCGCTGCCGCCGCGACGGCGTCGGCGTAAGGAAGGTCCCGTAGGGACGGACGTCGAAAGCGCCGCCCTCGTACTCGGGAGCCACCTGGGTCGGGCAGCGCACCGACCAGAAGACTTTCGCCAGGCCGTACGCATGAGGTGTACGGAACCGGCGAGACAGGACACAGAGAGCTCCCGTGCGGCGCCCGCGCCCCGGACGGCGGCAGTCGCGCACCGCGCGAGCCGCGGACGTCACCGGCATACCGCCGGACCAGGCGCGGCGCCCGGGAGCCTGACGGGAGAAACGCCCGCATGCTCGAACCGACCGAACCCACCCAGGGTTCCGAAGAACTGAACACCCCCAGCGACACCCTGCCGCCGCGTCGGCGCCGTGCCGCGTCCCGCCCGGCGGGCCCGCCCGTGGCTGCCGCCGAGGCGCAGCCCGCAGAGGTGGTCGAGCCGGCCATACCGGTCGCCGATGCCGCCGAACTCACGGCGGTGACCGAAGAGGCCGAGGAGAGCGTCGAGGCCGAGGCGACTGCTGAGGTCGCGGAAGCCGAAGAGACCGAAGCGGCCGAGAAGGCCGAAGAGACGGTGACCGCCGAGGAGGCCGCACCCGCCCGTCGTACGCGTCGTCGTGCCGTGCGCCGTGCGTCCGCTCCCGCCGGGGCGCCCGAGACTGCCGAGGCCGCCGAGACCGTGGTGCCCGCTGCCGCGCCGGTCGCCGAGGAGCCGAGCCCGGCCGTCACGGCGGCGCCCGCCGCCGAGGAGACCGCCGAGGAGGCGGCGCCCGCCCGTACGCGTCGGCGTGCGGTGCGTCGTGCGTCCGCGCCTGTCGGTGCTCCGGCCGCCGCCGAGGCCGCCGAGACCGTGGTCTCCGGTTCCGCCGCCGTCGAGGCCGCCGAGGAACCCGAGAGTTCTGCCGCCGCCGAGGCGCCGGCCGCTGCCGACGAGGAGGCCGCACCCGCCCGTCGTTCGCGTCGGCGTGCCGTGCGCCGTTCCTCCGCGCCCGCCGGTGCTCCGGCCGAGGCCGCCGAGGCCACAGAGGTCTCGGAAGTCTCCGAGGAGACGGAGAAGCCCGCCGAGTCGGGCGAGGCCACCGAGACTGCTGAGGTCGGCGAGGCCGCTGAGGCCGCTGAGGCCGCTGAGGTCACCGAGACCGCCGAAGCCGCTCCGCGTCGTACGCGTCGTCGTGCCACGCGGCGTGTGTCCGCCCCCGCCGACGAGGCGCCCGCCGCCGAGGCTCCCGCGGGCACGCCGGTGACCGAGGAGGCTCCCGTGACCGACGCTGCCGAGGTGGAGGCCGCCGCGGCGTCCGGTGCCGAAGCGCCTGCCGAGGCCGCCGAGGAAGCCGCGCCGCGCCGGCGCCGTCGGGCGGCGCGGAGTGCCGCCACCGGGTTCGCCGAGCCCGCTCGGTCCGCCGCCGACGACTCCGCCGAGGCTCCGCGTCCGGCGCGGCCCGCGGTGGCCGTGTTCCAGGCGCCCGTGTTCACCGAGCCGCAGTTCCAGACGCCCGAGCGGGCCGCCGCAGCGGCGGCGGCCGAGGCCGAGACCGAGACCGAGGACGTCGAGGAGCTCCAGGAGGAGCAGCCCAGCGCGCGTCGCCGTCGTCGGCGCCGGGGCGGCGCCTTCGGCGAGGAGCCCGAGGCCCCGGCCGTCGAGGCCGCCGCCGAGGACGAGACCGAGGAAGCCGAAGAGGCCGCCGAGGACATCGTCGAGGGCGAGGAGACCGAGGAGTCCGAGGAGACCGGGTCGCGTCGGCGTCGCCGTCGCGGTGGCCGTCGCCGTCGTCGTGGTGAGGCCGCGGAGTCCGAGGGCGACAGCGGTGAGACCGACGAGGTCGCCGCCGCGCAGGCCGCCCAGGACGCCGAGGACACCGCCGAGCAGGAGGAAGAGGACGACGAGGACGCCCGCGACGAGGGCTCCGGCTCCAGCTCCAGCAGCAGGCGCCGCCGCCGCCGTCGGCGTCGCGCCGGTGACTCCTCCGCCGACGCCGAGCCCGGCGAGGGCGACCCCGAGCGCACCGTCGTCAAGGTCCGCGAGCCCCGCCCGAAGGCCGAGCCGTCCGACGAGGTGCAGTCCATCAAGGGCTCCACACGCCTGGAGGCCAAGAAGCAGCGCCGCCGCGAGGGCCGCGAGCAGGGCCGCCGCCGCGTCCCGATCATCACCGAGGCCGAGTTCCTGGCCCGCCGTGAGGCCGTCGAGCGCGTGATGGTGGTCCGCCAGCACGGCGACCGCACCCAGATCGGCGTCCTTGAGGACAACGTGCTCGTGGAGCACTACGTCAACAAGGAGCAGTCGACCTCCTACGTCGGCAACGTCTACCTGGGCAAGGTCCAGAACGTGCTGCCGTCGATGGAGGCCGCCTTCATCGACATCGGCAAGGGGCGCAACGCCGTCCTGTACGCCGGTGAGGTCAACTTCGAGGCGCTGGGCATGGCCAACGGCCCGCGGCGCATCGAGTCCGCCCTGAAGTCCGGCCAGTCGGTCCTGGTGCAGGTCACCAAGGACCCGATCGGACACAAGGGTGCGCGTCTGACCAGCCAGGTCTCGCTGCCGGGCCGTTACCTCGTGTACGTGCCCGAGGGCTCCATGACCGGCATCAGCCGCAAGCTGCCCGACACCGAGCGGGCCCGGCTGAAGACCATCCTCAAGAAGATCGTCCCCGAGGACGCGGGCGTCATCGTGCGCACCGCCGCCGAGGGCGCGAGCGAGGACGAGCTGCGCCGCGACGTCGAGCGGCTCCAGGCGCAGTGGGAAGAGATCCAGAAGAAGGCCAAGAACGGCAACGCCCCGACGCTGCTCTACGGCGAGCCCGACATGACCGTCCGGGTCGTCCGCGACATCTTCAACGAGGACTTCTCCAAGGTCGTCGTCAGCGGTGACGAGGCCTGGGAGACCGTCCACGGCTATGTCTCGCACGTGGCGCCGGACCTGGCCGAGCGGCTGTCGAAGTGGACCAGCGAGGTCGACGTCTTCGCCACGTACCGGATCGACGAGCAGCTCGCCAAGGCGCTGGACCGCAAGGTCTGGCTGCCCAGCGGCGGTTCGCTGGTGATCGACCGGACCGAGGCGATGGTCGTAGTCGACGTCAACACCGGCAAGTTCACCGGTCAGGGCGGCAACCTCGAAGAGACGGTCACCAGGAACAACCTGGAGGCGGCCGAGGAGATCGTCCGCCAGCTGCGGCTGCGCGACCTCGGCGGCATCATCGTCATCGACTTCATCGACATGGTGCTGGAGTCCAACCGGGACCTGGTGCTGCGGCGCCTCCTGGAGTGCCTGGGCCGCGACCGTACGAAGCACCAGGTGGCGGAGGTCACCTCGCTGGGCCTCGTGCAGATGACTCGCAAGCGGGTCGGCCAGGGCCTGCTGGAGTCCTTCTCCGAGACCTGCGTCCACTGCAACGGCCGCGGTGTCATCGTGCACATGGAGCAGCCGACGGCCCCCGGTGGCGGCGGCAAGCGCAAGAAGCGCGCGCGTGCCGGTGCCGGTCCGGAGCATGTGCACGAGGCGTCCGTCGCCGCCGAGCCGGTCGAGACGGCCGAGGAGGAGGCGGAGACCGAGGCCGAGGTCGCCGCGGAGGTCGCCGAGCCGGCCGCGCTGGCCGAGCCCGCGTTCGCGCCCGACGAGGAGCTGTACAGCAGCGTCGCCGAGGCGGAGGCCGCCGCTCGCGGCGGTCGCTCGCGGCGCCGTGGCGGTCGCCGGGTGTCCGCTCCGGCGGGTGCGCCGAAGAAGGCCCAGGCGGGGCCCACGGCCCAGGACGTGACCGTCGCCGAGGAGGTCGCGCGTCCGGTGCAGCCGGAGTCGGCCGCCGAGGCGAAGGCCGAGCCGGCCGCCATGGAGGACGTGGTCGTCGAGACCCCGGCCGCGGTGGCTCAGGTCGTCGAGGCGCCGGTCGCCGAGGAGGCCGCGCCCAAGGGACGTACGCGGCGTCGCGCCACCCGCAAGGTGTCCGCGCCCGCCGGGTCGCCCGCGGGGGCCGAGGCCGCCGTGGTGACGGTCGGCGAGACGGCGCCCACGGCGCCCGAGCCGGTCGCCGAGACCCCGGCGCAGGCCCCGGCCGAGGCTCCGGCGGAGCAGGCCGAGGAGGCGCCCGCCGCTCCGGCCCGTCCGCGGCGTCGCGCCGTGCGCAAGGCCACCGCGCCGACCGCTTCCGAGGAAGGCGCCGTGATGGTCGTCCCGGCCGCGGAGGCGCAGACGGAGCCCACTGCCGAGGCACCGGCCGCGCCGGCCGCCGAGGAGGGCGTCGAGGAGGCGGCTCCGGCCAAGAAGACGGCCCGTAAGACGGCCAAGAAGGCCACGGCGAAGAAGGCCGCCACCAAGAAGACGGCGGCCAAGAAGACGGTCGCCAAGAAGGCGACGGCCAAGAAGGCGGCGAAGACCGTCAAGACGGCCGCGGCCAAGTCGACGGCGAAGAAGACCTCGGTCTCCGCCGCCACCGACGAGTGAAGCTCACCGACCAGTGACGTTCACCGACCAGTGACGTTCACCGACGAGCGACGCTCACGGTGAGTGACGTTCACCGACGAGTGACGTGAGGTGCGGCCGGTCCCTGTGACCGGCCGCACTTCTGTGGGGCCCGGCCCGGTTTGACCCTCTCGGCCACGGCCCCGTAACCTTGACCGTCGGCGTGTCCGTGGATATAGGCGCGCCAACATCCCCGTAAACCTCATCCTCCGGAGCACAGGGTGTCCTGGAGAGGCTGTCCGCGTGCCGGGTGGCTGGACTGCGGGGGTGCCGTTCCCGAGCGAGAGAGTGAGATCCGCGTGTACGCCATCGTGCGCAGCGGTGGTCGCCAGCACAAGGTTGCTGTCGGCGACATCGTTGAGGTTGACAAGATTTCCACTGCCAATGTTGGCGACACGGTCGAGCTCTCGACCCTGCTCGTTGTCGACGGCGACGCTGTGACCAGCGACCCGTGGGTGCTGGCCGGCATCAAGGTCCAGGCCGAGGTCGTGGACCACCACAAGGGCCAGAAGATCGACATTCTGCGCTACAAGAACAAGACCGGCTACCGCCGTCGTCAGGGCCACCGCCAGCAGTACACGGCGATCAAGGTCACTGAGATCCCCGCGGCTGCGAAGTAAGGGACTGAGGAGAGATGGCACACAAGAAGGGCGCATCGTCCACCCGTAACGGTCGTGACTCCAACGCTCAGCGCCTCGGCGTGAAGCGCTTCGGCGGTCAGGTCGTCAACGCGGGCGAGATCCTGGTCCGCCAGCGCGGCACCCACTTCCACCCCGGTGCGGGCGTCGGCCGTGGCGGCGACGACACGCTGTTCGCGCTGCAGGCCGGTGCGGTGGAGTTCGGCACCAGCCGTGGCCGCAAGGTCGTGAACGTCGTTCCGGTCGCCTGACACCAGCCCTTCCGGGCTCAGGCGCCGTAGAGCGTTTTCGCGAGGCGGACCTCACTTCCCTTCCGGGAAGGCGGGTCCGCCTTTCGCGTGTTAGGCAAGAGACACATCCGTACGTTTTCATCAGTGCTGGAGGCACCCCACATGACCACCTTCGTGGACCGCGTCGAACTGCATGTCGCCGCGGGTAACGGAGGTCACGGCTGTGCCTCCGTCCACCGTGAGAAGTTCAAGCCGCTCGGCGGGCCCGACGGCGGCAACGGCGGGCGTGGCGGTGACGTCATCCTGACCGTCGACCAGTCCGTGACGACGCTGCTCGACTACCACCACTCCCCGCACCGCAAGGCCACCAACGGCAAGCCCGGCGAGGGCGGCAACCGGTCCGGCAAGGACGGCCAGGACCTGGTGCTGCCGGTGCCCGACGGCACGGTGGTGCTGGACAGGGCCGGCAACGTCCTCGCCGACCTGGTCGGACACGGCACCTCGTACGTCGCCGCGCAGGGCGGCCGGGGCGGGCTCGGCAACGCCGCGCTGGCGTCGGCGCGCCGCAAGGCCCCGGGGTTCGCGCTGCTCGGTGTGCCGGGGGACCTCCAGGACATCGTGCTGGAGCTGAAGACCGTCGCCGATGTGGCGCTGGTCGGGTACCCGAGCGCGGGCAAGTCCTCGCTGATCTCCGTGCTGAGCGCGGCGAAGCCCAAGATCGCCGACTACCCGTTCACCACCCTCGTGCCGAACCTCGGTGTGGTGACCGCCGGCTCGACCGTCTACACCATCGCCGACGTCCCCGGGCTCATCCCGGGCGCCAGCCAGGGCAAGGGCCTGGGCCTGGAGTTCCTGCGGCACGTCGAGCGGTGCAGTGTGCTCGTGCACGTCCTGGACACCGCGACGCTGGAGTCCGACCGTGACCCCGTCTCCGACCTGGACATCATCGAGGCGGAGCTGCGGGAGTACGGCGGGCTGGACAACCGGCCCCGGATCGTCGTCCTCAACAAGACAGACGTACCCGACGGCAAGGACCTCGCCGAGATGGTGCGGCCGGATCTGGAGGCCCGTGGGTACCGGGTGTTCGAGGTGTCGGCGGTCGCGCACATCGGGCTGAAGGAGCTGTCGTTCGCGCTGGCAGACCTGGTGGCCAAGGCGCGTGCCGCGAAGCCGAAGGAAGAGGCGACGCGGATCGTGATCCGGCCGAAGGCCGTCGACGACGCCGGGTTCACCGTGACGCGCGAGGAGGTCGGCGGCGAGCCGCTGTTCCGGGTGCGCGGCGAGAAGCCCGAGCGCTGGGTGCGGCAGACCGACTTCAACAACGACGAGGCCGTCGGCTATCTCGCCGACCGGCTCAACCGCCTCGGTGTCGAAGAGGAGCTGATGAAGGCCGGGGCCCGCTCCGGCGACGGCGTCGCCATCGGGCCCGAGGAGAACGCGGTCGTCTTCGACTGGGAGCCGACGCTGATGGCCGGGGCGGAGATGCTGGGCCGCCGTGGCGAGGACCATCGCTTCGAGGAGCCGCGGCCCGCTGCGCAGCGTCGGCGGGACAAGCAGGCGGAACGGGACGAGTCCCTCCGGGAGTTCGACGACTTCGAGCCGTTCTGAGACGGGGCGCCCTGCGCTGTCGTTGCCGTCGTGGGGGGGGGGGGGGGGCCCACCGCCGCGGCCGGCCCCATCCC
>NZ_JBHYJA010000085.1:0-12514 GCF_042740355.1 Streptomyces sp. NPDC059010
GGACGAGGCCCCTTCAGGGCCGAAGCGGGGGTCTGGGGGCGGCAGCCCCCAGGGACGGGAAGGGTAGGGGCGGCGGGGGCGAGGAACGATCGGGCTCCCCCGCTCGCGCGGCGATCCCCCGGAAATGCACCGCCATCGCCCGCTGCGCCCCCTCCACGTCCCCCGCACGCAGCGCGGTCACGATGTCGCGATGGCGGCGGGCGGTCAGGTCGGGGGACGGGTCGGCGGGGCGGCCGCGGGCGCCGGAGACGCGGCGGAAGACCGTCCAGAAGGCGCTGAGCAGCTGAGGGACGAGGTCGTTGCCGAGGGAGGCGTACAGCAACTCGTGGAATTCACGGTCCAGTTCGGGGAAGGAGCGGCCCGCCCTCCCCTCCGTCTCCATCCGCGCCACCACCCCCTCCAGCCGATCCAGCTCCGCCTCGGTCACCGCCGCGGCCACCCGCCGGATCAGCCCCTCCTCCAGCACCTCCCGCACCTGAAGGATCTCCGCCAGCGCCCCCGAGTCGTCGTGATCGTGCCGGGCGAGCGTGCGGAAGGTCAGCCCGTCGATCAGCGGGGTGAGCGACGCCTGGCCGACATACGTGCCGTAGCCGTGTCTGATCTCCACGATGTCCAGGGCCTGCAGCGCCTTGAGCGCCTCGCGCACGGAGTTGCGGCTGACCCCGAGGTCCCCCATCAGCTCCGCCTCGGTGGGCAGCAGCGCGCCGGCCTGCAGCCTGCGGTCGATGATCAGCTGCATGACCTGGCGCTGGATCCGGCTGTTCCTGGACTCCTCGGACGTACGGCTGTTCCTGGGCTGCCCGGGCATGCGGCGCATCGTACGCGCACCCGGACGTCCCACGTCCCATGTCCGCCGGATACGCACCTGACGAGGGATCAACTCTCGCCATTTCACAGCGCCATTGGTCCGACCTGTGGCAGATGCGCCATTCGTGTGAGATCCCTTGACCGCCCCCATTGCCCCACCTATGGTCGCGCTGACCGTCAGGACGTAGGACGTCGTATCTCCTCGCACCACCTTCGCCTCTCCTCACACCCTCATCGCCGGAGCACACCACCCACGCCTGGAGGAACCGTGCGCGACGTGACCCACGACGTGCCGGCGCTGCACCGCCGGTCGTTCCTGAAGTACACCGGCGCGCTGGGCGCGGCCGCCGCCGTCTCCGCGTCGCTGTCGGCCTGTTCGTCGGGGCCGGAGTCCACGAACGAGACCGGCGGGGGCGGTGGCCAGAACAGGACACTGACCGCCGTCATCGGTTACGGCAACGACGGCAGCTGGGATCCCACCCAGACCGCGTCCGCCTTCTGCATGGCCGCCAACAACCACATCTACGAGGGGCTCCTCGACACCGACCCGATCTCCCGCGAGCCGTACGCGGCGCTCGCCACCCAGGTGCCGGCCGACCCGAACGCCACGACGTGGAAGTTCACCCTGCGCGCGGGGGCGAAGTTCCACGACGGGAAGCCGGTCACCGCCGACGACGTCGTCTTCGTCTTCGACCGGATCCTGGACCCCAAGACGCAGACCCTCGCCAAGGGCTTCTTCGCGAGCTGGCTCAAGGAAGTGCGGAAGGTCGACGCGCAGAACGTCGAGCTGGTGCTGAAGTTCCCCTTCCCGGACGGGCTTTCACGGCTCACCCTCGCCAAGATCATGCCGAAGCACGTGTACTCCCAGCCGGGTGCCTGGGAGGACGCCGTCGCGGGCAAGGCGATCGGTTCGGGGCCGTACCGGCAGACCGCGCACCACCCGAAGTCCAACACCACCTTCGAGGCGTTCGCCGACTACAACGGCCCGCGCAGGCCCGCCTTCAAGAAGATGAACTGGCTGACGATCGTGGAGGCGGCACCGCGCGTGGCCCGGATCTCGGGGGCCAGCGCGGGTGCGCAGATCTCCGACAACATCCCGTACGCCAATATCCAGCAGCTGGAGAGCGGCGGGCTGACGGTCGCGGGCGGCGCCGGGATGAACAACCTCTTCCTGATGTTCAACACCAAGCACAAGCCCTTCGACGACGTCCGGGTCCGCCAGGCCCTGCACTACGCCATCGACAGGGAGAAGATGATCGAGGTGGCGCTGAAGGGGCACGGGAAGCCGTCGTCGTCCTTCCTCAACGAGTCCAACCCCAGCTACCGGCGTGCCAAGAGCGTCTACGACCACGACCCCGACAAGGCGAAGGCGCTGCTGAAGGCGGCCGGGGTCAGCGGGCTGGAGATCGAGATCCTGGCCGTCAACGTGAGCTGGATCGTGGACTGTCTGCCGACCATCAAGTCCTCCTGGGACGCGATCGGCGTCAAGACGACCCTCTCCCCGCAGGAGACGACGGCCGTCTTCACCAAGATGGACCAGAAGCAGGACTACCAGGTGGTCGCCGCCGCCTCGAACCCCAACCAGTTCGGTCTCGACGCGGACCTGATCATGCATTACAACTACGGCCCCGAGAACCTGTGGATGCAGTACACCCGGTGGGCCGACAACTCCGTCGCCAAGGCGCTCTTCAAGGACATGGACCGGGCGACCCAGGAGCCGGACGCCGAGAAGAAGAAGGCGATGATCCAGGACTACATCGATGTCGTCGCCGAGCAGGCCGTGCTCTACCCGGTCGTCCACAACGAGCTGATGACGGCCTGGAACTCCGACCAGCTCACCGGGATAAGGGCACAGCCGTACCCCGGCATCAACCTCCTCCAGGCCAAGTGGGCCTAGGGGCCCTGGGAGTCCCTCTGTGGTCACCGTCGTAAGGATCCTGGCCCGTCGCATTCTGCTGCTTGTGCCGCTGATGCTCGGCATCGTGCTGTTCGTGTTCCTGGTCATGCGGTTCTCGGACGTCGACCCGGCGTCCGCGTTCTTCCAGGGCGCCAACCCGACGCCCCAGCAGCTGCACGACTTCCGTGAGGAGAACGGCCTGCTGGATCCGCTCCCCGTCCGCTACGTCGGCTTCATCGGCGACCTGATCAACGGCGACATGGGCACCAGCGCCCTGACCCGGGCGCCGGTCGTCGACCAGGTGATGACCGCGCTGCCGCTGACCATCCAGCTCACCTTCCTGGGTCTCGGCATCGCGGTCGTCCTGTCGCTGCTCGGCGGCGTGACGGCGGCCATCTACCGGGACCGGCTGCCCGACCAGATCATCCGCGTCGTCTCCCTCACCGGGGTCGCCGCGCCCGCCTTCTGGCTGGCGCTGCTGATGATCCAGTACCTCGCCGTCGACCTCGGCTGGTTCCCGACCGGCGGCTACATCAACCCGGCCGACTCCTTCACCGGCTGGCTGAAGACGATGACCCTGCCCGCCCTCGCGCTGTCGCTGCCGGTGGCGGCGCAGCTGACGCGGATCGTGCGGACGTCGGTGGTGGAGGAGCTGGACAAGGACTACGTCCGTACGGCGATCGGCAGCGGGCTGCCGCCGCGGGTCGTCGTCGGGCGGAACGTGCTGCGCAACGCCCTCATCAACCCGCTGACCGTCCTCGGACTGCGGGTCGGCTACCTCCTCGGCGGCGCCGTCGTCATCGAGACGATCTTCTCCCTGCCCGGCATGGGGAAGCTGATGATCGACGCGGTGAAGAACGGTGACCCGGCGGTCGTCCAGGGCGTCGTCATCACCACGGCGATCGGCTTCGTCGTCGTCAATCTCGTCATCGACATCCTGTATCTGCTGGTCAACCCGCGCCTGCGGGAGGCGACGTGACGTTCAACCGCAAGCGCCTGGCCGAGGCGCTGTCCCGGCCCGGCATCCGTCTGCGCGGCTGGCACAAGCTGCCGCTGCTGTCGAAGATCGCCGTCGGCTTCCTTGCCCTGGTGGTCCTGACGGCGGTGCTCGCGCCCGTCCTCGCCCCGCACGACCCGCTCGACCAGCAGCCGCCCGTCGACGGCACCGGACATCCGTCCGCCGAGCACTGGATGGGCCAGGACAGCCTCGGCCGGGACATCCTCAGCCGGCTGATGTACGGCGCCCGCTGGTCGCTGGCGATCGGGCTCGGCGCGACCTGCCTCGCGCTGGTGGTCGGCGCGCTGATCGGCGCCGTCGCGGCGACCTCGCGCAAGGCGGTCGACGAGACGCTGATGCGCTGCCTGGACGTGGTGATGGCGTTCCCGGGCATCGCGCTGGCCGCCGTGCTCGTCGCCGTCTTCGGCGGTGGCATCACGGTCCTGATCTGCGCGATCGCGTTCCTGTTCACTCCGCCGGTGGCGAGGGTCGTACGGGCGAACGTCCTCGATCAGTACGGCGAGGACTATGTGACCGCCGAACGGGTCATCGGCGCCCGTACGCCGCACATCGTCATCAGGCATGTGGCGATCAACTGCGCCGCCCCGGTGCTGGTGTTCTGCACCGTGCAGGTGGCGGAGGCGATCGTCTTCGAGGCGTCGCTGTCCTTCATCGGCGCGGGTGTGCGACCGCCCGACCCGTCCTGGGGCAGCGTCATCGCGGACGGCAAGAACATGGTGCTGACCGGCGGCTGGTGGGCGACGGTCTTCCCGGGCCTGCTGATGCTGGTCACCGTCCTCTCGCTGAACATCCTCTCCGAGGGCGTCTCGGACGCGTGGGCGGCACCGTCGGCGCGCGAGGTCGACGTGAAGGACCAGCGCGACCGGCTGGAGGCACCGGAACCGGGCAGCGGCGAGGTGCTCCGGCTGCCGGGTCTGACGGAGGCGGCGGCCCGGCTGCGGTCGAGGGCCCGGCCCCTGCCCCAGGGGCGGCAGCCGGTGCTGGCGGTGGAGAACCTGGCGATCGGGTTCGAGGGCCGGCATTCCGGTGTGGACATCGTCGACGGCATCAGCTTCGAGGTGCAGCCCGGTGAGGTGCTGGGGCTGGTCGGGGAGTCGGGCTGCGGGAAGTCGCTGACCGCGCTCGCGGTGATGGGGCTGGAGCCGAAGGGCGCCCGGGTGCGCGGCCATGTCCGGTTCAACCAGCGGCAGTTGGTGGGCGAGCCGATGCGGGTCCGCCGCAAGCTGCTGGGCCATGAGATGGCGATGGTCTACCAGGACGCCCTGTCGTCCCTGAACCCGGCGATGACGATCCGCGCCCAGCTCAGGCAGGTCGTACGCCGCGGCGGCCGGCACAGCCCCCAGGAGCTGCTCACCCTGGTCGGCCTGGACCCGGAACGCACCCTGCGCAGCTACCCGCACGAACTCTCCGGCGGTCAGCGCCAGCGCGTCCTGATCGCCATGGCCCTGTCCCGCGACCCGAAGCTGATCGTCGCCGACGAGCCGACGACCGCGCTGGACGTCACCGTGCAGGCGCAGATCATAGAGCTGCTGCTGAGGCTGCGGGAGGAGCTGGGCTTCGCCCTGGTCCTGGTCTCGCACGACCTCGCGCTGGTCGCGGACATCACCGACCGGGTGGTCGTGATGTACGGCGGACAGATCGTGGAGACGGGCGTGACCGCCGACCTGGTGGAGGCGCCGGCGCATCACTACACGCGCGGGCTGCTGGGCAGCGTGCTCTCGTTGGAGTCGGCGCAGGACCGGATGACGCAGATCAAGGGCGTGGTCCCGTCCCCCGCGGACTTCCCGGCGGGCTGCCGCTTCGCGGACCGGTGCCCGCTGGCGAGCGAGGTGTGCCGGACGACGGCCCCCGTCCTGACCGGCACGGCGACCCATACGGCGGCCTGCCATCACCCGGCGATCGTGCTGGCGCCGACGGATCGTTCGGAAAGCGGGGTAGTGCAGTGAACGCGCTCGTGGAGCTGTCCGACGCGCACGTCGTGCACAAGGCCCGCAGCGGCGGGCTGTTCACCCGGGACAAGGTGTACGCCCTCACCGGCGCCGATCTCACCATCGCGCCCGGCGAGACGGTGGGCGTGGTCGGCGAGTCGGGGTGCGGCAAGTCGACGCTGGCGAAGGTGCTGGTCGGGGTGCAGCGGCCGACCTCCGGGACGGTCGCCCTGCGGGGCCGGGACCTGTGGACCATGAGCCCGGCCGAGCGCAGGACGGCGGTGGGCGCCGGAACCGGGATGATCTTCCAGGACCCGTCGACGGCTCTGAACCGCCGCCTGCCGGTCCGGCAGGTGCTGCGGGACCCGCTGGACGTGCACGAGCGCGGCACCCGGCGTGAACGCGAGGACCGTGTACGGGAGTTGATGTCCCTGGTCGGACTGCCCAGGGTCCTGGCCGACGCCCTGCCCGGCCAGCTGTCGGGCGGTCAGCGCCAGCGCGTCGCCATCGCCCGCGCGCTGGCCCTGGACCCCGACCTGGTGGTGGCCGACGAGCCGACGAGCGCTCTGGACGTGTCGGTCCGCGCACAGATCCTGAACCTCCTCCTGGACCTGAAGGAGCGGCTGGGCCTGGCCCTGGTGTTCGTCTCGCACGACATCCAGACGGTACGGCGGATGAGCGACCGGGTGATCACGATGTACCTGGGCCGGATCGTCGAGGAGGCCCCGGCGGCCGATGTCACCGACGCCTCCCGGCACCCGTACACCCGCGCCCTGTTCTCCGCGACCCCCGGCCTGCTGGACCCCATCGACCCGATCCCGCTGGCCGGCCCGGTCCCGTCGGCGACGCGACCGCCGAGCGGGTGCCCCTTCCGGACGCGGTGCTGGAAGGCGGACGGGGTATGCGCGGAGACGATGCCGGACTTCTCGGCCACGTCGAGCCCCGAGCACCGTTACAGGTGTCACCATCCAGTGGAGGAGGGCGAGGCCACGCGCGACCTCGTACGGCAGAGTCACAGTTCCAGGGAGCCCTGATCATGATCCCCACCCCGCTCACCGGTGTCGTCCCGCCCGTCTGCACGCCCCTGACACCGGACCGCGAGGTGGACGTCCCCTCCCTGCTCAGGCTGGTCGACCACCTGGTGGCGGGCGGGGTGCACGGGCTGTTCGTGCTGGGTTCCACGTCGGAGGCGGCGTATCTGACGGACCGGCAGCGCAGGATCGTGGTGGAGGCGGTGACCGGGCATGTGGGGGGCCGGCTGCCGGTGCTGGCCGGGGTGATCGACATGACGACGCCCAGGGTGCTGGACCACGTACGCGAGGTCACCGCCGCCGGTGCGGACGCGGTCGTGGCGACGGCCCCCTTCTACGCCCGGACCCATCCCGCCGAGATCGCCCGCCACTACCGTCTGATCGCGGCGGCGTGCCCGGTTCCGGTGGTGGCGTACGACCTCCCGGCCTCCGTCCACACCAAGCTCCCCGCCGAGGTGATCCTCGACCTGGCCGCCGAGGGTGTGCTGGCGGGTCTGAAGGACTCCAGCGGCGATCTGGCCGGTTTCCGTACGGTCGTGGTCGGCGCCCGCAACCGGCCCGACATCAAGGACTTCAGTGTGCTGACCGGCTCGGAGCTCATCGTCGACGCGGCGCTCGCCGTCGGGGCCGACGGGGCGGTGCCCGGACTCGCCAACGTCGACCCGGCGGGGTACGTCCGCCTCGACCGCCTGTGCCGGGCCGGCGACTGGGAGTCCGCGCGGGCCGAGCAGGAACGCCTGTGCGCGCTGTTCGGCCTGGTGGGGGTCGGGGACCCCGGGCGGATGGGGGGCGGCTCGTCGGCGCTGGGTGCCTTCAAGGCGGCGCTGCAGCTGCGGGGCGTCATCGACTGCGCGGCGACGGCGGAGCCCCAGGTGCCACTGTCGCCGGAAGAGGTGGAGCGGGTGGGCAAGTTCCTCGCGGGGGCCGGGCTGCTCTAGCCGCCCGGCCCCCGTCCCCCCGGTTTCCCCCCGTTCCCCCGTTGGTCTTCTGCCGCGGGTCAGGCGGCCCAGCTGCCGGTGGACTTCGCGTCCGAGCGGAACTCGAAGGCGAACAGGGCGCCGTCCCGGACGCTGGTCGCGATCGCGGTCCACTGCCCGGCGCGGGCGAGGGTGTAATTGGCCTGGCACTCCAGGCGGCCGTTGGTCTCGAAGCAGACCTTCACGTACCGGTTCGTGTTGGGCTTGATGTTGATGTCGGCGCAGGCGCTTGAGGTGCTGAACACATCGCCCGCCGGGAGCCAGTACGTGCCGGCCGGCTTGAGATAGCTGTGCGCGCTGCCGTAGCAGGAGGCCGGCGCGACGTCGTGTGCCTGGGCCGCCGGAGCGAGGCCGATGGCGCCGCCCGCGAGCAGGGCCGAGATCGCGGTCGCGGCGATGCGCTGACGTATGTGCATGACATATCCCCCTGGGATCGACGAATCGGGTGGTGGGTGCTCCGGCCGGGGCAGCACCGAGCCTGCTGGGGCGGGCCGGACGGGGACAAGAGCCGTCGCCGTCCCGGACAGTCCACTGGCTGTCCGGCCTGGTCAGCGCCTTGTCCGGGTCTTGTCCGGATCATGGGGACGGTGGCGGGAAACGGGATTGTGCGCCCGTTCGGGCAGGGCCGACGATGTGCGACATGGAGATCAGGGGGGACACGGGCCCTCAACAGGCGCGTGACACCGCCGAGTTCGTCGCCGCCATGCGGGAGCTCAAGGACCGGGCGGGGCTGACGTACCGCCAGTTGGAGGAGCGGGCCGCCGAGCACGGCGAGGTGGTGCCGCGCAGCACCCTGGCCGATGTGCTGCGCGGCCGGACCCTGCCGCGTCCTGAACTGCTGGCCGCCTTCGTCCGGGCCTGCGGGGACGGCGAGCGGGCGGCGCAGTGGCTGGCGGCCCGGGACGCGCTCGCCCGCGGGGAGGTCGCCGAGGACGTCGCCGAGGAGGTCGCCGAGGAGAGCGGCGCGGGTCCGGGGCGGGTCGTCCGGCTCGGTCCGCGGGTGCGCGGGGTGCCCGTCCTGCCGACCGCGGCGGTCCTGGTGGCGCTGCTGGCCGCCGCCGTCTGGGCTCTGATTCCCTCCGGGGACGACAGCGGCACGAAGGGCGACGGGGACGGGGGCGGGGGCGTCGCCGCGGCCGGGGCCCGGTCCCAGTTGCCCACGGGCCGAGCGCAGATCCGTCCGGCCCTGGCGAACGGCCTTTGTCTGACGGACGGTTACAGCAGCCGGTACGAGTCACTGGTCGCCGTGCAGCGGCCGTGCGACGAGGTCGCGCCCCAGGAGACGACGCTGGTGCCGCTCGGCGGGAACACCTTCCGGATCCGCTGGTACCACCCCGACCACGGCCCCGGCTGCCTGAAGGCCCTGGCCGGGGGGCCGGGTTCCGGGCTGCTGGAGCCGTGGGACGACTGCGGGAAGACGACCCCGTTCCGTATCGAGCCGGCCGGGCCGGACGGCAGCCGACGCTACTCGCTGCGTGTCGACGGCCGGGGCTGCGTGGCCATCAGGGACGCGGAGACCTCGGAGGGAGCCGAGGCCGAGCTGGAGCCGTGCCGGCCGAAGGACAGCCAGGTCTTCGTCATCCGGTCGGCGCCGTGACCGCACCCCGGAGCACGTCGGCCGACAGCCTGCGGAACTCGATCGACTCGTAGGGACCCGCCACCCCCGTCTCGTACAGGATCCCGAACGTGCTCCGGCCGAGTGGCACCAGGTCGGAGTACGCCGCCCGCTGCTGAGACAGCGTCAGCGCCTTCGCGAAGGTCGCCCCGCCGTCCGTGCTGCGCCATACCGCCATCGACTGGCGGGCGGTGGGGACGGACGGGCCGGAGAACAGCAACGGGGCGTCGGAACCGGGGAGTTGGAGGACGCTTCCCTCCACCACCGGGACGTCGTTCAGGGTGGGCTGGACGGTGTAGGGGCGGTCCAGGGTCGCGGCACCGTCACTGGAGTGGGCGTCCAGCCGGTTGCCCGCGCTCGTGCCGAGCTGGTCGCGGGAGTTGAAGTACACCCTGCCGTCGGGGAGTTCGGCGGCCGTGGACTCGTTGGCGTTGTCGCGGCCGTCGTAGACGTCGTCCACGAAGCCCACCCGCCAGGTCAGGCCCCCGTTGTCGCTGTAGATGGCGTGGGCGCCGTAATACCTCGGCTCCTGCCCGGTGTCCGGGGAACCCGGCGCCGGTGCCGCCGAGTGGTTCGACGGGATCACCAGCCGGCCCGCGTGCGGGCCCCGGCTCAGCGCCACCGCATGGCCCGGCCCCGTCGCGTACCAGCGCCAGCCGGCCGGCTTCACCTGCCGCGTGATGTCCCGCGGACGCGTGAAGTACCGGCCGTCGTCCAGGCTCCGCTGCACGAACACCCGCCGGCTCTCCTCAGCCGTCACCTCCCCCCGCATGATCTCCCCCTCCGTCACAGCACCGCTGTTGTAGGAGGTGACCAGCACGACCGCACCCGTGCGCGGATCCACCACCGGCGCCGGATTGCCCCGGGTGTCCCCGTCCCCGGCGGCTACCACGGACATCGGACCCCAGGTGCAGCCGCCGTCGGTGGAGCGTCTGAGGACGACATCGATGTCGCCGGTGTCCCCGGCACCGTCGTGCCGCCCCTCGGCGAAGGCCAGGACCGTGCCGCGCGTGGTCGTGATCGTCGCCGGGATGCGGTAGGTGTCGAAGCCGCCCTGTCCCGAGACATAGGGGACGGAGGACGTGCAGCCGGTGTCCGCTTCGCCCGCCGACGCGTTGCCGGCCGTGGCGAGGGGCGTGGTCAGGAGTACTGCGGTGACTAGGAACGTACGACTGAGTGTGCGGCTCAGGATGGTCATCGGTCTCCTTTGACGGAGGGTCAGAATTTGACCGGTCCGTCACAGGCTCCCCGGTGTCACCATTCCTGACTCATACGCCACGATGACCAACTGCGCCCGGTCCCGCGCCCCCAGCTTGCCCATGATGCGGCTGACATGGGTCTTGGCCGTGAGCGGACTGAGTCCCAACGCTTCGGCGATCTCCGTGTTGTTGAGGCCGCGCGCGACCAGCGTCAGCACTTCGCGTTCACGTTCGGACAGACATTCGGGTCCGCCGGCGGTGGGAGCGGAGGGGCTGCGCAGGAACCGCTCGATCAGCCGTGCCGTCGGGCCGGGCGACAACAACGACTCCCCCGCCGCCACCGTGCGGATCGCGTCGAGGAGTTCTGCCGGGCGGGTGTCCTTCACCAGGAACCCGGAGGCGCCGGCCCGCAGCGCGTCCACGATGTTCTCGTCGGTGTCGTAGGTGGTGAGGACCAGGACCCGCACTCCGGCCAGGTCCTCCTCCGCCGCGATCAGCCGGGTGGCCTCGATGCCGTCCAGGTCGGGCATGCGGATGTCCATCACGACCAGGTCGGCACGGGCGCTGCGGGCCAGGTCCGCGGCCTCCCGGCCGGTGCCCGCCTGGCCGACGACCTCCATGTCCGGGGCCGACTCGACCAGCATCGCGAACGCCTCCCGCACGAGCGTCTGATCGTCCGCGAGCAGCACACGGATCATCGCTCGGCTCCCCGGTCCGTCCCGGTGGGCAGTACGGCCCTCACCTCGAAACCCCCCTCACCTCGTGGTCCGGCGTCGAGTGTGCCACCCACACTGCGGGCCCGTTCCGTCATACCGACCAGGCCGTAGCCGGCGGTCTGCGGGTCGGCGGCGGCGCAGCGTCCGTCGTCCGCGACCCACAACCGCAGCGCCCCCTGCTCCTCGTACAGCTCGACCCGCACCGCCGGTTCCGGCCCCGCGTGCCGTACGACGTTCGTCAGCGCCTCCTGCACGATCCGGTACGCGGCCGCGCCCACGGCGGGCGGTGCCTCCCGCACCCGTATCGCCGACTCCACCCGCGCTCCGGCCAGCCGTGCCGTCTCCACCAGGTCGGGTACTCCGTCGAGCCCGGGCAGCGGGCCGCGGGCCTGGCCCGCCGGGCCCTGTTCGCGCAGTACGTCCAGCGTCGTACGCAGCTCGCCGCGGGCCGTGCGGCAGGTCTCGGCGATGTCGTCGAGCGACTTCGCGACGGTCTCGCGGTCCAGCCGCTCCGGGTCGGCCGCCAGCACATGCGCGGCCACCGACGTCTGCACGCCGATGAGGGTGATGCTGTGGGCGAGCAGGTCGTGCAGGTCGCGGGCGATGCGCAGGCGTTCCTCGGCGACCCGGCGGCGGGCCTCCTCCTCGCGGGTCCGTTCGGCGCGTTCGGCACGTTCGACTATGGCGGCGACGAACTGGCGGTAGTAGCGGACGTCGATGCCGCAGAAGAGGAACGCGAAGACCCAGCCGGAGATCCGCAGCAGCTCCGCCGTCCCGTCGGGGTTGGTGAGGGCGTTGAGGGCCAGTGTCGCGCCGAGGACGGCGGTGCCGGTGAGCAGGGTGCGGCGCACCGTGCCGGTCGCCGCGACCGTGTACAGCACCACCATGGTGGCGAAGATGGGCGCGGCGTGGTTGTTCTCCAGGGCGTGGTACGGGGCGATGCAGACCATCACCGCGAGCAGCACCGGCACGGGGCTGCGGCGCCGCCACACCAGGGGGACGTGGGCGGCGAACAGCAGGGTCCAGCCGAGCGCGTCGGGCCGCAGCTCCTGGTCGCCGAGCAGGGCCGTGACCGTGGCGAGGGCCGCCCATGCCACGGCCAGCAGTGCGTCGTTGCGGGTGCGGTGCGGGGCGGTCAGGGGGTCGCGGTTGATCGCGGCCATGACCCGCTCGCCGATGCGGGACCGCTGCGCTGTCGTCGTTGCCTGCACGGGGTTCATCTTCCGGGACGGCGGGGGCCCCCCCGGGGGGGGGGGGGGCGGCGGGGGGGGGGGGGGTGTGGGGCCCCGGGTGCCGGGGCCGCGGCGGGGCGGGTGGCCCGGGGGC
>NZ_JBHYJA010000085.1:12524-20797 GCF_042740355.1 Streptomyces sp. NPDC059010
TGTGCGGCGCCCCCCCCCCCGGGGCGCGGGGGCGGCTCGGGGGGGGTGGGGGGGGGCGCGGGCGGGCATACTTCGGGGGGGGGGGCGCCCCCCCGGGGGGGGGGAGGGGCGCCGGTCGGTCAGGGGACGTTGACGGCCACGGGCTCCGGCTGCCTCGGCGGGACGGGAGGCCGGGGTCCGTCGGGTCGCCGGGAGAGCCGGCCCGGCCACCACACCTTGCGTCCCAGGGCCACGCTCGCGCTGGTCACCAGGTATGTGCGCACCAGGAACGTGTCGAGCAGGACGCCCACCGCGATGACGAAGCCCAGCTCGACGAGGGGCACCAGCGACATGTTGGTGAGCACGGCGAAGGTGGCGGCGAGGACGAGTCCGGCGGAGGCGATGACGCCGCCCGTGGTGCGCAGCGCGGTGAGCGCGGCCGATGCCGGGTCGGCGCCGCCGAGGCACTCCTCGCGCATCCGGTGCATCAGGAAGATGCCGTAGTCGACGCCGAGGGCGACCAGGAACACGAAGGACAGCAGCCCCAGTCCGGGGTCGGTGCCCTCGAAGCCGAAGAGCGGCCCGAAGACGAGTCCGCCGATGCCGAGCGCCGCGCCCCACACCGCGACCACGGCCGCCACCAGGATCAGCGGCGCGACGAGGGAGCGCAGCAGGGCGATCAGGATCAGCAGCACGGACAGCAGCACGATCGGCACGACGACCATGCGGTCGCGGGCGTTGGTGTCCTCCAGGTCGATCTGCTGGACGCTGGGCCCGCCGACGTAGGAGCCGTCGAGCTTCTCGCGCAGGGCCTCGATGGTGGCGGTCTCCCCGGTGGACTGGGGTGGTGCGGCGGCGATGACGGAGATCTCGGTCCAGCCGTTTCCGGTACGGCCTTCCTGCGCGCTGTCGACGCCCCGGGTGCCGCGGACCGCCGTGAGCGTCTCGGCGGCGCGGTCGCGCGGGGTGATGACGCTGATGGGCTGGGTGCCGCGATCGGGGTAGGCCGCGGCGAGGGTCTCCATGGCGGCGACGGCGTCGGGTTTGCTGGTGAAGGAGTCCTCCTGCTTGAGGTTGCCGGGCAGGTTCAGCACGCCGAGGGCCAGCGCGCCCAGCAGGACGGCGCCGCCCACCAGGACGGTGCGGGGCCGGCGTCCGGCGGAGCCGCCCATCGCCGTGAACAGCGACCGGCGGGCCTTGGGTGTGCTGCCGTAGCGGGGCACGAGCGGCCAGAAGACGCGTCGGCCGAGCAGGACGAGGATCGCGGGCAGCAGCGTCAGCATGGCGAACAGCGCGCACAGCACGCCGACGGTGCCGAGCGGGCCCATGCCGCGGGTGGAGTTGAGGTCGGCGGCGAGCAGGCAGAGCAGTCCGGCGGCGACGGTGCCGGAGGAGGCCAGCACGGCGGGCCCGCAGCCCTTGAGGGCGGCGGCCATGGCGTCGTAGGGCCGCTCGGTCCGCCGTAGTTCTTCCCGGTAGCGCGAGACGAGCAGCAGCGCGTAGTCGGTGCCCGCGCCGAACACGAGGATCGTCATGATGCCGGAGCTCTGGCCGGAGACCGAGGTGCCGAACCCCTGGTTGAGGCCGTAGGCCACGCCCATCGACAGATAGTCGGCCATGCCCGCGACGGCGAGCGGTACCAGCCACAGGAACGGGCTGCGGTAGATGATGATCAGCAGCAGCGCGACGACGGCCGCGGTGGTGTAGAGCAGCGGTCCGCCCAGCGCGTTGTAGACCTCGGAGGCATCGGTGGCGAGCGCTCCCGCGCCGCCGACGTCGACGCCGAGCCCGTCGCCGCCGTGCGCGATGTCCCGTACGGAGCCGACCAGTTCGTCGCGGGCCTTCTCGTCCTGGCCCGGCTCGGTGCTGGCCACCGGGTACATCAGGGTGGTGCCGTCCTCGGACGGGATGCCGTGCGGCTGGGCGGTGAGCCGGTGGGCGCTCGCGATCCGGTCGAGCTGGGCGGCGGCGGTGGCCCGGTCGGCGGCGGTCAGTCCGCCGTCGCGGTGGTAGACGACGACCATCTCGGTGGCCTCGCCACCGGGCAGCCGGTCCTGGATCTTCGCGGCCTGCGTGGAGTCGGCGCTCGCCGGCAGGTAGTCGATGGCACGGTCGCGCTGGACGTCCGCCAGCTTCGACGCGAACGGCGAGGCGATCGCGAGTACGGCGATCCACAGCCCGAGCACGAGCCAGGGCACGGCACGCCTTCTCCGCGCAGCTGTCCTAACGGCCCCCATCTGACGGGTCTCCCTCCGGTCCGGTGTCTGGGTCGGTTCCAGACTCCCGGCGGAAGGAGGGCGGTTCGTCGGGCGGGAGGCCGAGTTCAGGGGTACTGCCGGGGGCGGCCGGGCGGCCGGATTACTCCCCGGGGAGTACTGCGGGCGAGGGCGGGCGCGCAGGTGGGCGCCGGTTGCCGCCGGGAGTGCGCACCGGCGGCAACCGGACGGTGTGGGCGAGGGTCAGTCGCAGGGGGTGGCGCTGCGGACGGCGTCGATGATGGCCGGGCCGGCGATGCCGTCCCACATGATGGCCGTCACCTTCGAGCAGAACACGTAGGAGTGGCTGCCCTCGATCTTGACCGGGCCGGCGTACTCGGTGAAGAGGCCCTCGTCGACCTTGCAGGTCGGGTGGACCCGGTTCGGGCAGAGCTTGAGCTTCATCTTCATGCCGCCCGGCATGTTGTTGTCGAAGACGGCACAGGCGCCGGAGAAGCCCTGGCTGTTGGTCTTGGTGTAGCTGAACAGGGTGCCGTAGCGGCGGGAGTCGGGCAGTCGCTCGGCGTAGTTCAGCTTGTAGCCGGTGCCGCACATGGTGGCGGTCGCCCGGACGGCCTTCGTCTCCTGGGCGGCGATGGCCTTGGTGCCGGCGGACGCGGTCGACGTGAGCTGCACGGTGGTCCCCGGCACGCGCAGCTGGTCGACGGTGGGTGTGGCGGCGGTGGCCGCGGGAGTCACGAACGCGGAGGTGAGCAGCGCGGCGCCAAAAGCCGCCGCGCGAACGAGCGCACGGGACATGGTGGTTCCCCCTATGAAGCTTTGAATTCCCGCCAAAGCATGTGCAGTTGCACATCTGACGGTTGATTGGTCAGCGAAACCATACCCGCCGACGCACGCTTGAGAAGACCCGGCAGGCGTGGTGTGCGTCACGCGTGCGCACGGTGTGAAAATTGTGGATGACACGGATCGTGGCACCTGATACGTTCCGAGTGACCACTGAACCGAACATCGGTTCCCAATGCGCGCTTCTCACGGGGGGATTGCTGCGCTATGTCTCGCGCTGCCCGGCGAGTCACCTTGTCGCCCACCACACTTATGTGCTCGGCACAGCCGCGTCCTGACCTGCGCGGCCGGTGACCACGCGATCACTCGGCCCACGAGACCATCGCCCTCTCCTTAGCTGACTGCGCCGTGCGTTCCCTTTGCAATGGGAACGCTCAACTCTGCAGGAAGAGAATCCACGTTGATACGCAACGCGCTGCTGCGGCGTGTGCGGATACCGGTGACGGCTGCCCTCACCATGGCGCTGTCCGCTGGTGTCGCCACGTCGCAGGCATTCGCTGCGGCCAACCCGCAGGGGGACGCCAAGGGCTGGTCGGCACCGGCCGCCCGCGACCCGGGCACCAAGCCCGGCGACCAGCCGACCGCCGTCCCGTCCGACCGGCGTACGGCCGTCCTCGGCGAGGACTACCGCAAGTCCGCCGACCGGGCCTTCACCACCTCCGGTGACGGCACCGGCTTCCATGTCCTCGTCGCGGACGAGAAGCAGGGGTACGCCTGGAAGACGGCGGCCACCCTGTCCGAGTCCGGCTTCGACACCGACTCCTGGATCGGCAACGCCTGTCTGACCGAGTCGGGCAGGTACGCGGCCGTCGCCTACGCGCCGCGTACCTTCACCAACAAGCCCGAGCTGATGACGCGCGGCGCGTTCACCGCCGTCGTCGACCTGACCGACGGCCGGGTCACCAAGCTCCCGTTCCAGGCCACGCTCGGCTACTTCTCCCCGGGCTGCGGCCAGGGCGAGGAGGCGGTCTTCACGGCGCTGACCGACGACCGGTCGGCCAAGAACCAGACCCGGCTCGTCACGGTCGACGCCCGGACCGGCAAGGTCGGCACCAAGCAGACGGTCACCGGCCAGGTGACCTCGGCGGTACCCACCGACCAGGGCATCGTCGCCGCCGAGGGCAACCACATCGTGGCCGTCAAGGCCGGTAAGACCCGGGGCATCGCCACCACGAAGGCATGGCCGTTCCAGCTCAAGGCCGACGCCGACGGCGGTGTCACCTTCATCGACCCCGACCCCAAGGCGGCGAAGACCCGTGGCGCCGCGGCGGCGGAGAACACCGCCACCGTGTCCCGCGTCAGTGCCGGACAGATCAAGAAGGCCGACGGCCGCAGCAAGGCGTCCGGACTCGCCCACGGCAAGCTCTCCGAGTTCGACCTCACCGCCACCCCCGCGGGCACGGTGTTCGTGACCGGCAAGGCCGCCACCACCTCGCGCGCGGCGGGCGGCGTACTGCGCAACCCCGGCGGCATCGACAAGGACGCCCAGGTCTCCAGCCGGGGCCAGGCCGTCGTCACCTCCCGCTGGGCGGACGGCAAGGACTCCCGGATCCGTCCCGAGGAGGCCCTCGACGCCCGCACCGTCCGCACCACGGTGAAGGCGCTGGACACCCGTAAGACCGTCGTCCTGGACGCGCCCCCCGGGTCCGACCCGGTCGGCGGTCAGCGCGAGGCCACCCAGGGCACCCAGACGAGCCCGGTCCTGCTCGCGCAGGGCGCGAAGGCGGGCGGCCGTGCCACCCGGGCGGCCGCCAACGACCCCGTCGAAGCCGACCGTTACTGCTCGGTCCCGCGCAACGACCCCAAGAAGCAGGCCTTCCAGCCCACCCCGCGCCAGGTCGAGTGGGCGGTCGACCAGGCCATCGTCGGCAAGCTCAACAAGAGCGCGACGCGGGCGGCGAACTGGAAGAACACCGGCATGGCGGCGTACGCGCCGCAGACGCTGTTCCCGCTGACGCCGCTGGCCGGCGGCTCCGGTGAGGACTGGCACGTGCCCGCGCAGGTGATGCTCGGCATCACGGCGCAGGAGTCCAACATGTGGCAGGCCACGCGCCTCGCGGTGCCCGGCGTCACGGCCAACTCGCTGATCGGCAACTTCTACGGCGTCAAGTACGCGGCCAGCGGCCAGCAGCAGGACCCGTGGGCGATCAACTTCGCGAAGGCCGACTGCGGTTACGGCATCACGCAGGTCACCGACGGTATGCGGCTGCCCAACCACGGTGAGAGCAACACCAAGACCGTCGTCCAGCAGGAAGCGGTCGCCCTCGACTACGCGGCGAACATCGCGGCGGGTGTCAACATCCTCATCGAGAAGTGGAACAGCACCCGCAAGGACGGCCTGGAGATCAACGAGGGCCAGCCGAAGTACATCGAGAACTGGTTCTACGCGCTGTGGGCGTACAACTCCGGGTACCACCCCAAGTCGGCGCCGGAGAACGGCAAGTGGGGCGTGGGCTGGACCAACAATCCGGCCAACCCGCTGTGGAAGGAGAACCGGACCCCGTTCCTGGAGAACGCCGAGGGCAAGGACGACTACAGCCACGCGGCGAAGCCGCAGAACTGGCCGTACGAGGAGAAGGTGATCGGCTGGGCCGCCCGTCCGATCTCCGCCATGTTCAAGCCGGGTGACATGCAGGCCGGCTACCGCGCCGCCTGGTGGAACTCCACCGACGCCCGGACCTCCGCCAAGCCGCCCATCTTCACCTTCTGCGGCCCGCAGAACGACTGTGTGCCGTCGAGGATCAGCGAGGATGCCTCCAACGACGACAACAAGGGCCCGTGCGTGCTGCCCGGTGACCCGCACACCGACAACCCGCTCTACCTGAAGTGCTGGTGGAACCAGCGGGTCGCCTGGAAGAACTGCACCACCGAGGCCCGGTGCGGCAACCCGGTCCACCGGTTCGACGACACCTACCCCGAGCAGCCCGACGAGAGCTCATACCCGCCGCGCTGCAACACCGGTCTGCCGAGCGGGTCCCTGATCGTGGACGACCTGCCCAACGGCACCGTTCCGGCGGGCACCTCGGGTCGTACCTGCACAGTGGGTTCGAAGGGCACGTTCCAGTTCACCTTCGCGGGCGAGAGCGGCAAGTACCCGTCCAAGATGGATCTGCACCAGATCGGCGCGGGCAACGGCAACCACTTCTGGGTGGGCCACACCCGCTGGCTCGCCACCGCCGACGGCAAGCGGCTGCAGGTCTCCGGCAAGTGGACGCTCAGCGGCACCCAGCGCGGCTGGATGCGTGTCTTCGCGCACATGCCGGACCACGGTGCGCACACCAGGCAGGCCGCCTACCGGATCGGCGGCACCGACTCCACCTCGCCGGTCCGGGTGCACCCGCAGCGGATCCGCGAGAACAAGTGGGTCGACCTGGGCGTCTTCAACTTCACCGGCACCCCGTCGGTGACCCTCGACACGGACGCCGACGACGGCACCGGCGACGAGGACATCGCCTGGGACTCGGTGGCCTTCCAGCCGCTGTCCGCCAAGCCGAAGGACTTCGTCGTCGCCATGGGCGACTCGTACTCCTCCGGTGAGGGCGCGTCCGAGGGCAACCGGGACTACTACCCGGAGACCAACTACCTCGACAAGCAGGACAAGAAGACCCGCAACGCCTGCCACCGCTCCACCCAGGCGTGGTCGCGCCAGGCGACGATCCCCGGCCGGTCGAAGTCCATCGGCGCCCTGGCCGACAGCTACGGCAGCGCCATGGACTACCACCTGGTCGCCTGCTCCGGCGCCCGCACCTACAACATGGTGCACGCGGGCATCGTGCAGTCCAACGGCGGTGAGAAGACCCAGATCGACAAGGGCTACCTGGACCAGAACACCACCCTGGTCACCGTCTCCATCGGCGGCAACGACGCACGCTTCTCCGCCATCATCCAGAAGTGCCTGGTCGCGTTCAACGGCGGCAACTGCAAGGACAAGACCTTCGAGGACGGCGACACCGACAATGCCGTCGGCGGCCGTGACCGCAAGTTCATCGGTCAGCCGCTGGAGCAGGCCGCCGCGGGCATCATCAACGAGATCGTCCGGCCGGACATCGCCAAGGTCCTGGCGGAGATCCACGCGAAGGCCCCCAACGCCAAGATCGCTCTGATGGGTTACCCGCCGCTGATCGAGGACCGGGGCGCGTGCCTGAGCATCACGATCCCGGGCGTCGGCCAGATCGGTCTGTCCGCGTCGTCCTCGGACTGGCTCAACAGCGTGGCCGACACGCTGTCGGCCGCGATGCAGGGGGCCGTGGACGACGCCAAGGCCAAGGGTGCCAAGGCCTGGTTCTCCAACCCGAAGCAGAACTTCGCGGGCAAGGCCGTCTGCGGTGACCCCGAGTCCGTCCACGGCATCGTCAAGACGCTCGTCGACTCGGACGAGCCGGCCACGGACTACCCGATCATCAGCAACTACGGCCTGTCCGCCCAGTCGTTCCACCCGAAGATCGGCGGCGCCCGCCTCTACGCCGACTCCGTGGAGCGCACTTTCACCGGCATGGGCCTCTAGCCCCGCCACCCCAACCCGGAAAGGAACACCAGCATGCGAAAGCTTCTGTCCACCGGCGTCGCGGCCGGCACCGCCGCCCTCGCCCTCATCGGCCTGGCCGCGGCACCGGCATCGGCCGCCAGCGCGCGTTCGGGGTTCGAGGTGTACTTCCCCGGCGACAAGCCGGAGAGCATGTACAACGTCGAGAACATCGGGACCGTGTCCGGCAGCATGACCGGCAAGTCGGTCGTGAACTGGCAGATCCTGGTCGACCAGGTCATCGACAACTCCAAGCGGTTCACCAGCTTCAAGATCACCACGCGGATCGAGGAGCGGCTGACCAAGGACACCGAGGACCACGTCGTCACGAAGAAGACGTGCGACCTGACCAAGATCGTCAACGACGAGTACTCGTGGTTCCTGATCGAGCCCGTGAACACCTGTGTCGCGCCGTCCACCACCTACGACGGTGAGCTGTGGTGGTCCACGGACTCGACGATCGTCTACGACATCGAGGGCGACGGACACGGCGCGGTCACCAAGGAACTCCAGGGTTCGCCGCTGCTCCACGGCTGACGTCCGCATGACACCGGGTACCCGGGAGAGTGCGGTAGCAGCGGCCCGGCCGGTGGTTTGGGGGTCACACCGCCGAGACCCACCCCGGGGGGGGGGGGCGCCCCGCCGGCGCCCCCCCCCCGGGCGACGAACGCGCTCCTCGACTCCGTGCGCCAGGCCGCGTATGTCCAGATCCT
>NZ_JBHYJA010000086.1:0-20580 GCF_042740355.1 Streptomyces sp. NPDC059010
CACACCCTCCCACCCCCTAGCCCTTCTTCTTCGCGTCTGGGGGGGTCTGTGTTTTTTATACCCCCCCCCCCCGGGGTAGACCGGCCCGGGGGCGGGCGGGGAGCAGGCCGAGCCGGCGGGCGTGTTCGGGCACGGACCACGGCTCCACCGCGTCCCGGGTGAGGGCCGCCAGCACCCGGTCGCGGCTCGGGTCGTGCTCGGCCCGGGACTGCAGCAGCGTGACCAGCAGCTCGTGTACGCCGGCCGCCGCACCCGCATCGGAGTGGGGTCCCCCGTTCCGCACCGCGCCGATGATCTTTCGGACCACCAGCCTCGCCGGTTCGGCGCTCGACAGCGGCGTCACCGGCCGCGACGGATCGATCAGGCCCATTTCCGCATAGGCCTCCACGGCCGTACCGCCGAAGTCGACGAAGCATTCCGACCAGCCCGGTTCGTAGGGCCCGTAATGGTGCTCGACGCCGGGGAACAGCCACAGCAGGCACGGGGATCGCACGTCGACCGGGGGCCGTCCCCCGCTGGAGAACCATCCCGCGCCGGACAGCACGACGACCGCGACGTGATGCCCGAGGGTACGCGGCCCGACGGCCGGCAGTCGCCCGTGCTGGGCGCCGACGGCCAGGCAGACCATGCCCAGTCGGCGGTGGACGGGGCCGGGCGTCAGATAGCGCCACCAGTGGTCCCAGGGTTCCCGGCCGGGCGCCCAGTCGGCGCGCTCCACAGGACGCTTTTCCACCGCCGTATTCGAGCCCAACTTCCTTTCCATGTCGCCGAAACATATGACGGGAAGCGTTTTCAGCACCACACTCCAGCCTCATTTGATTTCACCGTTACCAAGAGACACGAAGGATTCTCCTCAGTGCCCAGATTTGATATTGAGAACGGTTCGTTCCGGCTGGACTGTGACCCGTTCCGCATCCTGTCGGGAGGGCTGCACTATTTCCGGGTCCATCCGGGGCATGTGCGGCATCGGCTGGAGATGCTGCGTGCCATGGGGCTGAACACCGTGGAGACCTACGTCCCTTGGAACTACCACGAGCCCCGGGCCGGCGCCTTCACTCGCCTGGACGAGCTCGACTTCTTCCTCACCGAGTCGAAGCGGGCCGGGCTCCACGCGATCGTCCGCCCTGGCCCCTACATCTGCGCCGAGTGGGACAACGGCGGGCTGCCCTGGTGGGTTCCCGGCCGGATCCGGACCAGCGATCCGGTCTTCCTGGAGCGTGTCGAGCGCTGGTTCGACGTGCTGCTGCCAGTGGTGGCCGAGCATCAAGTCACCCGGGGCGGCAACGTCCTCATGGTGCAGGTGGAGAACGAGTACGGCTCCTACGGCAGCGACCACGCCTACCTCCAGGTCCTCGCCGACGTCCTGACCGAGCACGGGATCGACGTCCCGCTGTTCACCGCGGACGGCCCCGAGGACCACATGCTCACCGGCGGCAGCCTGCCGGGCCTGCCGGCCACCGGGACCTTCGGATCACAGTCCGCGCGGCAGTTGGCGGCGCTGCGCCGGCACCGGCCGGACGACCCGGCGATGTGCATGGAGCTGTGGATCGGCTGGTTCGACCACTGGGGCAAGAAGCGGAGCACCCGGTCGGCGCAGGACGCCGCCGACACTCTCGCGGAACTGCTGGCTGCCGGGGCGTCGGTCAACCTCTACATGGCGCACGGCGGCACCAACTTCGGGCTGTGGGCCGGCGCCAACCGGGACCTGGAGACCGGCGAGTACCTGCCGCAGGCCACCTCCTACGACTACGACGCCCCGATCTGTGAACACGGCGCCCCGACCGCGAAGTTCTGGGCCTTCCGCGAGGTCCTGGCCCGATACCGGGACGAGCCCGCGCCCCCGCTTCCGCCCGCCCCGCCCGTCCTCGCGCCGGTCACCGTGGCACTGACCGAGTGGGCCGGCCTGGACGCCCTGGCGCGTCCGGCGGTGACCCGGCCGACTCCGCCGACCTTCGAGGAACTGGGCCTCGGCCAGGGGCTCGTCCGCTACCGGGTCGACATCCCGGGACCGCGGCAGCCGTACCCCCTGGTCATCGACGGCCTGCGGGACCGCGCCCATCTCTCGGTGGACGGTGAGCGGGTGGCCGTGCTCCACGAGCGGTCCGAGCCCGTCGAGATCGCCGGTCCGGCCCAGGTGGAGCTGCTGGTGGAGTCGCTCGGCCGGGTCGGCTACGGGCCAACCCTCGGCGAGGGGAAGGGCATCCTCGGCGGCATCCGGCACGAACGCCAGTACCTGCACCAGGTCACCGCGGAAGCGATCCCGCTGGACGACCTGGCACCGCTGTCCTTCACCGAGGGCACCGCCGCAGCCCCGGCCTTCCTGCGCGGCGTCCTTGAAGTGACCGAACCGGGCGACGCCTTCCTCGCCCTTCCCGGCTGGAGCGCGGGACTCGTCTGGGTCAACGGCTTCTGCCTGGGCCGGTACCGAGCCGAAGGCCCGCAGCGCACCCTCTACCTGCCCGGCCCCCTCCTGCACCCCGGACGCAACGAGCTGATCGTCCTCGAACTGGACCGCGTCCCCTCCACCCCGAACGTCGAGCTCCGCGACCAGCCGGAGCTCGGTGACTGATCCATCCGTCCCCGTACAAGGGAGGAAACCATGCGTCACCCCCTGTCCCGGCGTCAGGCCCTCGCCCTGGCCGGCCTGACCGGCGCGGGCGCGGCCCTCGGTGTGAGCGGTCGCGCGGCGGCCGACCCGACCTGGACGACCGTCTCCCACCGCGGCATACGTCCCGACGACACCAACGGCACCAGCGGCCTGGCCAACCCCTCACGCGGCTTTCGTTATGAAATGTCCTATAATGCCTCGGACTTGACCAGCCCGTGGAAGCATGAGGCCGACTTCGCCGGGGACTCCGCGAAGGCGCTGGGCCTGCTTGAGGCCAAGTACGGCACAGGAGTCAAACTCACCCAGCTCTACGTCTACCTCTGGGACTACGCCACGACCACGATCCCCTCCAGTGCCCTGGCCAACATCCAGAAGATCTTCGACGGCCTGCGCGCCAAGGGCTACCAGGCCATCCTGCGCTTCTCCTACGACGACGGGGTCCGGCCCGACCGGCCGTACACGGTGCAGGACATCCAGCGGCACATCGCCCAACTCGCACCGATCGTCGCCACCAACCGCGACGTGATCGCGGTCTGGCAGGCCGGTTTCGTCGGCGACTGGGGCGAGTGGGGCCCCAACCACTACAACCACCAGAACTGGCCCGACGCCACGACGGCCATCATGACCAGCCTGGTCGACGCGCTTCCCGCCGGAATGGACACGCAAATGCGCTACCCGTGGCTGCGGGAGCGCATCACCACCTCAAGCGTCAAGGCCAAGGTCGGCTACCACAACGACTACTTCACCCTCGGCGGCGGAGCGTGGGACTACTACGTGCCGTCCAACTCCCACTGGCCCACCTACCTGGAGGTCACCCCCACCCGCACGGTGGACGGCGAGATGCCCTGGGACAAGGGGCAGAGCGAAGACCCGTACGCCTGGAGCACGGTGATCGACGGCCTGGGCGCGGCCAGGCGGCTGCAGACGCTGCGCTTCGACACCCTGTCCGTGGTCCACAACGCGACCGTGACGATCCCCGCCTGGAAGACGACCACCCTCACCAAGGCCCAGGCGACAGCGACCAAGCTGCCGGTCTCCGACGGCTACTTCACCGACTCCTCCGGCAACCCGGTCGCCCGGACCCACTACGACTACATCCGCGACCACCTCGGCTACCGCATCGAGATCCGGCAAGCCCGCTACGCCAAGCTCCCGTCCGGCCTGTCCGTCCAAGTCGACCTGGTCAACCGGGGCTTCGCCGCACCCAAGCACCCCAGATCCGCCCTGCTGACCCTGCTCGACGCGCACGGCCGGACGGTCAGCACCGTCAACACCGGCGCCGACTGGCGCACCTGGCTTCCCGGCCCCCGCTCGGAGACGAATGAGCCTGCCGCCGACCCGGCGACCCGAACCATCACCGGCACCCTCCCTCTGCCCACCACTCCAGGCACGTACTTCCTCGGCCTTGCGCTGCCCCACCCGACCACCTCCGCCGCGGCCTACGCGGTCCGCTGCGCCAACGCCGGCGTCTGGTTCCCGCCGAGCCTCGGCGTGAACGTCCTGGCCACCATCGCCCTGTGATCCACGAGAAGGCGGTCCCGTCCCGGTCCGGTCCGGTGACCGGACCGCCTTCGTCCCAGCAGTGGGCGTCGGGTCATGAGCCGACGGTCAACCCGACGTCCCAAGTCAGCATGGGCGCAGCTCAGGCCCAGGCCGTCACCGGCACAAACGAACTGTCCTGCCGGAAGAGGTCCGTTCCGTTCGAGCGGTCCACCCGTAGTTCGTAGTTGTAGTGGCGCAGGTAGTAACCGGGGTAGTTGTACGACTCGAAGCGCAGCGCGCCCGTCGATGTGCCGGTGCGGGCGATGAACGTGGCGTCCTTGGCGAAGGTGGACGTGCCGTCGTTCGTGTCGAAGCGGGCGCGGAAGTCCCAGTGGCGGAGGTACTTGCCGGACGAGTCGCGGAAGGAGTAGCCGCCCGCGTCGGCGAGACCGGCCACGACCGTGAACGTGGCGGCCTGCTTCTCGGCGGCGGTGCTGGAGGCGCTGACCACCGGGAGGTTGAGCAGGGAGGACTGCACCTGCCAGTGGCGGGTGGGGAAGTTGGCCGACTGGAAGGAGCGGGTGACGTTCCGCGTCAGGGCCGGGCCGCCCGAGACGGTCTCCTTGATCACCGTGAAGTGGCGGGCCGTGCCCGAGACGGCGGGCAGGGCGGCCGGGGCGGACCAGGTGGCGAACGTGTCGTAACTGTCGCTGTAGTAGTAGTTGCCGTCGCCATAGCCGTCGAAGAACAGACGCCAGGCGCCGTTGTCGAGCTGGACCAGCGCGGGGCCCTCGCGATAGCTGCCCCAGCCCGCCCAGTTGCCGGTGCGGGAGATCGTGTAGGGGCCGGTGAGGTTGGACGCCGTGGCGTACTCGATGTACTTCGTCGTCTCGTTCTTCGTGAAGGCGTGGTAGGTCGAGCCGATCTTCACGATGAAGGTGTCGATGTGGTTCGCGCCTATGCCGGAGAGAGCCACGGGTGAACTCCATGCCGTCAGGGCGGAGTTCGTGGCCTTCAGCAGATACGGCGTGAAGATCCACTCGTCGTTCGTCGTCGAGCAGGACACGATGACGTTCACGCTGCCGTCGCTGTCCACGAACCACTCCGGCGCCCAGGCCCGGGAGAGATTGGTGATGGGGACCGTGTAGTCGTACAGGAACGTCCAGTTGACCCGGTCGGTGCTGCGGGCGAAGCCGATGGTGGTGCTGGCGTCCTGCCAGGTGTGGGTCGTGTAGGTGATGTAGTAGTAGCCGTTGGTGTGCTTGAAGATGCTCGCGTCGCGGATGCGGTTGCTCGGCGGCGTGTAGGCGGAGGCCTTGACCAGGCGGAAGTCGGTGGCGTCGTCCGACTGATAGACGTTCACGGTCCCGTCGTTGCTGTTCAGGAACGGCACGATGGTGTAGCGGGTGGCCGAGCCGCTCGGCGGTGCGGCCGCCAGTGCCGGGCCGAGCAGGCCGGGGGCCTCGCCCAGGAGCACCGCCGATGCGGGCAGGACTGCCATGGCGCGCAGCAGGCTGCGGCGGGACGGGGTGGGGTGACGTCTGGTCACGTGCGGCTCTCCCTACGGTTCAAGGGACTCCGAATGGGTTCGAGATGTCGAACGCAGTTCGGAAATTCGATCAGAAGGTAGAGGGGGGACCTGGAGGCGTCAATGGTTTGCGCATGGAGCGGCGAGACCTGAGAGAAACCTGTGGTGAACCGCGTGCCGCGCCCGGCGAAAGCGTTCCGCCGCCGCCCCACGGAGGTTACCGTTCAGTAGACATCGTCGTCCCGGAGGTGCCCGTATGACACCCGACCGTGCCGTTGGCCTCGCCGAGTCCGCCCGTGCGCTGGCAGACGGGGAGGTGACGTCGCGGGCGCTCGTCGCTCGGGCGCTGGCGCGGATCGAGGCGACCCAGGGGTCGCTCAACGCCTTCCGGGTGGTGCGGGCCGAGGCGGCGCTCGCCGAGGCGGACGCCGCGGACGAGGAACTGGCCGCCGGAGTACGCCGGCCGTTGCTGGGCGTGCCGGTAGCCGTGAAGGACGACATGGACGTGGCGGGCGAGCCGACGGCGTTCGGCTGCGGCGGCGAGTTCCCCCCTGTCGCCGAGGACGGCGAGGCGGTACGGCGGCTGCGCGCGGCCGGGGCCGTGATCGTCGGCAAGACCAACACCTGCGAGCTGGGGCAGTGGCCGTTCACCGAGGGCCCCGCCTTCGGCGCGACCCGCAATCCGTGGGACCAGGAACACACCCCCGGTGGCTCGTCCGGTGGTTCGGCCGCCGCCGTCGCCGCCGGGCTCGTCCCCGCCGCGCTCGGCTCGGACGGCGCCGGTTCGGTGCGGATCCCCGCGTCCTGGACCCATCTGATCGGCATCAAGCCGCAGCGCGGCCGTATCTCCACCTGGCCGCGCGGCGAGTCGTTCCAGGGCATCACCGTCAACGGCACGCTCGCCCGTACGGTGGCCGACGCGGCCCTCCTGCTGGACGCCGCCGCCGGCAACCACGACCTCGACCCGCACCGGCCACCGAAGGTCGACGCCTCCGAGGCCGCCGGCCGCGACCCCGGCCGCCTGCGCATCGCGCTCTCCCTCAAGCCGCCCTTCACCGCCCTGCCCGCCCGGCTGCAGCCGGAGGTACGGGCCAAGGTGGTCCAACTCGCCGAGAAACTGAGCGCGTTGGGGCACCATGTCGAGGAGGCCGATCCGCCGTACGGCCAGATCGGACTGACCTTCATCCCCCGCGCGACGGCGGGTATCGCCGAGTGGGCGGGCGATGTGCCCTTCCCCGCACTGCTCGACCCGCGTACCCGCAGTGCCGCCCGGCTGGGGCGGCTGCTCGGCGGGGCCCCGCTGCGGGCGGCCCGGCGCGCGGAGGCGGTCCTGCACCGTCGTATCGGCGCGTTCTACGAGTCGTACGACGTCGTCCTCGCGCCCACCACCGCCGCTCCCCCGCCCCGGATCGGCGCGCTGCTCGGGCTCGGCGGATTCGCCACCGACCGGGCGATGATCGCCGCCTGCCCCTACGCCTGGCCGTGGAACGTGCTGGGCTGGCCCGGTGTGAACGTCCCCGCCGGATTCGTGGGCGGTCTGCCCGTCGGTGCCCAGTTGCTCGGGCCGGCGAACAGCGAGGCGCTGCTGATCTCACTGGCCGCCCAGCTGGAGGCGGAGCTGCGCTGGCACGAGATGTGGCCGCCGCAGCAGGGCGAGACGGCGCCCACCGCGGTGCTCTGAGGCCCCGTCACCTCTCCGGGGCAGGGCCTACCCTGTGACCATGGGTGATGCGTCGATGGTGGGGCTCATGGGGCGGGTCACGGGGACGGTCGGGCCGGGACTCGTCGGCGAGGTGATCGTCCGGGTGCGCGGCGGCGCCGAGCATTTCCTCGCCTACCCCGCCCCCGGCACGGACCGCATCGAGCGGGGCACGGTGGTGATGGTGGTCGAGTACCAGCCCCCGAGGACCGTCTACGTCCAGGCCGCATACGACAGTTGAGCCCGCCCGGTCGCAGGTGAGAGCCCTCTGCGTCAAGGTTTCGACAAGGATGCGCCAGCGCCTGTACCCGGGCCTCGCGCAGGCGCACACTCCCTTCGTTCGGTGCCGAAAGGGCACCATGCAAAGGGGGCGTATGCCGATGGTCGTCGGCGTCGTGGCGGGGGCGGCGGTCGTTGCCGTCCTCATGCTGATCGGTGTGTTCAAGATGATGTGGCGGGTCGCGGAGCCCAACGAGGCGCTCATCATCTCCGGTTCCAAGCACCGCACGGAGGGCCTGGAGGAGGGCATGGGCTTCCGTATCGTCACCGGGCGCGGCACGCTCGTGCTGCCCGGCGTGCAGGCGGTGCGCAAGCTGTCGCTCGACCTCAACGAGACCGAGCTGCATGTGGACTGCGTGACCCACCAGGGCATTCCGCTGAAGGTGCGGGGCGTGGTCATCTTCAAGGTGGGCGACGACTTCGTGTCGATCGCCAACGCGGGCCGCCGCTTCCTGGACCAGCAGAAGCTGATGTCGGAGCGGGTGCACAACGTCTTCGCCGGTCATCTGCGGTCCATCGTCGGCGGGTTGACGGTCGAGGACATGATCCGCGACCGGGAGAAGCTCACCGGTCAGACCCGGGCGGCGTGCGGTACGGAGATGGAGAAGCTCGGGCTGATCGTGGACTCGCTGCAGATCCACGAGATCGAGGACCCGACCGGGTACATCCAGAACCTGGCCGCCCCGCACGCGGCCGCCGTCCAGCGGGACGCCCGCATCGCGCAGGCCGAGGCCAACCGGCTGGCCACGGAGGCGGAGCAGCAGTCGTTCGCGCGGATGGCCGAGGCCACCCGGGACAGCGAGATCCTCCAGGCCGGCTACCAGGCCGAACGCGACAAGGCCGCCGCCAAGGCCCGCCAGGCCGGGCCGCTGGCCGATGCGGGCGCCCGGCAGGAGGTCGTCGTCCAGGAGACGCGGGTCGCCGAACTGGAGGCGCACCGGCGGGAGCAGCAGCTCCAGGCCGATGTCCGCAAACCCGCCGACGCGCAGGCGTACGAGAAGCGCACGCTGGCGGAGGCCGAGCGCGACGCACGCATCTCGGCGGCGCAGGCCAAGGCGAAGGAGACCGAGCTCGCGGCGGCCGCCGAGGCGACCCGCGTCAAGACCGCCGCGGGTGCCGAGGCCGAGGCGACCAAGACCCGCGGCACGGCCACGGCCGCGGCGACCCGGGCCACCGGTGAGGCGGAGGCGGCCGCCTCCCAGGCCAGGGGCCTCGCCCAGGCCGAGGCGACCAAGGCGAAGGGTCTCGCGGAGGCGGAGGCCATCAAGGCCCGCGCCGCCGCCCTCGCCGAGAACCAGGAGGCCGTGGTCGCCCAGCAACTCGCCGAGAACTGGCCGGAGATCGTCCGGGCCGGGGCGTCCGCGTTCGGGAACGTCGACAACATGGTGCTGCTCAACGGCGCCGACGGTATGGCGGACATGTTCGCCAAGGCGCTCACCATGGGCGGTACGGGGCTCGGGCTCGCGCGTCAGCTGCTCGCGTCGATGAACCAGAACGGGCAGAGCGCCAAGGGGACTTCACCGGCCTCACCGGCCTCACCGGCGTCACCGTTGAACGGGCTGGCGACGCCGCCCGCGCAGAAGGTGCCGGTGGACCGGAACGAGGGCTGAGCAGCCGTCGCCGTACGGCATCCGTCCGGGGCCTCGCCCGCGAGCGCCCCGGACGGCGCGTACCCCTTTTGCGCCGATCCAACCTGCAATAATCGGGGCTTCCAGGGGGCGGGGCGACCGGGGCGAAGGAGTTGAGGGACACACCATGACGTCGGCGGAACCGCGCCTGCTCTGCGATATCCGAGCACTGCCCAGCGGTACGTCGGCCACGGCCGACGTGTTGTGGAAGCTGACCGAGGCGGGCCGTCAGCTGGATGCCAACATCGTCCGCCTGGCACCGCACCACAGCATCGCCGCGCACCGGGAGCCGGAGTTGGACGTCCTGGTCCTGGTCGTCTCCGGCTCGGGCGTCATCGGCTCCGGGGCCATCGGCGGCGACGCCGACGAGCAGGTGTCCGAGGGCCTGCTGCTCTGGCTGCCGCACGGCTCCACCCGCAGCATCACCGCCGGTGCGGACGGCCTGACCTGTCTGACCGTCCACCGGCGCAGGCCCGGCATGCGGATCCGTCCGCACGGCGACGCCGTCCGGGACTGACACCCTCGCGGCCGACCACCCCCACCTCCCCGCACACTCCGACAAGCTGCTCTCGGACGCCCCGGTTTCTGCAACCTACGCGGTACCGCAGAAGTTTGACGCCCACCCGAGAAGACCGCTCTACGCTGCTGCGATGCGGATGCGCCCGATAACCGTCGACACGCTGATCGCGTCGGCGCTCACCAGTGTGGCCCTGTTGCTGGGGCCGGAGGCCGCGCGCCAGGGACAGCGTCCGCTGGACATGGCCGCCTATGTGCTGGTGGTCCTGGTGCATCTGCCGCTCGTCCTCCGCGGGCGGGCGCCCGTCGTGGTCTGCTGTCTGATGCACGCCACCTGGCTGGTGTACATCACCGCCGGCTACTGGCCGGTGGTGTGCAGCTTCGGCCCCATGCTCGCCGTCTACACCGTCGCGTCCCTGCGCCCGCCGCGCCTCTCCGTCCCCTGCGCCGCGTTGATGAGCGCGGCCTGGATCTACGCGGGCGCGGTGAACCACACCGACAGCTGGCCGTCCGTCGTCGCCCAGGCCGTCGTCTACCCGGCGGTGCTGTGGCGCTTCGGCGGCGTCGCCCGCCGCTCGGCCGAACTGACCCGGCAGCTGCGCCGCGAACAGGACGAGCGCGCCCGGCGCGAGGTCGCCGAGGAGCGCGGCCGGATCGCCCGCGAACTGCACGACGTGGTCGCCCATCACATGTCCGTGATCTCGGTGCAGACCGGTCTGGCCCGCTTCGTCTTCGACAGCGACCGGGACACCGCGCGCACCTCGCTTGAGACCATCGCCGCCACCGGCAACGAGGCACTCGACGAACTGCGCCGCATGCTCATGGTGCTGCGCACCGACGACGACGGCGCCCCGGCCGCCCCGATGCCCGGCCTCGCCCGGCTCGACGAGATGGCCGAGCGCATCCGCAGCGGCGGCGTCCCGGTCACCCTCACCGTCGAGGGCACCCCGCGCCCGCTCGCCCCCGGCGTCGAACTGTGTGCGTACCGGGTGGTGCAGGAGGCGCTCACCAACGTTCTGAAGCACGCGCCGGGCGCGAGTGCGGAGGTACGGCTGAGATATGAGCCGCGCCAAGTGATCGTTTCGGTCACGGACGACGGAGAAGGGGTGATTCCGGCCAGAGTGCGAACCGGCGGCGGGCACGGCTTGATTGGCATGCGTGAGCGGGCCAAGCTCTACGGCGGGCAGATCAGTGTTGGCCCGCGGGACGGGGGCGGCTTCGCCGTACGACTGACCCTGCCGACCTCCGCGCGGGCCGCGGCGCAGGGGGACGACACGACCACATGACCACAGTGCTCGTCGTCGACGACCAGTTCCTCATCCGGGCCGGACTCGTCGGGCTGTTGCGGGCTGCACCCGGCATCGACGTGGTCGGCGAGGCATGCGACGGCGCGGAGGCCGTCGCACTAGCCGCCGAGACCGCACCCGAGGTGATCCTGATGGACATCAGGATGCCCGGCATGGACGGCATCGAGGCCACCGAACGCATCCTCGCCCAGGCCGGCGACCCCGCGCCCCGGATCCTCGTGCTGACCACCTTCGACCTCGACGAGTACGTGTACGGGGCGCTGCGGGCCGGAGCGTGCGGATTTCTGCTCAAGGACTCCGGTCCCGAACGGCTGCTCGCCGCGGTGGCCGCGGTCCGCGGCGGCGACGCGCTCTTCGCGCCCAGCGTCACCCGCCGCCTGGTCGAGGCGTACGCGCACCGGCCCACCGACGAACGGCCCGCGGACCTGGACGATCTGACCTCGCGCGAGGTCGAGGTCCTGAAGCTGATCGCACGCGGCCTGTCCAACCCGCAGATCGCCGACCTCCTCTACATCAGCGAGGCGACCGTCAAGACCCACCTCAACCGCACGATGAACAAGCTGGACCTCAACAGCAGGGCGCAGGCGGTCGTGGTGGCGTACGAATCGGGGCTGGTGTCCCCGGGCGAATAGCGGCCGGGGGGGCGAGCGATCGCGCGATGTCGGGGCGCCGGGCCTTTCAACCCGACGCCCCGCCCCCCCATTCCCCTGTCCCCCGTTCCCCCCTTCCCCCGTTCCCCGTCCTGTGTCCGGCTCAGCCGTGCGTCACTTCTGGTCGATCCAGTAGTGGGTGAGCTTGCCGCCGGCGCAGGTCAGACGCACCGTGTTCGAGTAGCTGTACCAGGCCGTCCACTGGTAGGCGCCGGTGCTGCACCTGATGCCGAGACGCCAGGTCGTGCCGTTGCCGCACCATCCCTGCGCCGTGTAGCTGCTGAGCTTCTTCGTGGAGCAGGTGCCCGCCGCCGCGGCCGACGGCGTATCGCTCGTCGCCGACGCGGTACCGGCGAGACCGAGCGCCAAGGCCCCTGTCGCGGCGGTGACCGCCAGCCCTCGTGCGATCCTCATGCTGCTTCCTCCCGTTTGTCTGCCGAGCGACTTTCCGTTCGTGGTCGTCGGCAACGCTAGGTCGCACGGACCGGGGTCCGCGTCACACGGTGGTTGCAACCGTCCGTAAACCTCTGCGGTACGTCTAAGGTGCCCCACGTGACTGCGATTACGGACGAGAACGTGCCCGGCCGCCAGGGCCCCACCGCCACCACCGAGGCCGACCCCCGCCAGGTCGGCCGGGTGCGCACCGAGTACTCCCCCGCGCACGACGGCGACCCCGACCCCGGGGAGATCGTCTGGACCTGGGTGCCCTTCGAGGAGAACGACGGGCGCGGCAAGGACCGCCCCGTACTCGTCGTGGCCCGGGAGGCCGCCGGCACCTTCCTCGCCGTGCAGTTGTCCAGCAAGCGGCACGACGGGGACCGTGAATGGGTCGCGATCGGCAGCGGGCCCTGGGACCGGTCGGGGCGTGACTCCTGGGTCGACGTGGACCGCATCCTGCGGCTGCACGAGGAGGGCATGCGCCGTGAGGCATGCGCCCTGGACCGGGGGCGGTTCAACCTGGTCAGGCACCGGCTGCACGAGCGCTACGGCTGGCAGTGAGCGGGCCTCACGGCTGCGGCTGACGCTCCGGGAACGCCTGTCGGAACGCCGCTCGCGTCGCGCTGTCCGGGGTGCGGTCCAGGATCCCGAACACCACGTGCTCGAAGGCCCCCTCGAACCGCGCGCCGGGCCCGAGCAACGCCCGGAACGCGCCCGCGACCTGCGCCGGGTCGTTCTGGAACACACCGCAGCCCCACGCGCCCAGCACCAGTCGCCGGTAGCCGTGAGCGGCGGCCGTCTCCAGCACCCGGGCCGCCCGGGCGGCCAGCGCCCGCGGCAGCTCGCCGGTGCGCTCGGGCGCCGTACGCCGTATCACGCCCGCGTTCGGCGCGGCGGCGGTCAGGAAACCGGCCAGGTACGGCTGGTCCAGGAGGCCGCCGCGGTCGTCGCGGAAGACGGGCACGCCGGGTGAGAGTGAATGACACGGTCCGTTTGAAGTGCTCTCCCTCGTGAACGAGGGAGATTCCTGCCTACCTTGCGGTGGCGGGCTTGACGCGACGAGCGCGCCTGACGACTGCCCTCCCGGCAGCCGGGATGAGCGTGTGGCCCATCCGGTACAGGTGCAGGATGTTCCTGGCCGCATTCCAGTCGGCATTCCCCGACCAGCCGCAGCCTTCGTTCTTGCACGCGAACACGGCCTGGGACTCCCGGCTGCCGGGCGTGGTGAAGCCACAAGCCGAGCAGCGCTGGGAGGTGCCGGGGGCGGGAACCTTGTGCAGGGCACCGCCGTTGCGGGCAAGCTTGTACGTCAGCATCGTCACGGTGCGGCCCCACGCTTCTTGAGCGATGGACCGGTTGAGGCCGGACTTCTGCGCGACGTTCTTCCCGGGTTCCTCGATGGTGCCCCTGGCAGACCTGACCATGTTGTCGATGTTGAGCTGTTCCACCACGACCGTGCCGTACCGCCTGGCGATGTCCGTGGTGGTCTGGTGCTGCCAGTCGGTTGCCCGGCGCTTGGCTGTCGCGCGGAGGCTCTTGATCTGGTCGTACGTGCGGTGCAGCCGGTTCGATGTCTTGTGCCCCGGCTTGCGGAAGCTCTTGCGGTGCGCTGCCCGCCGCTCCAGGCGGAGCAGCTTGGCCTTCTCGTCGGCGTTGAGCCACTTGTCCCGGTCGGCTTTGCCGTTGGGGAGGCGGGCGGGGTGTCCGTGGTCCTGGTGGTTCTCGTCCGACAGGGCCAGGGGGAGGTTCACTCCGGCATCGATGCCGACTTCCGGGCCGGTGTGTGGCTCGGGAACGGCTTCGAGGGTCTGGACACGGAAGGCGATGTGCCAGCCGAGATCGTCTTTGACCAGTCGTGCCCCAGTGATCCGGTTCTCCTTGTTGGCCCGCTTGCCGACGGGGAGGTCTTTGGTCCAGCGGAAGCGGACCCGGCCGGCCTTGGGGATGTTGACCATGCCCCAGCGGCGGTGCACGCGGGTGATATTCAAGTCCCGGCCCTGCGGGATGTCCACCGACATCACCGTACGGAAGCGGGCCTTGAAGTCCGGCGCGTCCGCGCGGCCCTCCCAGCAGTTCTTCCACGCCTGGAGGTACGTCTTCAGTACAGCCTGCGCCGCCTGGGCCGGAAGCGCGCCGAGCCAGTCGACGTCGTTGCGGGCCTGACGGATGGCTGCGTCCATGCGGACCAGGGACCGCTGGCACTTCGGGGTCATGGTCCACAGGTCGTGCAGGAGGTTCCAGGTGGCGCGGGCCGCATGCGCCTGGCCGTTCATGAGCCGTACCTGTGCTGGAGTCAGCGCAAGACGGGCGCGGTGCCCGAACTGCCGCTTCTCGCATGCACTCTCCGTACTCATTCGATCACTGTACCGTCTTGGCTTATGTCACCACGATGGGACCCAAATCCCGATGTACGTACTGGCCGTCACGTCGTCTACAACCTTCATATCCACTTGGTTTTCGTGACTACAGTGAGTACCGGCGTAAAGCCATGACCGGCGAGATGCTGACACGCTGCGAGGAGGTCATGCGCGAGGTATGCGCGGACTTCGAGGCCGAACTGAAGCAGTTCAACGGCGAAGACGACCACGTCCACCTGCTCGTGCACTACCCGCCCAAGATCCAGCTCTCCAAGCTGGTCAACACCCTCAAAGGCGTCAGCTCCCGCTACCTGCGCCAGGAGTACGACGCGCACGTGCGCCGGCACTCGTGGGGCGGTCACTTCTGGTCCGGCTCGTACTTCGCCGGAAGCTGCGGCGGGGCACCGCTGACGGTCGTACGCCAGTACATCGAGAGCCAGCGGCGCCCTGTGTGATCCGGCTACGGGAATCAGCGCGGTTCCGTGTCCGAAGCCGAGGTCAGAACAGTTCTGAGACGGCCTTCACCTCCGCCCTGAAGGACGGAGCACTAGCCAAGATCAAAGGTAGAACTCGCGGGCCCGGAGCAGGCAGGTGTACAGCGCGGAGGCGCGGCACAGGGCCTCTTCCTGGGCCTGCGCGCCGTTCAGATAGCCGCCGCCCGGATTGCGGGCCGAGGAGAAGTTCAGTACCACGGTCCCGTCACCGAGCCGACGGGCCGCCTCCAGGCTGCTCTCGCCGGTGACCTCGAAGGACGTCCGGGCCGGGGAGAGCGACGGAACCGGCACCGGATCCGGCCCGTGCATCCGGGTGCCGGCCCGTGCCGTCTCGATCGCCGCCGCGAGGGGCACCTCCCGGCCGTCCGGCGCGCGGTACGTCCCCGCCGCGACGATCTGTTCCGTCTGCTGTGCGACGGCGCGCAGGCGGGCGCTCATGGCGCCACCCCCGTGTGCGCCATGAACGTACGACCGCGCCGCCTTCGCGCGATCTCCCCCGTCGTGCTCATACAGAGATCCTGGGCGATGCTGGTCATGCGGTGCAACAGAGTTTTCCGGGGCCCGACAGCCGAACGACAGCCGAACGACAGCGACCGAGAACGACCGGGAAATACTTCGAGAACGCCCGGAGAGCGGAGATTACCGACCCGGAACGTGCCGGTACGCACCCTTGTGCGAAGCGTCGCGAAGGTCTTGGGTGGGACGAGTGTGTCTTCCCGGCCCGCAGAATCCGGCGGCCGGTGGCATCGTGGACTCTCAGGAGGATCCCGACATGTCCGATTCGGTAAGTGACTGTACGGAGCAACCTCGCACCGCAGTCACCGAAGCCGAAGTGGAGGCCCTGGTCCGGGGCATCTGCTTCAAGACCGGCCCGCCCCGCACCCTCGGGGTCGAAGTGGAATGGCTCGTCCATGAGCTGCGCAGCCCGCGGCTCCCCGTGACATCCGAACGACTCGAAGCGGCCTACGCCGCACTGCGGACCGTGCCCCTGAGGTCGGCGCTCACCATTGAGCCCGGCGGCCAGCTGGAACTGAGCTCGCCGCCCGCCGCCTCCCTGATGGAGTGCATCGGTACCGTCTCCGCCGACCTCGACGCCGCCCGCGCGGTGCTGCGCGAGCACGGTCTCGGTCTGGTCGGCCTGGGCAACGATCCCTGGCACTCGCCCCGCCGGTTCCTGCGCCAGCCTCGCTACGACGCCATGGAGGCGTATCTGGACCGAGCGGGCCCGGCCGGTCGCGCCATGATGTGCACCTCGGCCTCCGTGCAGGTCTGCCTGGACGCCGGTTACGAGGAGCCCGGCCCGCTCGGGCACGGGCGGCGCTGGTGGCTGGCGCACCAGCTGGGCGCGGTCCTGGTCGCCGCCTTCGCCAACTCGCCGCTCGCCGGAAGCGAGCCCACCGGCTGGCTCTCCACCCGGCAGTTGCTGTGGATGGAAATCGGCCCGGGCCGTGCGGGCGCGCCCCCGCTGGACGGCGATCCGAGAGCGGCCTGGGCACGGCACGTGCTGGACGCGCCGGTGATGTGCGTACGGCAGAACGGCGGCCCGTGGCACGTACCGGACGGGCTGACGTTCCGGGACTGGACCACGTCGGGGGCGCCCAGACCGCCGACGCACGAGGATCTCGACTACCACCTCACCACGCTGTTCCCGCCGGTCAGACCGCGTGGCCATCTGGAAATGCGGATGATCGACGCCCAGCCGGGCGAGGACGGCTGGATCGTGCCGCTCGCCGTGACGACCGCCCTCTTCGACGACCCCGAGGCCGCCGAGACGGCGTATCGCGCGGTGAAGCCGCTGGCCGAGCGCGGCCTGTCGCTGCCCGCGCCGCACAATCCGCTGTGGATCGACGCGGCCAGATCGGGGCTCGCCGATCCCGAGTTGCACGAGGTCGCCGTGGAGTGTTTCGCGGCGGCCCTCGACGCCCTGCCCCGGCTGGGGGCGACGACCGAGGTCACGGACGCGGTGGCGGCGTTCCGGGACCGTTACGTCAGCAAGGGCCGCTGCCCGGCCGACGATCTGCTGGACGAGCTGTACGGCACGGACCGCACCCTGCACGGGAAGGATCTCCGCACATGACCGACCCCGCCCTCGACGCCGAGACGCTCCGCGAGCGGGCCCTGACCACCCTGACCACGGCCCGCGCCCGGACGACGCTGCTGACGTCGTGCGTCGAAGACCCGGACCTCACCGCCCAGCACTCGCCGCTGATGTCCCCGCTGGTGTGGGACCTCGCGCACATCGGCAACCAGGAGGAGCAGTGGCTGCTCCGGACGGTCGCCGGGCGGGACGCGATGCGGCCCGAGATCGACGGCATCTACGACGCCTTCGAGCACCCGCGTTCCGAGCGCCCCTCGCTGCCACTGCTGGCGCCGGCCGAGGCCCGGCACTACGCGGCCGAGGTGCGCGGCCGGGTCCTGGACCTGCTGGGGAGCACCGCGTTCCACGGGACCCGGCTGACCGAGGCGGGTTTCGCCTTCGGGATGATCGCGCAGCACGAGCAGCAGCACGACGAGACCATGCTGATCACCCATCAGCTCCGCAAGGGCCCGCAGGCCCTGACCGCCCCCGACCCGGACCCGGCGCCCCTGTTCACGGGACCGTCCGAAGTCCTGGTCCCCGGCGGCCCGTTCACCATGGGCACCTCCACCGAGCCATGGGCGCTGGACAACGAACGCCCGGCGCACCGGCGCGAGGTGCCGCCGTTCCACATCGACACGACCCCGGTGACGAACGCCGCGTTCCAGGCGTTCATCGAGGACGGCGGCTACGACGACGACCGCTGGTGGACGCCCGAGGGCTGGGCGCACATCCGCCAGCACTCGATCCACGCCCCGCTGTTCTGGCACCGGGACGGCAGACAGTGGCTCCGGCGCCGCTTCGGCGTCACCGAGGTCGTACCGCCGGACGAGCCCGTCCTGCACGTGTGCTGGTACGAGGCCGACGCCTACGCCCGCTGGGCCGGGCGCCGGCTGCCCACCGAGGCCGAGTGGGAGAAGGCGGCCCGCCACGACCCGGCCGGGGACCGCACCATGCGCTACCCGTGGGGCGACGCCGACCCGCGGCCGGAACACGCCAACCTCGGCCAGCGGCATCTGCGCCCGGCGCCGGCCGGAAGCTATCCGGAGGGCGAATCACCGCTGGGCGTACGGCAGTTGATCGGTGACGTGTGGGAATGGACGGCGAGCGACTTCCTGCCGTACCCGGGGTTCCAGGCGTTCCCGTACAAGGAGTACTCGGAGGTGTTCTTCGGGCCCGAGCACAAGGTGCTGCGCGGCGGTTCGTTCGCCGTGGACGCGGTGGCCTGCCGGGGCACCTTCCGCAACTGGGACTATCCGATACGGCGGCAGATCTTCTCCGGGTTCCGCACGGCCCGCTCCGCGGGGGATGTCTGATGTGCCGTCACCTGGCGTATCTGGGCCCCGAGGAGCCGCTCGGCAGACTCCTCGTGGAACCCCCGCACGGTCTGTACCGCCAGTCGTGGGCGCCTCGGCGGCAGCGGTACGGGACCGTCAACGCCGATGGTTTCGGAGTGGGTTGGTACGCCGAGGGGGACCCGGTGCCGGCGCGGTACCGCCGGGCCGGGCCCATCTGGGCGGACCTGTCCTTCGCCGATCTCGCCCGGGTCGTACGCAGTGGCGCGCTACTCGCCGCCGTACGGGACGCGACGGTCGCGGGCGCCGACGGGGAGGCCGCGGCGGCGCCGTTCGCCGCGGGCCCCTGGCTGTTCAGCCACAACGGCGCGGTGAAGGGCTGGCCGGGCTCGCTCACTCCGCTCGCGCCGGGCCTGCCGGCCGAGGACCTGCTGTCGCTGGAGGCCCGCAACGACTCGGCGTTCGTGTGGGCGCTGGTCCTGGCCCGGCTGCGCGGCGGTGACGACGAGGGGCAGGCGCTGGCCGACACGGTCGTGGAGGTCGCCGCGGCGGCCCCGGGATCGCGGCTGAACCTGCTGCTCACCAACGGCGAGAGCATCACCGCGACGGCCTGGGGCGACACCCTCTGGTACCTGACCCGGCCCGGCGGCGGAACCGTCGTGGCCTCCGAGCCCTACGACGACGATCCGCACTGGCAGGAGGTCCCCGACCGCACCCTCCTGGCGGCGAGCCGCACCGACGTACTGCTCACCCCGCTCAAGGAACCGAGCGAGGCCCTGGCACCCGAACCCTCCAAGGAGCCCAGCACGTGAGTCCGTTCCTGCTGACCCGCACCCTGCCCGAGGACGCCACCGACGCCGCACTGCGCGCCGATGTCCTCAAGGGCCTGACGAGCTCACCCAAGACGCTGCCGCCGAAGTGGTTCTACGACGCGCAGGGCAGCGAACTCTTCGAGCAGATCACCGAGTTGCCGGAGTACTACCCGACGCGGGCCGAGCGCGAAATCCTCGTCGGCCGGGCCGGTGAGATCGCCGCCGTCACCGGCGCCCGGACCCTTGTCGAGCTGGGCTCCGGCTCCTCGGAGAAGACGCGGTACGTGATCGACGCCCTGACCGGGCTGCACACCTACGTACCCGTCGACGTCAGCGAGAGCGCGCTCACGCAGGCCGGGCAGGCCCTCGTCGAGGAGCGGCCCGGGCTGGACGTGCACGCGCTGATCGCCGACTTCACGGGCGGGCTGACCCTGCCGGACACGCCGGGGCCGCGGCTGGTGGCGTTCCTCGGCGGCACGATCGGCAACCTGCTGCCGGCCGAGCGCGCCGCGTTCCTCGCCTCGGTGCGCGGTCTGCTCCACCCCGGTGACGCGCTGCTGCTCGGCACCGACCTGGTCAAGGACGAGAAGGTCCTGGTCCAGGCGTACGACGACGCGGCCGGGGTGACGGCCGCGTTCAACAAGAACGTCCTGACCGTGATCAACCGCGAGTTGGGCGCCGACTTCGATCCCGGCGAATTCGACCATGTGGCGCGCTGGGACCCGCGCACCGAGTGGATCGAGATGCGGCTGCGTTCGCGTGTCGCCCAGACGGTGAAGGTGCCCGCGCTCGACCTCGTCGTGGAATTCGCGGCGGGCGAGGAGATGCGCACCGAGGTGTCGGCGAAGTTCCGGCGCGACGGTGTGCGCGCGGAACTGGCGGCGGCCGGACTGGAGCTGGCGCACTGGTGGACGGACAGTGAGGAGCGCTTCGCGCTGTCACTGAGCGTGGCCCGGTGACCGACGGCTCGCGCGATGCCCCGCCTTGGGGCACGGTGGAGTGACGTGTGACGGATCCGCCATGGATCGGTCACGGGAGAGGAGCACCCTCATGACGAACCACACCTATCGGGTCACGGACATCGTCGGCACCTCGCCCGAGGGCGTGGACCAGGCCATCCGCAACGGCATCACCCGGGCCTCGCAGACCCTGCGCAACCTGGACTGGTTCGAGGTGACCGAGGTGCGCGGCCAGCTCGACAGCGGGGAGATCGCGCACTGGCAGGTGACGATGAAGGTCGGCTTCCGCCTGGAGGAGGCCGAGTAGGGGGTTGTCGTTCGCGCCGGACCCGGCTGCGAGGCCTGGTGCCTTGCAAACAGGTGACGGCGGGCACTTAACTCGCACCCCCCACGCCACGTCAAGCCACCAGACGGCGGAGGCCAAGTGAAACCCCGACCAGAAAGACTAGGT
>NZ_JBHYJA010000087.1:0-3474 GCF_042740355.1 Streptomyces sp. NPDC059010
CTTTGTACTCACCCTCTCGGGCTTTCCTCCGGGCGCTTCCCTTCGGTCTTGCGTTTCCGACTCTATCAGATCCTTTTCCGATCCGATTTCCTCGGCGCTTTCCAGGTTCCCGCTCTCGCGTTTCCCTTTCCGGCGGTTCCGACTTTATCAGAAGTTTCGGGCCGGACTGACCAGCCACTCATTTCCGAATCATCGGGAGGGGCTTCTCGGGAATCGATGTTCCACTGAAGCAGCTAGATGCTCACTCTGCCCGGCGGGACTACATCCACTTCCAGGCAACTGTTCGAATCTACCTCCCCACTCGCTCCGTGTCAACGGTTCTTGTGGGGCGAAGAGGAGACTAGCAGCTCAGCGCGGGCATCCGCACATCAGGCCGCCGTCGGAACGGCAGCGCTGCGCTCGGCCGCCTCGACGTCGCCCGTCTCTCCGGTGCGGGCGGCACGGCCACCGAGGACGTAGACGTATGCGAGGAAAGCCAGCTCGGCTATGACGCCGATGGTGATGCGGGCCCACGTGGGCAGGCCCGACGGGGTGACGAAGCCTTCGATGGCGCCGGAGACGAAGAGGACCAGGGCGAGGCCTATCGCCATGCCTATCGCGGCTCGGCCTTCCTCGGCGAGGGCTGAGCGTCGGGTACGGGGGCCCGGGTCGATGAGGGTCCAGCCAAGGCGTAGGCCTGTGCCGGCGGCGACGAAGACCGCTGTCAGTTCGAGGAGGCCGTGGGGCAGGACGAGGCCGAGGAAGGTGTCCAGGCGTCCTGCCGAGGACATCAGGCCGAAGCCGGCGCCGAGGTTGAGCATGTTCTGGAAGAGGATCCAGAGCACCGGGAGGCCGAGAAAGACACCCAGGATCAGGCAGAGAGCGGCGGCCCACGCGTTGTTCGTCCAGACCTGGGCCGCGAAGGACGCTGCGGGGTGGCTGGAGTAGTACGTCTCGTACTGGCCACCGGGGCGGGTCAACTCGCGCAGTTCGTTGGGCGCGGCGATGGTCGCCTGCACTTCCGGGTGGGTGGCGATCCACCAGCCCAGGAGGATCGCGACGAGGGTGGACAGGAGTGCCGTGGGGACCCACCAGTGCCGTGATCGGTAGACCGCGGCCGGGAAACCGTGGGTGAGGAAGCGGGTGACATCACGCCAGGAGGCGCGTCGGGTGCCTGTCACGGCACTACGCGCGCGTGCCACCAATTGGCTGAGTCGGCCCGTCAGCTGGGGGTCGGGGGCGCTGGACTGGATCAGCGAGAGGTGGGTGGCGGTGCGCTGGTAGAGGGTGACGAGTTCGTCGGTCTCGGCTCCGGTGAGTCGGCGCTGGCGCCCGAGCAGGGCGTCGAGCCGGTCCCACTCGGCTCGGTGGGCGGTGACGAAGACGTCGAGGTCCATCTGGTTTTCTGCTCCTCGGCTGTTCGTCGGCGACTCGTCGAAGGTGTCAGCTTGTCGTACTGCGGCGCGATGCGCCCTCAGCTTGGCAGACTGGCCATTCCACGGGCAGGTCAGGGGAAGGACGGACGGCGTGAGTGAGCTGGTCACGGGCGAGGCGGTGGCGCTGGAGTTGCGCCCCGCGAAGCTGCCCAGCAGGGCGCTGGCCGTGCTGCTCGATCTGGCTGTGGCCGTGATCGCCTATATCGTCGCGACGATCGGCGTGGTGGCTGCCACCGCTTCCCTGGACGAGGCGGCGCAGACCGCGCTGTCCATCGCGCTGTTCGTCCTGGTGCTGGTCGGCGGGCCGATCGCGGTCGAGACGCTCAGCCATGGGCGTTCGCTGGGGAAGTTGGCATGCGGGCTGCGCGTCGTGCGCGACGACGGCGGACCCATTCGGTTCCGGCACGCACTGGTGCGGGGTCTCATCGGTGTGATCGAGATTCTGATGACGCTCGGCGTCGTCGCCGTGATCGCTTCGCTGGTGTCCGCGCGCGGGCGGCGGCTCGGTGACGTGTTCGCCGGCACTCTCGTCGTACGGGAGCGGGTGCCCCTCGCACGGACGGGCTTTGTTCCGCCGCCCCCGCCGTGGCTGGCCGGCCGGTTTTCGGGGCTTGACCTGTCTGCGGTTCCCGATGACCTGTGGCTTGCCATTCGCCAGTACCTGACGCGGATGCAGCAGCTCGACCCCCAGGTCGGCCAGGGCATGGCGGAACGGCTCGCGACCGACCTCGCGGCGCGCACGGGTACTCCGGCGCTGCAGGGCGTGCCGCCGGCCGCGTATCTGGCGGCGGTGCTGCACGAACGGCAGGCTCGGGAGGCGCGGCGCGCCTTCGGTCATGGGCCGGGGGAGAGCGGGGCGCCTGCCGGTCTCGGCGGTGCGTACGGCCCGCCGGTCGTGCCGCCCGCGGCTGTGCCGCCTGCGTCGGGCGTGTACGGCGTTGGGGGTGCTCCGATTCACGGTCAGCCCGCGGTCGGGGCGGAAGAGGATCGTTCCTCCGCGTCTCAGAGCCCTGTACCGCAGACTCCGGCGTCGCAGGACGCGAGGTCGGCCGACCGGCCCGCCACCGGGTTCGTTCCGCCGGCGTAGCCGCCTCAGCTCGCCGCGCTCCCCAACCACCCGATCCCAGGCCGCCCTTCTCCGGGCCCTTCCGCCTGCCCGGCCTCGCTCAGGCGAACGTGGACGGTGGTGACTCCAGGTCTTCCAGTTCGATGCCGGGGGCCGCGAGCACCACGTCGCCTGCGATGTGTACGGCGTGCTGCTCGCCTGTGTCCAGGGCTGTGACCTGGTACTCGTCCACGGTCAGGGGGGCGTTGTCAGTGGCGTGTGTTTCTCTGTTCACCAAGGCCCAGGACTGGTCCACGGTGCGGGGGGCGAGGACCGGATCCGTGAAGGCCACGAGGCGGACGCGGGTTGCCGAGGCGGAAGGGGTGAGGCGTAGGAGACGAGCGGTGGCAATGAGGAACGCGGGGGACGTGCCGGTGAAGGCGTGGGCGCGCACATTGCCTTCTGTGGCGTGAGCCCCGGTGGGGTCGGTACGGACCCAGGTGACGCCGTCGAGGGCTGCGCCGCGTACCTGCCAGCCACCGGCATGGAGTTCGAGACGGATGGGGCGGCCGAGTTCGTCCAGGGCGAGGTCGACGGAGCCGCTGTGCTCGCCCTCGGGGGTGGTCAGCTGGGAGACGTAGCGCCAGCCGGAAGGGCCGGGGGCGCAGCGGAAATGCTCTTCTGCGAGGGCGGTGTGATCGTGCGGATCATGGAGCGAATAGCGGCCGCGGGGCATCGGGGTCCTGGGGCTTGACGGGCTGGTTCGGCCATACGGGTCAGAGTGGCCGCACGGGCCGAAGGGGCAGGCCCCCGGCACGGGGGTGCGGGGGCCTGCCTCGGAGGTTCTGCTGCTGAGGAGCGTGTCAGTGCACGGGCGCGCTCGCCGGGAGTGCCGTGCGGACCGCGCTCGCCGGAGGGGGGGGGGGGGCCGCCCGGGGGCCGGCACCCCGCCCCAAGAGCGGCGCCCCCCGCGACCCCCCCCCCCCCGCGGCGCGCGGGCGGAGAGGGGGTGTG
>NZ_JBHYJA010000087.1:3484-13118 GCF_042740355.1 Streptomyces sp. NPDC059010
GTTGCCGGGCGAACTCCGTCGTCCGGCAACCCGGCTCAAGCGGCGCCGCCCGGCTACACCTCGGCCAGGCGGCGGCTCGGCTCAGTAGCGGTAGTGGTCCGGCTTGAACGGGCCCTCGACCTCGACGCCGATGTACGCGGCCTGCTCGGGGCGCAGCGTCGTCAGCTTCACGCCGAGCGCGTCCAGGTGGAGGCGGGCGACCTTCTCGTCCAGGTGCTTGGGCAGCGTGTACACACCGGTCGGGTAGGCGTCGGGCTTGGTGAACAGCTCGATCTGGGCCAGCGTCTGGTCCGCGAAGGAGTTGGACATCACGAACGACGGGTGGCCGGTGGCGTTGCCCAGGTTCAGCAGGCGGCCCTCGGACAGCACGATGAGCACCTTGCCGTCGGAGAAGGTCCAGGTGTGGACCTGCGGCTTGACCTCGTCCTTGACGATGCCCGGGATCTTCGCGAGGCCGGCCATGTCGATCTCGTTGTCGAAGTGGCCGATGTTGCCGACGATCGCCTGGTGCTTCATCTTGGCCATGTCCGAGGCAAGGATGATGTCCTTGTTGCCGGTCGTGGTGATGAAGATGTCGGCCTTGTCGACGACCTCGTCCAGGGTCGTGACCTGGTAGCCGTCCATCGCCGCCTGGAGGGCGCAGATCGGGTCGATCTCGGTGATGATCACGCGGGCGCCCTGCCCGCGCAGGGACTCCGCGCAGCCCTTGCCCACGTCGCCGTAGCCGCAGACGACCGCGGTCTTGCCGCCGATCAGGACGTCGGTGGCTCGGTTGATGCCGTCGATGAGCGAGTGGCGGCAGCCGTACTTGTTGTCGAACTTCGACTTGGTGACGGCGTCGTTCACGTTGATCGCCGGGAACAGGAGGACGCCGTCGCGCTGCATCTCGTACAGGCGGTGGACGCCGGTCGTGGTCTCCTCGGTGACGCCGCGGATCTCGGACGCCAGCTGGGTCCACTTCTGCGAGCCGTCCGTGATGGTGCGGTGCAGGAGTTCGAGGATGACGCGGTGCTCGTCGGACTCGGCGGTGTCGACGGAGGGGACCTTGCCGTCCTTCTCGTACTCGACGCCCTTGTGGACGAGGAGGGTGGCGTCACCGCCGTCGTCCAGGATCATGTTCGGGCCGCCGGTGGGGGTGTTCGGCCAGGTCAGGGCCTGCTCCGTGCACCACCAGTACTCCTCCAGGGTCTCGCCCTTCCAGGCGAAGACCGGGATGCCCTGCGGGTTCTCGGGCGTGCCGTTCGGGCCGACGGCGATGGCGGCGGCGGCGTGGTCCTGGGTGGAGAAGATGTTGCAGGACGCCCAGCGGACCTCGGCGCCCAGGGCGACCAGGGTCTCGATGAGGACGGCGGTCTGCACGGTCATGTGCAGGGAGCCGGTGACGCGGGCGCCGGCCAGCGGCTGGGTCTCGGCGTACTCCTTGCGGATCGCCATCAGGCCGGGCATCTCGTGCTCGGCGAGGGTGATCTCCTTGCGGCCGAACTCGGCCAGGGAGAGGTCGGCGACCTTGAAGTCCTGTCGGTTCTCGACAGTCGTCATTGCGAGCTGCTCCTCGGGGTTGGGTCGAGGGTGGGTACGGCTGGTCTGCGCGGCGGCGGACACCGGGGTGCCCGAAGAGGACACAGGCATGCCCGCGTACGCGCAGCGCAGTCCGTCGGAGGCCCTCTCTCCCTCGGTCGGTCCATGTCGGGACCGCCCGACCGCCATCAGCAGCGACGTCTGGCTCTGACCCAAGCTACACCGGGAGGTCCGGCCGTCCCCAGTCCGCCTGCGAACAGATCGCGCCTTCAGGGGGTTCGGGGCGGGAGGGCGGGGGCGTGAGCAGCGGCGGAAGGTGGCTGGATGCAGTGCCTCCGCCGCCCACTGCGGGCGGCGGAAGGTGTCGTGTCGGCGGGCGGTGAGGTGGCTGTCGGGTGTGGGCGTGATGGGCGGGAGCGATAACAGGACACCAACGAACGGTCGACAGGAGGTGGTGAAGCGGGATGAACGGGAATCTTCGGGCCTATGAGTCGGCGGCCGGGTGGTGCAGGATGCCCGGGAGATCGGAACATCTGGTCGATCTTGCGGGGCGTCCGGGACGACGGTTCCGCATGACAAAGGCGTTAGGAGATCGATGTGACCAGTCCGGCCGGCCCTCCCCCCACGGGCAGCGACGGTGGCGAGCGCAAGCGGTTGAAGCTGCTCGCGGTGACCGCGTGCCCGACCGGCATCGCGCACACCTATATGGCGGCGGAGAAACTCGCGCAGGCCGCCGAGAGCCGCGGTATCGACATGAAGGTGGAGACCCAGGGATCCATCGGGGCTGAAAACGTCCTCGATGACAACGATGTCAATCACGCGGACGGCATCATCGTCGCCGCGGACAAGGACGTGGATCTGAGCCGTTTCGCGGGCAAGCGGGTCCTCACCGTCGGGGTGGCGGAGGGCATTCGCCACCCCGAGCGGCTGATCGAGCAGGTGCTGTCGGCGCCCGTGCACACGGCAGGGGGCGCCCCCACGGCCCCCACGGCCGGCGGCGGCAAGCAACGCAGCGTCGGGTACAAGGCGCTGATGAACGGAGTCAGTTACATGATCCCGTTCGTCGTGGTCGGCGGGCTGCTGATCGCGATCTCGCTCTCGCTCGGCGGGCACACCGACCCGTCCGGCGGCCTGGTCATCCCGAAGGACTCCTTCTGGATGGACGTGAACAACATCGGTGTCATCGGCTTCACGCTGATGGTGCCGATCCTGTCCGGGTACATCGCGTATGCCATCGGGGACAGGCCCGCCCTCGTGCCCGGCATGATCGGTGGCTGGATAGCCAATACCGGTGAGCTGTACGACTCCAAGGCGGGCGCCGGGTTCATCGGGGCGATCGTGACGGGGTTCCTCGCCGGGTATCTGGTGTTGTGGATCAAGAAGGTCAAGGTCCCGAGGTTCGTGCAGCCGATCATGCCGATCATCGTGATCCCGATCGTGGCGACGACGGTGCTCGGGCTGTTCTTCATCTACGTGCTCGGCAAGCCGATCTCCTGGGTGTTCGAGCATCTGACCAGCTGGCTCAGCGGGATGACCGGCACGAGCGCGATCCTGCTCGGGGCGATTCTGGGGCTCATGATCGCGTTCGACATGGGCGGGCCGGTCAACAAGACGGCGTTCCTGTTCGGCGCCGGGCTCATCGCGACCGGCAACCAGACGGTCATGGGCATGTGCGCGGCGGCGATCCCGGTCATGCCGCTCGGTCAGGGCCTGGCCACGCTGATCCGGAAGCGGCTGTACACCGAGCAGGAGCGGGAGACCGGGCTCGCCTCGCTGTTCATGGGCTGCTTCGGCATCTCCGAGGGCGCGATCCCGTTCGCCGCGGCACGGCCCGCCCAGGTCATCCCCGCCAACATGCTGGGCGGCGCGGTGGCCGGTGCCCTCGCCGGGGTCGCCGGTGTCGAGGACGCGGTGCCGCACGGCGGGCCGATCGTGGCCGTGCTGGGTGCGGTGAGCGGCGTGCCGATGTTCTTCGTGGCCGTGGTGATCGGGTCGGCCATCACCGCGTTGACGACGGTCGCCCTCGTCGACCTGGGCGAGCGCAGGCGGCGCGGAGAGACGGTCGTCGGCGCGGGTGTGGCCGGGGCCGAGCCTGTGCTGGTGGGAGCCGGCGTCGGAGTGGCCGGGGCTGGTGCCGTCGGTGTCGTGCCGGGGGCCGGTGACGTCGTAGCCCAGCGGGTCGTACCCGAGTCGGAGGCTGCCGTATCGGAGGGTTCTGTATCGGAGGCTGCCGTGGGTGAAGCGGACACGGCTGCGGGTGAGGCCGAGGCGGGCGACGTGGCGGATGCCGGTGGTGGCTCGGTCGAGGTTCTGTCCGGTTACCTCACCGAGGAGACCGTGGAGGTTGAGCTCGGTGCGGCCGACAAGGAGGCCGCGATTCAGGAGATGGCCGAGTTGCTGGCGCGTACCGGGAAGGTCGCGGACGTGGGCGAGTTGGTGGCGACCGCGTTGCGGCGGGAGGCGCAGGGGACAACCGGGCTCGGTGAGGAGATCGCGATTCCGCATGCCAAGACGGATGCGGTCAGCGCGCCTGTCGTCGGTTTCGCGCGGTCCTCGGAGGGCGTCGAGTGGGGCTCGCTGGACGGTACGAAGGCGAGGCTGGTGTTCATGATCGCCGTACCGGAGGCGGCCGCGGGTGACGAGCATCTGCGGATTCTGGCGCTGCTGTCGCGGAAGTTGGTGGACCCGGGGTTCCGGGAGCGGCTGCTCGCGGCCGGGGACGGAGCCGCGGTGCTCGGTGTGCTGAGCGAGATCCGGTAGCCGGAATGGGTGGCGGTTCAGCAGCGTGGAACTGCCACCCGAGCGAGAGGCGGTAGCCGAAGTGCGGGCCCGCGGCCGTCGTGCCGTGGGCCCGCGCGGGCGCTTCACGCAGGGGCGCTACCCTCTGCCGCCGCGGACGTTCCGCGTGGGGAGGAAGCGCTGATGGAGCAGGGACGAAGACTCGCGGTGGCGGCGTGGGTGATGGGGCCACTGGGGCTGGCGCTGGTGATCGGGTCCGTGCTGTGGCTGCGGACGGACTATGTGCTGTCCAGCGTGTCGAGCGAGAGCATGCGGCCCACGTACGACGTCGGCGACCGGATCGTCGCCGAGCGGGTCGGCGCGGGGGAGGTGGGGCGCGGCGATGTGGTGCTGTACACGGTGCCGGAGCGTTACCAGGACGCGGTCGTCATGCAGCGCGTCATCGGCGTGGGCGGCGACCGCATCGTCTGCTGCGAAGGCATGAACACGGCACGGGATCGGCTCACCCTGAACGGGAAGCCGCTTCGGGAGCCGTATGTGAAGGACGGCGTCGGCGACGGGTTGCACCGCGCGTACGACGTGACGGTGCCGGATGGGCGGCTGTTCCTGCTCGGCGACCATCGGCAGAACTCGCGCGACTCCCGTGAGTTCGCCGAGGACCACGGCGGGACCGTGCCCGCCGGTGCGGTCATGGGCCGGGTGACCGACAGCTACGCGGTGCCGATGCTGCTCGCCGCGGCCACGTTGCTCGGGCTTCTCCTCGCGCTCGTCGGGCTCGTCCTAGGGATCACGGCGGGGAGTATTCGTCGGCGGCCGGCGGCGCAGGTCGCTCTGTGGCCCCAGCATTTCTGACGGTCCGCGAGGGGATGTACGACGGGGGCCCGCCGATCGGCTCGGCGGGCCCCCGTCGTCGTACGGCCGAGTGGCCGCGCAGGCAGATTGCCGGGCAGGCGGCTGCCGTACCGGAATCAGTGGTCGGTGCTGTGCTGGGCCGGTCCACCGGGGGTCGCCTCGCGGTCGGCGCCCTTGGCGGCCTCGGCCTCGCTGTAGATGTCGGGTTCGAGGTAGATGACGCGGGCGATCGGGACGGCCTCGCGGATACGGGCCTCGGCGGCGTTGATGGCGGTGGCGACCTCGGCGGCGGTGTCCTCGTGCCGGACGGCGATCTTGGCGGCGACCAGGAGTTCCTCGGGGCCGAGGTGCAGCGTGCGCATGTGGATGATGCGGGGGACGGTGTCGCCGTCGACGATGGCGGCCTCGATCTTCGTGACCTCCTCGACGCCCGCGGCCTCGCCGAGCAGCAGCGACTTGGTCTCGACGGCCAGAACGACGGCGATCAGGACGAGCAGGATGCCGATGCAGACGGTGCCGATGCCGTCCCAGACGCCGTCGCCGGTGATCAGGGCCAGGCCGACGCCGCCCAGGGCGAGGACCAGGCCGACCAGCGCGCCGAAGTCCTCCAGCAGGACCACGGGCAGCTCGGGGGCCTTGGCGTGGCGGATGAACTCCGTCCAGGACTTCTGGCCCCGCAGGACGTTCGATTCCTTTATGGCGGTCCGGAAGGAGAACGCCTCGGCGATGATCGCGAAGACCAGCACGCCGACCGGCCAGTACCAGTGCTCGATCTCGTGCGGGTGCTTGATCTTCTCGTAGCCCTCGTAGAGGGCGAACATGCCGCCGACCGAGAACAGGATGATCGAGACGAGGAAGGCGTAGATGTAGCGCTCGCGGCCGTAGCCGAAGGGGTGCTGCGGGGTCGCCTCGCGCTGGGCCTTCTTGCCGCCGACCAACAGCAGGGCCTGGTTGCCCGAGTCGGCGAGCGAGTGCACACCCTCGGCGAGCATCGACGACGAACCGCTGAACGCGAACGCCACGAATTTCGATGCAGCGATCGCGAGGTTGGCGGCGAGTGCCGCCACGATCGCCTTGGTACCGCCTGACGCGCTCATGTGTCGCGTTGTCCCTTCGCCTTCGGAGCCTTCGTGGCCTGCGCGACCTTCGTGGCCTTCGGAGCCCTCGTGGCCTGCGTGACCTTCGTACGTACGCCGGTGCGCCGTCCGGGGCATCGTCGAGGGGAGCGTGCGCCCCCGACGGCTTTGCCCTTCCTTTGCCGGTGGGCCATTGTTGCAGCCCGGTCCGACAATGGTGCGCCGGGTCGTTGGACGGCCTCGGTCAGGCGACGACCGTGGCCCGGAAGACCGTACCGGCACCGGACACTTCGGCCTTTTCGCCCGCCGGTACGAAGACGGACCGGCCCGGCGTCAGCTCGTGCTCCCCGGTGCGGACGGAACCCGCCGTGCAGAGCAGGATCTGCGGGGTCGCGCGCGTGAGGTCGTGGGCGACGGTGCCCTCCGGGAGGACGTACCGGGACAGGCGGAACTCGTCTATCGGGGTCTCGTAGACCTCCTCGCCGTCCGGGGCGGCCTCCGGGCGCAGTACTCCCGCGTCGCCCGCCTCGAAGCGGACGATGCGCAGGAGTTCGGGGACGTCGACGTGCTTGGGGGTCAGGCCGCAGCGCAGGACGTTGTCGGAGTTGGCCATGATCTCCACGCCGAGGCCGTTGAGGTAGGCGTGCGGGATGCCGGCGCCGAGGAACAGGGCCTCGCCGGGCTGCAGTCGGACGTGGTTGAGGAGCATGGCGGCGATGACGCCGGGGTCGCCGGGGTAGTGGTGGGCGATGTCGGCGTACGGGGCGTAGTCGCCGCCGAGGCGGGAGCAGGCGGCCGCGGCATCGGCGACGGTGTCGGCCATGTCGTCCGGGTCGGCGGTGAGGATCGCGGTGAGCACCTCGCGCAGGGCCGCGTCCTCGGGGTGGGCGTGCAGGAGGTCGACGTACGGCTTGAGGGAGTCGACGCCGAGGCCGTCCAGCAGGTCGGCGGCCCGGAGGGGGGCGCGGAAGCCGCACAGGCCGTCGAACTCGGTGAGCGCGCAGATCAGTTCGGGCTTGTGGTTGGCGTCCTTGTAGTTACGGTGACCGGCGGCCACGGGGATGCCGCGGCGCTCCTCGTCCTCGTAACCCTCCTTCGCCTGCGCCAGGTTGGGGTGCACCTGGAGGGAGAGCGGGGCTCCGGCGGCGAGGATCTTCAGCAGGAACGGCAGGCGGGGGCCGAACTTCGCGACGGCCGTGGCGCCCAACTCGCGCTCCGGGTCGGCATCGATGACCTCGACGAGCGTCCCGCGCGCGGTGCGCGAGGGTGCGCCCGGGTGGGCGCCCATCCACATCTCCGCCTGCGGTTCGCCGGTCGGCTCGACGCCGAGGAGCTGCGGAATCGCGGTGGTGGAACCCCAGGCGTAGGGGCGGATGGTGTTGTCGAGGCGGTCCATGCGGGTCTCTGCCTGCTCTCTGTCCGTGCTGCGCGGTCCGTGCGGTGCGGTCCGTGCGGTCCGTGCGGTGCGGTCTCGTTGGGGAGGACGCGAGTTCGCCGTGCGTACGGCTGCCGGTTCCTTGGGCGTACGGCTGTCAAGGCGTCCTGGGATAGATCAGGCTCCCGAGGCGAGCGCAAGGTAAACGGCGGCGAAATCCGTGATGGCGATCAGTTCCGCGAGGGTTTCGAGTTCGTCGCCGGGCTCCGGCTCCAGTTCGCTGATGGGTGTGTCGTGGCTCAGGGCCAGGTCGCGGGCGGACGGCGCGGCGGTGAGGCCGGCCATCGGGCGGTCGCGCAGCAGCACCACGCGCGCGTGCAGCGCGGGTGTCTCCTCGACCCGGTCGCGGAAGAAGTCGTCGGGGTCGGCGCTCGCCGCGAGCCGGCCGGCCAGCAGGGCGCTGTGCGAGGCGAGCGCCTCGGGCAGTTCGGCGACGAGGGAGGGGTGGCCGGAGAGCTCGGCGAGCGCGGCGGCGAAGCGGCGGCCTGCCGGGCCGGCGGACACGCCCTCCGTCCAGACCAGTGGGAGCGCGTCGGCGAGTTCGGCGGCCAGGGTCTTGGCAGGGTTGCTGTAGGTCGCGATGGCGGGCCCGCAGCGTTCGGCGATGTGGTCGAGGCGGTCGGCGACCTTCTCCAACGCGTCGGGTGGGGCCGTGAGCATGCCGGTGCGGTCGAGGAGCGCCAGGAGCGGGGTGAGCAGCGCCCACAGGACCCCGGGGGCGGAGGCGGCGAGGGGTTCGTCCTCCTCGTACGGGGCGGTCGCCATCTGCACGAAGAGGCCGTGGTTGCCGTGCACCGCTTCGGTGAGCGGGGTGCGGGCGGGGGCCACGGCGACGACCGTGCAGCCGCGGCGGTAGGCCTGCTCGGCGAGCATGGACAGGCCGGGTTCGGTGCCGTCCGGCGTGGTGATCAGCAGCAGGTCCACGGAGCCGGCCCAGCCGGGCAGCTCCCAGCGCAGGGCGCCTGCGGCGGGGGCGACGCCCGAGGGGGCCAGTCGGGTTACGGGGCTGGTGGCGCCGGCGAGCGTGCCGAGGAGGTCGGCCACGCAGCTGGCGGCGGCTCCGGGGCCCGCGATGAGGATGGCGCGGGGGCGGCCGTCGGGTTTGAGGTCGTGGACGCCGGCTTCTACGGCGTGGCGGGCTGCGGTGCGGACACGGGCGCCGGCTTCGGCCGCGCCGCGGAGCAGGGCGCGGTGGTCGGCCTCGGCGAGCGCCTCCGGCGTGTCGAGCAGCGATTCGTCGAGCATGGGCGGCAGCCTCCGGTCGCCGGGGCGGGTGGGGGCGGGTCTGGTGGGGTGGGGTGCGGTGATGCGGGTGTTTTGCGGGGTGTGTTCGCCGGGCTGTGGGGCCTTGCGGTTGTGGGCGGGGCGGCTTGGGGCGGTCGGTCGCCTTGAGCCGGTGCCCAGTCGCCGCTCGCCTTGAGCTGGTATCCGGTCGCCTTGAACCGGTGGCCGAGCGGCGGCCGACGCCGGGGATGCCGGGCGCCTTACGCCGTCGCCCTGCACCGGTCGCCTTACCGCGGTCGCGGCCCTGGCGTCGTTACGCCGGTGCCGTGACCGTGGCGGTGCGTTACGCGGGGCGGCGGGCCTCGTCGACGAGCAGGACGGGGATGCCGTCGCGGACGGGGTACGCCAGGCCGCAGTCCTGGCCGGTGCAGATCAGTTCGGCGTCCTGCTCCTTGAGGGGAGCGTGGCAGGCCGGGCAGGCGAGGATCTCCAGGAGGCCGGCTTCCAGCGGCATGACGGGTCCCTTCTGGGGCGGGTGGGTGCGGTACGTGCGGGTGTGCGGATGTGCCTGGTCAGCGTACCGCCGGTGGGGGCGGGGTGCCGGGGTTGGGCGGGAGGGGTGCGGGTGGGGTGCGGGTGGGGTGCGGGTGGGGTGCGGGTGGGAGGGTTTCGCCCCCGCCGCCCCTACCCGTCCCATCCTCCAGGGGCGCTGCCCCTTCGACCCCGGGGCCTTCTGGGGCGGTCTCGTATACACAAAACCCAGCCCACCACACACCGATCAAAAAGGGAT
>NZ_JBHYJA010000087.1:13128-18143 GCF_042740355.1 Streptomyces sp. NPDC059010
TGCTCGGTGAGCCCCCCCCCCCCCCCAACCCGTCCCAAACCCCGCGGGGGCGGGCCCTTTCTCCCCGGGGGCTTTCTGGGGGCTGCCGCCCCCAGACCCCCGCATCGGCCCTGAACGGGCCTTGTCCTCAAACGCCGGACGGGTTGAAAGAAACGCAGCTGGCCCGCTTTGGAGGATGCAGCCCCCTCCGGGTGGGTGGGGGCTCGGGATGGTGCGGGCCTGCTCTCGGGCGTCGGACGGGCTGAAGGAAGCGAAGCGGGCCGGCGTTGAGAACAGCCAACGGCACCGTGCCCACCTCGCCCCTCCCTGCCCTCCCCACCCCACCGCCTCAGCCTCAGCCTCAGCCTCTGATGATCCCCAGCACCTCGTCCCGCACCTTCGCCATCGTCGCCTCGTCCCGGGCCTCCGCGTTCAGGCGGAGCAGTGGTTCCGTGTTGGACGGGCGGACGTTGAACCACCAGTCGGCGGAGGTGACCGTCAGGCCATCGAGCTCGTCGAGTTCCACGCCCTCGCGGGCCTCGTACGTGGCCTTGATGGCGGCGAGGCGGCCCGTCTGGTCGGCGACCGTGGAGTTGATCTCGCCGGAGCCGGTGTAGCGGTCGTACTGGGCGACCAGGCCGGAGAGGGGGCCCTCCTGGCCACCCAGCGCCGCCAGGACGTGCAGGGCGGCCAGCATGCCGGTGTCGGCGTTCCAGAAGTCCTTGAAGTAGTAGTGGGCGGAGTGTTCGCCGCCGAAGATGGCGCCGGTCTTGGCCATCTCGGCCTTGATGAAGGAGTGGCCGACGCGGGTGCGGACGGGGGTGCCGCCGTTCTCCTTGACGACCTCCGGGACCGACCAGGACGTGATCAGGTTGTGGATGATCGTGCCCTTGCCGCCGTGCTTGGCCAGCTCGCGCGAGGCGACCAGGGCGGTGATGGCGGACGGGGAGACGGGGCCGCCGTGCTCGTCGACGACGAAGCAGCGGTCGGCGTCGCCGTCGAAGGCGATGCCGAGGTCGGCGGACTCCTCGCGCACCCGCTTCTGCAGGTCCACGATGTTCGCCGGGTCCAGGGGGTTGGCCTCGTGGTTCGGGAAGGTGCCGTCCAGCTCGAAGTACATCGGGACAACGTCGAGCGGGAGGCCGCCGAACACGGTCGGGACCGTGTGGCCGCCCATGCCGTTGCCCGCGTCGACGACGACCTTCAGGGGGCGGATGGAGGTCAGGTCGACGAGGGAGCGGAGGTAGGCCGCGTAGTCCTCCAGCGTCTCCCGCTGGGTGATCGTTCCCGGCGTCGCGGCGGGCTCGGGGGCGCCCGACTCGCTCCAGCGCTCGACCAGTTCGCGGATGTCGGCGAGGCCGGTGTCCTGGCCGACCGGGGCGGCGCCCGCACGGCACATCTTGATGCCGTTGTACTGGGCCGGGTTGTGCGAGGCGGTGAACATCGCACCCGGCAGGTTCAGCGCGCCGGAGGCGTAGTACAGCTGGTCGGTGGAGCACAGACCGATCTCGGTGACGTCGACGCCCCGGGCGGCGGCGCCGCGCGCGAAGGCGCGGGACAGGCCGGGTGACGAAGGGCGCATGTCGTGCCCGATGACGATCGCGCTCGCGTCGGTCACCTGCACGAAGGCGGCCCCGAAGAGCTCGGCCAGTGACTCGTCCCACTGGTCGGGGACGACTCCGCGCACGTCGTACGCCTTCACGAGCTGTGACAGATCAGCAGCCACGGCCAACCCTCCTGAAGTCCTATCGGTCACCCCAAACTACCCGCCCTCACTGACAGTGCGCTGTGTGCCCACCGAGTGGACCCCGAGCCGTAACCTCAGGTCAGCGCTGACGTCAGGGCAGCATCCAGTCCAGCACCGGTGAGCTCTGCCCGACCACGATCAGGCACATCACCAGCAGCAGGCCCAGGCTCCACGGCAGCACCTTCCGCAGCAGGTCCCCCTCCCGGCCCGCGAGGCCGACGGCCGCGCACGCGATGGTGAGGTTCTGCGGCGAGATCATCTTGCCGAGGACACCACCTGAACTGTTGGCGGCGGCCAGGAGTTCCGGCGACAGCCCCGACTCCCGCGCCGCCGTCACCTGCAAGGCGCCGAACAGGGCGTTCGCCGAGGTGTCCGATCCGGAGACGGCCACCCCGAACCAGCCCAGCACCGGCGACAGGAAGGCCAGCCCGGCGCCGGCCGCCGCCACGAAGTAGCCGATGGTGGCCGCCTGTCCGGAGAGGTTCATGACATAGGCGAGCCCGAGCACGGACGTCACCGTCAGGATCGCGAACCTCAACTCGTGCACGGTGGCGGCCCATTCCCTGACGGCCACGCGCGCGTGCACGCCGAGGACGACGGCCGTGCACACCCCGGCGAGCAGCACGAGCGTGCCGCCGGTGGACACGATCGGCCAGGTGAAGACATTGCCGCCGACCGGCTCCCCGTCGGCGTTCACGACGTTCAGGAAGGGCCAGTCGTACATCTGGGTCGCCTCGGCCAGCCAGTCCTTGACCACCGGGATCTGCGCGATGGAGAAGATCACCACGATCAGCCCGTACGGGGCATAGGCCCGCATCACCTCCCGCCGCGGATCGGCCTCGTCCAACTCCTCGCTCCGCGCGCCGGTCAGCACGGACGCGCGTACCGCCTCGTCGGCGGGCACACGCGCGTGCGGTACGGCGACCAGGGCGCCCGCACCGGCCAAGGCGGCGCCGATGTCGGCGAGTTGCGCGGAGACGTAGTTCGAGGCGGCGAACTGGGCGACGGCGAAGGCGACTCCACAGACCAGGGCGGGCACCCAGGTCTCCCGCAAGCCGCGCCGACCGTCCACCAGGCCGACGAGCACGAGCGGCACGACCAGCGCCAGCAGGGGCGTCTGACGCCCCACCACGGACGCCACGTCGTCCAGCGGAAGTCCGGTGACCTGAGCCAGCGTCACCACGGGCGTGCCCATCGCGCCGAAGGCGACGGGCGCGGTGTTGGCGACCAGCGCGACGACGGCCGCGCGCACCGGCTCGAATCCGAGTGCCACCAGCATGACCGAGCAGATCGCGACGGGCGCCCCGAACCCGGCGAGGGCCTCCAGCAACGCCCCGAAGCAGAAGGCGACGACGAGCGCCTGGATCCGCGGATCGTCGGACAGCCGGCCGAACGACCGCCGCAGGATGTCGAAATGACGCGTCCGGACGGTCATCCGGTACACCCAGAGCGCGTTGACGACGATCCACAGGATGGGGAAGAGCCCGAAGACGGCCCCCTGGGCGGCGCTGGAGAGCGTCTGATCGAGCGGCATGCCGTACGCGAGCCAGGCGACCAGAACGGCCGCCAGAAGCCCGATGAGCCCCGCCAGGTGCGCCTTCATCCGAACCCCGCCCAGCAGGACGAGCACGATCACCAGCGGCAGGGCCGCCACGAGGGCGGACAGCCCCAGCGAGTCGGCTACGGGCTCCAGTTCCTGGACGTACACGGGCACCTCCCCGGATTCCGTCATGCGGAAAGCGATTTCTCGTTCCGGCATACGGAATGGTCGTGTCCGCGCCAACCGGCCGTCAATGCCTGTGCATCACTCAACGAAACGAGCACACGAGAAACACCCGCAAAGCGGGAGATGACCGACCGTCAGTTGTCGGGCGACCGCAGCACCCGCAGATGCCCCCGCCGCGCGACCTCCATCGGGTCGGCGCCACGTGACCCGCCACCGCCGGCCCCTGCCGCCCGCTCCTGCGGACGCGCCGCCTCACGCACGGCGTTGGCAAGCGCTTCCAGGTCATCACCGCTCGGGCGAGCCGGAGCGGAGCCGTCCAGCAACCGCACGACCTCCCACCCGCGCGGGGCGGTGAGGCGCTCGGAGTGCTCGGCGCACAGGTCGTAGCAGTGGGGTTCGGCGTAGGTGGCGAGCGGGCCGAGGACCGCGGTCGAGTCGGCGTAGACGTACGTCAGCGTCGCGACGGCGGGGCGGCCGCAAGCGGTGCGCGAACAGCGACGTACAGGGCTCACGACGTTGGACGGTACCGCACTCTTGAGCGGGCCGCGACGACTCTCCCCCAGGTCACCCCACCGTGTCGTGCTGTGAAACACCCCACACGCCCCTTTCGCCCCACGTCGCTGACCTGCACGGAAGCCGGATTCCGAGATCCCGAACGCACTCACATCCGCTCATCACTTACCACAAACCCCGACAATTAGCTCGACATCGACAGTCTCGGCGACATACAGAAACGAGCCCAACCTTGGCTGGAATGGTCATCTGCCGACATGCCGTACGCACAGTGGACGCCACCCCGCCCAGGACCCACCGCTCGGACACGCACCCGCCACGAGGACTACCCTTCACCAGTGATGGACACCCCTGTACCGCCCCGTGCCGTCGGCCCCGGGCCCCGTCGTCGTGATCGCCACGGACGGGGCATGCGCGGCCCGATCGCACCACCCCAGGTCCCGCTCGCCGCGAGCCGCGCCGACGCCTTCGCCGACCTGGTCCAGGACTCCGTGGAACGCCTCGAACGCCGCTGGCCCCAGCTCGCCGACATCGATTTCCTGGTCCTGGAAGTACCCCGCCTGGACGGCAGCACCTGGAACGACGAGGCGGTCCCCCTGGGCGGCACGATCCCCGCACGCGAGGGCCGCCCCGCGCGCGTAGTCATCTATCGCCGCCCGGTGGAGATCCGCACAAAGGGCAGAGACGAGCGCGCAGCCCTGGTCCACGAGGTGGTCGTAGAACAAGTCGCCGAGCTGCTCGGCCTCACCCCGGAGACGGTGGACCCCCGCTACGGCGAGGACTGACAAGGCCGATCGGGACGCGTACCCCCGCGGCGCCGCAGTTGCGTACGGCGGCAAGGGGGCGTGCCGGGGGGGTCCGCCCGCAGTGGCCGGCGTCAAGAAACAGCCCCTCCAGGCCAACGCCAGCCGCCGGTCCGAGGACGGACACCCCCCCGCGCGGGCCCCCCCCCCCCCCCCACACCCCCGGGGTCAGCGCGCCCCCCCCCGACCACCAACAGCCCCCGCCGCGCCCCCGCCCCCCCGACGAGAGCAGACCCCGACCAGGCGA
>NZ_JBHYJA010000088.1:0-17420 GCF_042740355.1 Streptomyces sp. NPDC059010
CACCCCCCAGGTCATCTGTTCGACAGGGGGGAACAGTCATTCCGGGCCCGGAGGCCAGCGGCCCTCTTGCAGGACCGCGGAAAACATAACGGGGGGGCGGCGGGTCGGGGCTTTGACCTCAAGTTTGATTGAGGTCCTAACGTCCCCCTCATGATTCTCGTGACCGGAGCGACCGGAAACATAGGCGGCGCCCTGCTGAAGGAACTCCATGGGATCGGCGCCGGTCCACTGCGAGGGCTCACCCGGGACGCCGCGCGGGCCGTGTTCCCGGAAGGGGTCGAGGCGGTCGAGGCCGACTTCGGCCCGACGGCTTCACGGAAGTCGGGTTCATTGAGGTCCGGTTCACTGAAGTCGGCGCTGGACGGGGTGAGTTCGCTGTTCCTGCTCTCGCGGCTCGGCCCGGACGCCGAGATCCTCGATGCCGCGCGGCAGGCAGGGGTGGACCATGTGGTGCTGGTGTCGTCCGTCACCGTACAGACGCATCCGCACCTGGGCCCGGCCGCGGAGAACCTGGCGGTCGAGCGCATGCTCCAGGACAGCGGCGGTCCGGCCTGGACGATCCTGCGGCCGACGCAGTTCGCATCGAACGCCCTGTGGTGGGCGGATGCGATCCGTGCGGGCGAGGCGGTCCGGGTGCCCTTCGCGGACGTCGGCCTGCCCACGATCCACCCCGCGGACATCGCCTCGGTGGCCCGGGTGGCACTCACCGAGCCGGGCCACCGGGGGCAGACGTACGCCCTGACCGGTCCGGAGCGGATCACGCCCCGGCAGCAGGTCGAGGTCATCGCGGACGTACTGGGCCGGAAGGTGCCGTTCGCCGAGATCAGCAGGGGCGAGGCCCACCGTGGCATGGCCGCCTTCCTGGGGGAGGAAGCCGCGGACGCGGTGCTCGATGTGACGGGCGGCGACGTGAACGACGAACTGCTCATGGTCCGCGACACGGTTCCCCGGATCGTCGGGGCCCCGGCCAGGACGTTCCGGCAGTGGGTCTCGGAACATGCCGCCCGCTTCGACTGACCCGCCCGCAAAGGCGATCAAGGCGATCAAGGCGATCAATCCGAGTGCGGCGCCGCCGTACCGCGTGGTACCCCACCGCCATGGACGATCTCGATACGCCCCGCCTCACACTCCATCCGATGAGCCCCACCGAGGCGGAACGGCTGGTGGCGGGCGAACCCGACAGCGATGCCCGGTGGGCGCCCGGATACCCCGCCGAAGGGGATGTGGCGGGAGCCCGGCGCTACCTGGGCGTCTGCGCGAGCACCGGCGACCCCCGGCCGTTCGGCACCTATGAGATCCGCCGCCGCAGCGACGCGCACGCGATCGGCGGCCTGGGCTTCCACGGCCCCGCCGACCACACGGGCAGCGTCACGATCGGCTACGGCCTGATCCCGTCGGCGCGAGGCAGGGGTTACGCCTCCGAGGCGCTACGCGCACTGCTCACATTCGCCCGCACCAGCGGCATCACCTGCGTCCGCGCGGACACGGACCACGACAACACCGCGTCCCAACACGTCCTGGCGGCCGTCGGCATGCAGCTGACCTCGGAGGACGAACGGCTGAAGTACTACGAGATCACCTGGACCGACGGAGACCGGTGCGGCCGGCCAGGTCGGCCTTCTCCAGCAGCGTGAAGGACTTGGGCACTCCGCCGGGTTGAGGCTTGCCCTCCTTGTGGCCGACGACGCGGTAGCCGGCGTCGCGGTAGTTGGTGGTGAGCGGTGCGTTGCCGGCCAGGCAGTCCAGGCGTACGCGGGTGCGGCCCGTCTCGGCCACCCGGTGTTCCGCGGCCGTCAGCAGCAGCCGACCCGTCCCTGGCGCGGCGACTTCCCGGTCCACCATGAGCCGGTGCACATAGCCGGCGACGGGCGGCTGCGGACCCCAGGCCGCCTCGTCGTCCCACCACAGCTCCCACGCACCCGCGATACGCCCGCCGTCCTCCGCGAGCCAGACCTCGCCGTGCGCCATGACCCGGCGGAAGTGGTCCTCGTCCAACTCCCCCGGCTGCCACTGCCCGGTGATGCCACGGGCCAGCATCCAGCGGGCCGCGCCGTCGCGGAGGCGGACGAGGCCCGCGAGATCGGCCTCGACGGCCGGGCGGACACGTAGATCATTCATCCCGCGATCCTCACACGCCGGTTCGTGACGTGTCCGCCGCCTCTGGGGCCCCTGCCGTGAGGTCCCCGTGGTGCTCCGACACGAACCGACGGATGTGCGGGACCGCCTCGCGCAGAGTGCCGAAGTGGCGGTGTACGCCTTCCACCGCGTCGTCGGCGTTCACGCCCCACACCGTCATCCCGGCGCGCAGCCCGGACCGCACCCCGGAGGGCGCGTCCTCGATGACCAGGCAGTCCCCCGGCGCGGCGCCGAGCCGGGCGGCGGCCCGCAGGTACGGCACGGGGGAGGGCTTGCCCTCCTCGACGGCGGCCGCGTCCACGATCACCTCCGGCACCGGCAGGCCCGTCCGCAGGAAACGGCCACGTACCCGGTGCTCGTAGTTCGAGGTCACCAACGCCCAGGCCGACGGCGGCAGGCTGTGCAGCAGCTCCGCCGCGCCGTCGAACGCCGCGTAGACGCCGGACCGTACGTCCTCGTCCTCCAGCGCGTGCAGCAGCGCCAGGCATTCCTCCGGATCGTGGCCCGCGGCGACCTGGGCGAACGTCTCCATCGGACGGGTCCGCAGGGCCACTTGATAAACCTCATCGGCATCCAGTCCGTACCGCTGCGCCCAAGTGGCCCAGACGCGGCGCTGGTTGCTCACCGCGTCGATCAAGGTGCCGTCGACATCGAACAGGACGTACTTAGGGCGGCCCGGCCGCGCAGGTTCAGGGGTCACGGATTGATCATGCCAGCCTGCTAATTCGATTGACCTGGCCACGGGAGAACGCTGCACTGTGGCGGGACACCACGGGTCACGGGTCGTGGTGCCGGTATCCCAGGGAGGCAGCGGCAGCGATGGAGATCCGTCCCACGACCGACGACGATCTCGACGTCTTCGTCGACACCCTCCATGCCGCGTTCGGGCGCTTCCCGGAAACGCCGACCAACGGCGGCGGGGTGTGGTGGGCGGCGCTCGAAATGGACCGCAGCCTGTTCGCCGTGACGGCGGACGGGCGGCCTGTCGGCACCGCCGGTGCGTACTCCTTCGAGCTCACCCTGCCCGGTGAGATCGTCGTCCCGGCCGCCGGAGTGAGCGTCGTCGGCGTCCTGCCCTCGCATCGACGCCAGGGCGTGCTGAGCGCGATGATGCGTCATCAGCTCACCGAGCTGCGGGCCCGAGGTGACTTCCTCTCCGTACTGCTGGCCTCGGAAGCCCTGATCTACCGCCGGTTCGGCTACGGACCGGCGACCTACACACAGCGGCTGACGGTGCCCCGCCACCGGGCCGCCCTCGCCGTCCCCAGGGCGAGTGGAACGGCCGCCACTCCGGTGCCGGGCTCGGACACGGGCTCGGACACGGACACGGGCTCGGGCTCGATCGAGCTGCTGCGGCGTGCCGACTGCGTCGAGATCCTGGAGGAGGTCTACGACCGCTACCGCCGCGCACAGCCCGGCGCGCTGTCCCGGCCGCACCGCTGGTGGACCCTGGGCGCGGGGCAGCCCCCGGTCTCGCCGGCGCCGCGCTACGTCGCCGTCCACCGTGACGCCGACGGCGTCCCCGACGGGTACGCCAGCTACTCGCTGGGCGAGGCCAACACCCTGACCGTCGACGAGACCATCGCCACCGACGACGCCGTCTTCACGGCCCTCGCCCGGTTCGTGCTCGGACACGACCTGGTCGGTGAGGTCGTCTTCAAGCACGTCCCGCCCGAGCACCCGCTGCGCTGGCAGCTCGCGGACTTCCGCGCCGGTCAGGTGAGCGAGGACACCGACTGGCTCTGGGTACGCCTGCTGGACATCCCGCGTGCGCTGACCGCGCGCAGCTGGTTCATGGACGGCGAGCTCGTCCTCGACGTCGACGACCCGTTCCTCGGCGAGCACGGCCGCTACCTGCTGACCGTCCGGGACGGCAAGGCCGACTGCGTCCCGACGGACCGTGCCCCCGATCTGTCCCTGGACGTGACCGACCTGGGCTCGGTCTACCTCGGCGGCACCGCCCCCAGCACCCTCGTACGCGCCGGCCACATCCGATCCCATCGCCCGGCCGCGGCCCCCCTCGCCGACGCCCTCTTCCGCGCCGACCGCGCCCCACACTGCCTGCACTGGTTCTGACCGAGCGCAGCCCGAGTGTGACGGGACCATGACCGTTCCTCACCAGTCGCCGTCATGGCTGCCGCGACTACGCCGAAGCCCTGCGGTCGGCCTTGAGGGCGTGCAGGAGGGCGGCGAGGCCTTGCGGGGCCGCGGTCAGGATGACCTCCGGGGTGTCGCTCTCGCGGAGGCGGATCGTTCCGTCGGGGGCGGTGGCGACGTAGACGCACTCGCCTTCGGGGCCTCCGCTGAAGGTCGACTTCTGCCAGTTCAGTTCATCCATCAAGGCCTCCTCAGAGCGTGTAGAGCACGTGCTGGATGAGGGCCAGCGAGTCCTTGACGGAGTGTGCTTCGGGGGCCAGCGATACGTCGATGGGGGCGAGGGCGTTCTCGGCCAGGTGCTGGAACATCTTCGTGTACCGGTCGAGGCCCGTTCTGTCGCCCAAGTACGTGAGGCCGACGGGCAGTTCGAGCAGCACGGTGCCCAGTTCGGGGACACCGGGGACGGCGTGCACGAAGTTGCCGCTGAAGGCCGGGTAGGTCTGGGCGGTGAACGGATAGATCTGGATGGTGACGTTGGGCAGGCGCGCCAGTTCGACGAGGTGCAGCAGCTGCTCGCGTACCACCTCGGTGCCGCCGAATCGCATGTGCAGAGCCGACTCGTGGATGACGGCATGCACGGAAGGCGGATTCTCGCGGGTCAGCACGCGCTGCCGTTCCAGGCGGAACTCCAGGGCACCTTCACTGCGTTCGAAGCCCAGACCGGGAGTGGCGAAGATGGCTCGGGCGTACTCGGCCGTCTGGAGCAGCCCCGGGATCAGCATGGACTGGTGCATACGGAGAGCTGTGCTATTCGCTTCCAGCTCGGCGGTGTTGAGCGCGTCCAGGCTGCGGCGCTTCTTGTGGGCGCTCCACCAGCCCTTGCCGGTTGCCTCGGACATGTCCACCAGGGCCTGTACATAGGCCTTGTCTGTACAACCGTAGAGGTCGCAGAGTTCGTGGAGACGCGGGGTCAGGATGGTTGTCTTGGCGGTTTCGATCTGGCTCAGCTGAACGCGTCCCATATTGATGTGCTCTGCCGCCTCGCCAGCTGTTAACCCTGCCCGCTCGCGCAGGTGTTTGAGCTCGTAGCCCAGTCGCCTCTGGCGCTCGCTGATGGTTGTGCGCAGTCCCACGTACTTCTCCTTGTCGACGGCGGTTGGGTTGTTAATGAAAAACCGACTTACCTACCGTGGGTGCGGGATCAGCTACGCACTGAAGCCGCTCAACCTTCCCCTGCCCACAAGCCGAAAGAGCACCCGTACGCGGGCGACGCCATCGCCGGGCGCGAGGCCCACGGGACCGAGGGGATCTGCCCTGGTCGGTGGCGATGCCGTACCTACCGTGATCGCGTTGCTTGTGCCCCGAGCACGCCCAGCCCACACTTGATGAGGAGGTGCCACCTTGACCGCTCTCGGCACCGTCACCGTTCTCACCGAACCTGAACCCGACAAGGCCGACTGGGTGGGAGTCCACCGCGTCCCCTACGGCACCGAAGTCACCATCCCCGAAGGCCCCGCCAAGGGCTTTGTGATCGGTGAGACGATCACGGGCCCGAAGCGGGGCTGAAGCGCGGCCGACCGGGTCTCAGAGCAGGTTCGGGCGGATCCTCCACGGGTGTGCGGGCAGCGTCTCCGTGCCGTCGGCGAGGACGCCGACCACCCGGTAGTACGAGATGGAGCCGAGCGGCTGGGTGGCGTCGTTGTAGGACTGGTAGTAGTCCGTCGTCGGGGCGACCGTGCCCAGCAGGTCGTAGCTCTGTGTCTCCGTGTTCCAGCGGCTCACCCGGTACTCGGTGATCCGGGCGCAGACGTCGCCGTCGCAGTGCCACTGGACCGGTCGGGCCGACTCGGAGACCGTCCAGCCGCCGCCACCCCACAGCGGGCCGCCCGCCTCGTAGTCCCGGCCGATCGGTTCGCCCGGGGCGATGTTCAGTTCCGTGGCGGTGACGGTGGCGGCGGACGGGTCGTTCGCGGAGAGTTCGTTGCCCCAGACGTCCTCGGCGATCACCGTGTAGACGTATGTCTCGCCGTCGGGGGTGTCGATGCAGAGCATGGCCAGCGGGTCCTCGTCGCTGTCCACGCAGTTGACCAGCCCCCCGCCCCACTTCACCGTGCCGTCCGCCTGCCGTACCCCGCGCAGGGCGCGGTAGGAGGCGATGTCGGTGTCGGCCGGGGTGTTCCAGCGCAGTTCCATGCCGTCGGCGCGGGGCGTGGCCGTCAGGCCGGTGAGGGGAAGCGGGGCGACGCGGTCGGCCGTGGTGACGGTGACCGGGTTGGAGGGGGCGGAGCGGTTGCCCTGCCAGTCGGTGAGGAAGACCTCGTAGGTGTAGGTGGTGTCGGGCTCGAACTCGTCGTCGGAGCACGTGAACGAGTACTCGTGCGCGACGGTGTCGAGTGACTCGTTCACCGAACAGTTCACGAACCCGGTGTCCACGTCAGGCCTGGTGCTCGAACGCAGCACGGTGAAGCGGGCGTCGTTGATGAGCTCGTCCGAGGTGGGGTTCTCCGGCGCGTTCCACGACAGGTACACCGTGGACGACGTCACCTCCGCCCGCAGGTTCTTCGGCGCGTCCGGGGGCGTCCGGTCGATGCCGTCGGACGAGACGGGCGCCGAGTACGCGCCGGCGTTCCCGGCCGCGTCCAGGGCCCGCACCACGTAGGTGTGCTGTGTCGTGTTGTGGCCCACGTCGTCGTGGATGAACGACGTGCCGGTGAGCTGCTTGACCAAAGTGAGGGAGCCGGTCGCCGGGTCCTTCTCGAACAGCTCGTAGGATGCCGCGCCCGGTACGGCGTCCCAGTCGAGCATCATGCCCCACAGGTCGCCGTGCGCGGTGAGCCCCGTGGGGGCGGCCGGGCCCGTGCGGTCGACCGTCGTCACGCCCTGATCGGCGGTGCCGGCCGACTCGTTGCCCGCCCTGTCGTAGGCGCGGACCTCGTAGTAGTACGTCTCACCGGTCGGCGGCGGAGTGTCCGCCCAGGAGGTGGAAGTGGTCGTCGCCAGCGGCTTGCTCGGATATGCGCCGCCCTTCAGGCGTCGGTAGACCCGGTAGCCCGCGAGATCCATCTCCTGGTTCTTCGCCCAGGTGAGCTTCGCCTTGCCGGTGACGGAGTCGTACGACACCGAAGTCCCGGTCGGGACAAGCGGCTTGACCGTGTCGACCGTCGTCGAAGTCCTCGGCGTGCAGCCGAACTTGACCTTGGCGCTGCCCGTCCAGTTGACGTAGTCCACGCGCAGGGTGTGCTTGCCGGTGGGGATGGTGACGTTGACGGTCTTCGCGACGGTCGTGGAGGTGTTCTTCCAGAGGTCGATCTTCCGGGCGCCGTCGACGTAGACGCGGATGCCGTCCAGGCCGGAGGCGGTCAGGGCGAAGGGGCCGCCGGAGCCGAAGTCGCGTGTCACCGTCCAGCGGACGCCGAAGTTGTCGCGTGGCAGGCCGGTCGCGGGGGCGGACGTGCTCCAGTCCTGGTCGATCGTGGTGTCGCAGTCCGTCTTCTTCGGGGTGCCGGAGAAGGTGGTGTTCGCGAAGAACTGGCGCTTGAAAACGGGGGAGTTGCAGGTGGTCGCGGCCGAGGCGGGCGCGGTGACCGCCGTGAGCAGGCCGCCCGCGGTGGCGAGTACCACCGCGGTGGCCGTGGCGGTACGGCTCGTCAGGATCATGCTGGCCTTCACGGTTCGAGGATCATGTGGTCGGCGCCGGGCAGGGACTGGGTGCCGTCGGCGTAGTGGGCGGTCACCCAGTAGTGATGGGTGGTGCCCTTCGCCGCGGTGGTGTCGTAGTACCAGCGGTCGGTGGTGGTCGTCAGCAGCTCGTACTGCTTGCTGACCGGGTTCCAGCGGTGGACGTCGTAGCCGCTCGCCGAGTCGAGCTCGTTCCAGGAGAGGTGGACGCGGGCGTCGTCCAGGTCCCACTTGGTCGCCGTCACGGTGAGCGGTGAGCCCTCCGGGGTGGCGACGGTCGGGGTCAGGTCCAGCTCGTCCACGACGACCACGTCGGCGCTGCCGGTCGACTTGAAGCTGGAGTTGCCCGCCTTGTCGCGGGCGTCGACGAAGTAGCAGAGCTGGTCGCCGTCGGGGAGCGTGACGTCGCGGTAGGCGCTGGTGGCGTAGGACAGGTACTCCCGCTCCGAGGCGGAGCACACCTGCTCGTCACCGGGGTCGCCGAGCAGGGTGCCCTTGTAGACGACGTACCGGTACAGGTCGTCCTCGGTGTTGTCGGCCCAGTCCAGCTCGATGCCGTACTCCGTCGCCTTGGCCGCGAGGCCCGTGACGGGGGCCGGGGCCTTGTCCGAGGTGAGCGTGGTGACCGTCGCGGTGTCGGAGAGGGGGGAGAGGTGCGGCCACTGCACGGACTGCACCGCGTAGTGGTACGTCGTGCCCTCCTCGGCGGAGAAGTCGCCGCAGCTGTAGCGGCGGGACCCGTCGGCGAGGGTGGTGAAGGTGGTCGTGCACGGCACCGACTGGGCCGTCGACGTGCTCACCGGCAGCGTCCTCGACCGGTAGACGCGGAACTCGGTGTACGGGGCGTCCTCCGGCTTCATCGTCCAGGCCAGGTTCGCGCTGCCGATGCCCGCCGTCGCCGTGAGCTCGCGGGGCGCGGCCAGCGGGCGGGTCACGGTCAGGCTCTCCGTGTACGGCGAGAGGTGGCCGGAGCCGTCCACCGCGGCCACCCGGTACTTGGAGGGCGTGGCCCGCGCGATCGTGTCGTCGCCGTGGCCGACGCCCATGACGTCCCAGGACTTGGTGACGCCGTCGTAGTCGGTCCGCTCCACCCGGTACTTCGCCGCGCCGGCGACCGGCCGCCAGCTCAGTTCGGCGCCGGTCGCGGTGGCGGACGCGCTGTAGCCGGCCGGGGTCTTCAGCACGATGGAGGTGACCATCTGGTCGGCGGTGCCGGTGGACTCGTTGCCCGCCCTGTCGTAGGCGCGGACCTCGTAGTAGTAGGCGTCGCCGGTGGCCGGCGGGGTGTCGGTGTGCGAGACCGCCGTGGTCGTGGCGACCTTGGTCCAGCTGGTGCTGCCCCGCAGACGCCGGTAGACGCGGTAGCCGGCGAGGTCCATCTCCTGGTTCTTCGTCCAGCTCAGCTTCGCCTTGTTGGTCGCGGTGTCGTACGACAGCAGCGGGTCCAGGGGCGTGAGCGGCTTGACCTTGTCGACGGTGGCCGTGGTGCGGGGGGTGTAGGCGAAGGAGACGTTGGCGTTGCCGGTCCAGTTGACGTAGTCGATCCGCAGGGTGTGCTTGCCCTTGGGGATCGTGAGGTTGAGCGTCTTCTTCGCCGTCGTCGAGACGTTTTTCCAGACATCTATCTTGCGGACGCCGTCGAGGTAGACGCGGATGCCGTCCTGGGCGGCGGCGGTCAGGGCGAAGGGGCCGCCGGATCCGAAGTCGCGGGTCACGGTCCAGCGGACGCCGAAGTTGTTCGTCGGCAGTCCGGAGGCGGGGGCGTTGGCGCCCCAGTTCTCGCTGATCGTGGAGTCGCAGTCGGTCTTCTTCGGGGTGCCGGAGAAGGTGGTGTTCGCGAAGAACTGCCGCTTGTAGACCGGGGACGCGCAGCTCACGGCCGCCGACGCCGGGGCGGCGACGGCCGTGAGGAGGCCGCCGGACGTGGCGAGCACGACCGCCGTGGCGGTCAGATTCAGACAGGGCTTCATCGGATCACGCTCCGCTCGGCAGGGACACGCTGGAGTCCACGTTGCTGAAGGACTCGGAGCCGTCGGCCGCGACGACCGAGAGCACGTAGTAGACGGTCGTACCGGTGGGGATCGTAGTGTCGGTGTAGCTGGTGGCGGTCGGCGCCAGCGGTACGTCCGTCACCCGCGCGTAGGTGCTCGTCGCGCGGTCCCAGCGGTACACGTTGATCCCGGCGGCCTCCTTGGCCACCGAGTCGGCGCACTCGATGTACATGCCGCCGTGGTCGCCGAGGGTCGTGTAGGCGGCCAGGGAGCAGGGCGCGGTGTCCTCGGGGACGGTCGTCGGCCGCAGGTCGAGCTCGGTGGTGGTGACCCGGGAGACGGGCCGGTCCCAGTAGGCGCCCGTCCATTCGGCGTAGTTGCCGTAGATGTCGGCCGGGACGACGACATAGTCCTTGGACTCACCGTCCGCCACGGACGGGCCGACGACGAACTCGGAGGTGCCGGCGGGCACGGTGCCCAGGTACTCCGGGGTGCAGCACGACCGGTACTCCCAGACCTCGTAGTGGTCCAGGTCGGCCGCCGTGCTGTCCGCCCAGTCCAGCTTGACGCCGTACTCCAGCGGCTCGGCGGTCAGGCCGGTCACCGGCGGGGGCGGGACCTCGTCGCCGGGCCGGGTGACGGTCATCTCGGCGGAGCCGGTGGACCAACGGCCCGCCGTGTTCTGCCGGATCATCACGTAGTGGTACGTGGTGCCCTGGTCGCCGTCGTAGTCGGTGCAGCTGCGGACCGTGTTGCCGGCCGCGTCCGTGCTCTTCTTCCGGCTGCGGCAGTCGGTGAGGTTGTCGTTGGTCTGCGCCACCGGCGAGGTCGTGGAGCGGTAGACCTCGTAGTCGGCGGTGTCACCGCCGGCCGGCTCGGTCCAGGTGAACACCACGCCCCAACTCGGCACCGTCGCCGTCACGTTCTGCGGCGGGGTGATGGTCCGGGCGGTGCGTACGACGTTGGAGGCCGCCGCGTTCTTGGCCGCGTCGATCGCGCTGACCTTGTAGTCGTAGTCGCGGCGGTAGGCGGCCGAGGTGTCCGTGTAGGTGGTGGCCGTGGCGGCCGGGATGTCGGCGAGCGCGGTGTACGTGGTCTCCGTGGCCGTCTTGCGGAAGACCCGGTAGGCGACCGCGTCCGCGGAGGCCGTCCAGGAGAGGTTGTTGGAGGCTTCCACGCTCTCGGCGGTCAGGACCGGCGCGGCGGGCGCGGTGCGGTCGGGGGTCTCGACCGGGCCCGCGTCGGCGGTGCCGGTGGACTCGTTGCCCGCCTTGTCGTAGGCGCGGACCTCGTAGTAGTACGACTTCCCCGTCGCCGGCGTCCGGTCGTCGACGCTCGTGCCGGTGGTCGTGGCCACCCGGGTCCAGGCGCTCGTGCCCTGCACACGCCGGTAGACGCGATAGCCGGCGAGGTCCATCTCCTTGTTCTTCGCCCAGGAGAGCCTGGCGATCGGGAGGTTCTCCGCGTCGGGCTGGGTGTCGTCCCAGGTGAGGCCGGCCGGGGCGAGGGGGGCGACCTTGTCGACGGTCGCCGAAGTCCGCGGGGCGTACGAGAACTTGACGTTGGCGTTGCCGGTCCAGTTGACGTAGTCGATCCGCAGGGTGTGCTTGCCCTTGGGGATGGTGAGGTTGACGGTCTTGCTCACCGTCGACGAGACGTTTTTCCAGACATCTGTCTTGCGGACGCCGTCGAGGTAGACGCGGATGCCGTCCTGGGCGGCGGCGGTCAGGGCGAAGGGGCCGCCGGAGCCGAAGTCGCGGGTCACGGTCCAGCGGACGCCGAAGTTGTTCGTCGGCAGTCCGGAGGCGGGGGCGTTGGCGCCCCAGCTCTCGCTGATCGTCGTGTCGCAGTCCGTCTTCTTCGGGGTGCCGGAGAAGGCCGTGTTCGCGAAGAACTGGCGCTTGTAGACCGGCGAGTTGCAGGTCGTCGCGGCGACGGAGGGCGCGGCGACGGCGGTGAGCAGGCCACCTGCGGTGGCGAGCACGACAGCGGCGGCGGCCGCGCTGGTCGTGCGTCTGGCTGGGTTCATGGATTCCTCGGACGTGATCGTCGTTGGCCGGGGAAAGACTGGCGACGATCACGACTCGTGGAGTGGCCCATGGGTTGTACGCGCTTTCCCGTGACTTTCGCACGGTCGCGGGACGGTCGTACACATGGCTGAGTTTGTTCGATCCTCTGGTCGAGTGCGGGACGGCGGAGCGAACCCGCTCATGATCACCACTCGGGAGGAATGGCACGGCTTGTACTGATCTTGGTCGTCCGTTCGTTCAAGGTTTGATGAAGAGGATGTAATGGGCGTTTGGAGGGGGTCCGTCATGTCTTTACATGGACAGCGGAGCGTGGTGTTGCGCACTCGTTAAGTAGTTCTTCTTGACGCTGGGGGGCGACGGCGCGTTGGCTTTTCAGTCATCTGGGCGCAATGAAGCGCCCGAGTCCCGAAGGCATCAGAAGTGAGCTCCTCTATGCGTCCCATGCGCCCCACGCGTCGTATCGCCACCGCCGTGGCCGCCGCATCCACGATGACCCTCTCGCTGGCCGCGTGCGGGGCGCTGGGGGTCAGCGGGGACAGCTCCGAGGCGAGCCCCACCAAGGGCAACGACGTCACCGTGGGGCTGCTGCTGCCGGAGACGGCGAACACGCGCTACGACAAGTTCGACTACCCCATCATCCGGAACAAGGTGATGGAGCTCACCAACAAGCAGGGCAAGGTCGACTACCTGAACGCGGACGCGAGCGCGTCCAAGCAGGCGGAGCAGCTGCAGCAGATGATCGACGACCAGGTCGACGTGATCCTGCTGGACGCGGTCGACGCGCACGCGATCGCCGAGGGCGTGCAGAAGGCCAAGGACGCCGGGATTCCGGTCATCGCCTACGACCGCCTCGCCGAGGGGCCGATCGACGCGTACGTCTCCTTCGACAACGAACTGGTCGGCGAGGTCCAGGCCCGCAGCCTCCTGGAGGCCATGGGGGAGGTCGACTCCTCCGACAAGATCGTCATGATGAACGGCTCGCCCACCGACCCGAACGCCAAGCAGTTCAAGGCGGGCGCCCTCTCCGAGCTCAGCGGCACGGTGGACATCGCCAAGTCGTACGACACCAAGGACTGGAAGCCGGAGAACGCGCAGGCCAACATGGCCCAGGCGATCAAGTCGATCGGTGTGAACAACCTCAAGGGCGTCTACGCCGCCAACGACGGCATGGCAGGCGGCATCATCAAGGCCCTGGAGGCCGCGGGCGTGACCAGCCTGCCGCCGATCACGGGGCAGGACGCCGAACTGGACGCCGTCCAGCGGATCGTGTCCGGCGAGCAGTTCATGAGCGTGTACAAGTCGTACCCGCAGGAGGCCGAGAGCGCCGCGCAGATGGCCGTCGCCAAGGTCCAGGGCAAGGACATCCAGTTCGACTCCCTCACCCAGGACCAGGTCGACAGCCCGACCGCCAAGAACATCCCGGCCCTGCTGGTCCCCGTGGTCGCCCTGACCCGGAAGAACATCGAGGAGACGGTCGTCGCCGACGGGATCTACGAGGTGGGCGACATCTGCACGGCCAAGTACAAGGCGGGCTGCTCGGCCATCGGGCTCAACAAGTAGCGGCGCCGGGGGCTGCCGGGGGCCTTCCGGCAGCGCCGGTGGCGATGGCGGTGCCGTTGCCGGTGTGGACGGCGACGGCTTTGCGAGTGCGTTCGATCGACCGTATGGCGGGGCGGCGTTGAAGTCGTCCCGCCGCTTGCCATCGGTGGCGTCGCCGCCCTCCGTACATACCCGGCGTTCGCGAGTGTGACGGTGCGGTCCGATGGTGGTCCGTGGTGGTCCCCGCCCGTCCCCTCAATCCCCTCGAACATCCCGTGCCGTGCGGCGGCCGACGTGTATGCGTCAAATCCCTGCGCGACGCCCCGACGGCGAGTGCGGCGTGACAGCGTGATCGTCGGCTGATTCCGGGTGGCGTGCGCGGGCGGCCGGGGCTTTGCTGCGTACGGCGCAAAGGCCGGCGCGGCACCATCAGGTTGTTGCAACTCGATGGGCGGAGGGCCGGAAATAGCGGGGCGTACCGGTGGTTTTCGGCGCTCGTCCGCGCTGGAGCCGTGTTGCGGAGCACGGCCGGTCCGCGCATAGTTGCGCTGCGGAAGCGCGAGCCGAGCCCGAAGGGCTGTGCATGGTGGGCCCCTCGACCAGGGCCACGCCCTGCCGGGGCGTCCCGGTGACGGTGCCGGCACCGCGCTCCAGCAGCGGGCGAGCCGGCGAGAGGCAAGAACCGGGGGTGGATGGGCGATGGCCGGGCACGGGACGGAGGAGCATCCACACGGTGCCGACCGACTGTGCGAGGCCGGGGATCGCGTGTATTCCCGGGCCGTACGACGTGGCCGTGTGCCCCGCCGGGACGCGGAGCCGGTGCCCTGTCTGCTGGAGCTGGCCCTGCTGCACCCCGACCCCGACGACATGGACTGGCTGGTGCCGACCTCCCCGCAGGAGGTCATGACACGGCTGCTGCGCGGTGTGTACGACGAGGTCAGCACGAGCCAGCGGCGGGTGGGCTCGGCGGTGGCGGCGTTCGAGTGGTACGCCGGTCTGGGGCCCATGTCGGCGCAGGCGTCCGGCGCGGAGGGCGCGGCGATCCGGGTGCTGGACGGTGCCTCCCGCATCCAGGGCGCCCTGGACGCGGCGACCGAGGCGTGCACGACCGAGGTGCTGACCGTGCAGCCCGGTGGCATCCGCCCCGAGCACGAGCTGACCGAGGGACTGCACCGGGCGATGGCGCTGCGCGGGCGGGGCGTGCGGATGCGGGACCTGTACACGCATGTGGCCCGGCACGGCCAGGGTCTGCTCAACTACCTTGAGCTGATGGGCGATTCGGTCGAGGCCCGCACGCTGGACGAGGTGATCGACCGGCTGATCCTCTTCGACCGCACGGTCGCCTTCATCCCCGCGAACGCCGACCGCACGATGGCGCTGGAGCTGCGGCATCCGGCCCTGGTGCACTACCTGCTGACTGTGTTCGAGCGGCTGTGGCGGCTGGCCATCCCGCTGACGGCGTCCCTCCCCGACACCGGCATCGAGGGCATCTCCCATCGCGAACAGTCCATCGCCGCGCTGCTCGCCGAGGGGCACCAGGACGCGGTGATCGCGGAACGGCTCGGGATAAGCGTCCGCACCTGCCGGGCGCACATCGCGCGGCTGTCGGAGACGCTGGGCGCGGCGAGCCGTACGCAACTCGGCGTCCGGATCGCCCAGGTGGGCCTGGACCGGCCGCGGGCGGCGTCGTCGGAGGCCGCGGTGATCAGCGTTGCGGGGGTGCCGGGGATACCGGGACCTCCGAGGGGTCCGGCCGGAGCCTCTGGTCGAGAATCCCCGACCGGCCTATGAGATAGCCGAGTTGGGCCCGGCTCTCACTGCCCCCGGCCCAGGGATTCGGCGAGCCGGGCCGGAGGCTTGGTACCGGAGTGGGGCTGGACGGCCAGGAGTTCCCTGGAGGCGTTGGCCATGGCGTCGGCGATGGCCAGGTCGATCCGGTCGAAGCCGCTCAGCAGGGTGATCCCGGAGGGGCCCGTCGGCGGGGTCGCTCCGGCGTCGAGCGCCAGGAGGGGTCCGAACGCCTCGGTCAGCCGCGTCTCGGCCCGGCGCCGCCGGGCGATGTCCTCGGCGATGCCGCTCAGCAGCCTCGGCAGGGCCAGGGCGGGAGGCAGCGGGCGCAGGGCACCCGGGTCGTCGTGCGCTCACGCGTGGTTCTCTTCTCCTGCCGACCGCTGATCCTGGTCCAGAATCCCCGACTGGGCTATGAGGTAGCCGAGTTGGGCCCGGCTTCCGCTGCCCAGCGCGGTGGCCAGCTTGGCTATGTGCGCCCGGCAGGTCCGCACGTTCATGCCCAGGCGGCGCGCTATCGCCTCGTCGACGTGGCCCTCGACGAGGAGCTTGGCGATGGAGTGCTGGATGTCGGTGATGCCGTCGGGGGCGGTCTCGTAGGGGGCGCCGGCGCTCAGCGGCACGGCACGGCTCCACATGAACTCGAACACCTTGATCAGGTACTGGACGAGGCCGGGGTGGCGCAGTTCCAGGGCGACCTGTCGATCGTCGCGTATGGGGATGAAGGCGACGGCCTCGTCGCAGATGATCAGCCGCTCGACCAGTTCGTCGATGGTGCGGTACTCCACCTTCCCATCGGCGAATCGGTCCATGTACGCCAGCCGTTCGGGGCTGTATCGGGCCGTGTGCTGGTAGAGCGTCCGGATCCGGACGCCCCGTTCGGTCATGGTCCGGTCGCGTTCCAGCCCTTCGATGAGCCGGCGCTCGGGGTGACGGGCGCTGGGCTGGATCGTGAGCATCTCGTTCCGGCACTGACCGGTGGCCAGGTCGAGAGCCGCGTTAATGCGGTCGAGGCCCTCCAGTACCGTGATCGAGTGAGTGGGCGCCGTGCCCTGGGCACTGAGGGCCATGAACGGCTCGAAGGCCTCCGCCAGCTCGATCGAGGTCTGCCTCCGCGCGACGATCTCACGTTCGATCGGATTGAGCCGCTGGGCCAGGGCCACCGAGGGGGACACGGGGCGCAGCCAGTTCGCGTCGTCAGGATCGGGGTGCAGGAGCGCGAACTCCATCAGACAAGGAGCGGACTCCGCCTCGGCTCGGGCGATACGTCCCGTGCGCAGGGCGTTCGCGTAGAGACGCCCTCCCTCATCACACAGTTCGGTGATGGCATGGGGATGTGCCGTCTTAGTCCGATTTGTTGTCAAATCTCCACCCCCCAGGGTCCTGAACATGCAGGAACATGATGCACCGATTGTGTGGCCATGAAGTGCCTGAATGAGCCATCGTCTTATCCGACGGGGGAAGAGGGGACCTTCAAGTGAGGACGAAGCCGACTATGAGGAAGAGAATGCTTCGCTCGGTGCTTGTCGCCGCCTTCTCCGCCGTTGTGGCCTTCGGAGCGCTGAGTGGCCTCTCTGCTGAGGAGGGTGACGTCCGGGCGGACAGTGTCTGGTCTATTGCGGGCACTACGAATGCTGCTGGCATGGGTGAGACCTCTCCCGCACCAGAAGACAGTGTTTGGTCCTGACATGACTACACCACCTGACGACCGTTCCTTCCGCCGCGAAATGGCCACCGCATACCGCTCGGGCTGGCACTTCATCGACCTTGTCACCGCGCTCCCCCACCCCGGTGACTCACTGATGGTGACCGTCTTCGGCGAGCCGGTCGTCGTCACGCGGGACGACGAGGAGGACGTACGGGCGTACCGGTGTCTGCGGCGGCCTCGGGGGGCGCCGCAGCCTGTGCGGTGTGCCATCCGGTACGGAATGATCTTCGTCAACCTCGATCAGCGCGACCACCGACTGGTGGAGCCGGAGGCCCCGGCCCCAAGGACTATCTCAGCCACCCCCCGCAGTGCCTGACGCGATTCCCCCGTCGTAACAGATCGCTCAGGTGCTTCCCCCCGCAGCGGGGGGGGCCGCGCGCGCCGGCGCGCGGGCGGGCGGCGGGGGGGTGGGGGGGGGTCCGCGCGCTGTGCTGGGTTGTATGGGGGGGGCGC
>NZ_JBHYJA010000089.1:0-12698 GCF_042740355.1 Streptomyces sp. NPDC059010
CTGCGCTGGGGGGAGTTCCGCCACCCGCAATGGACACCGGTCCTGGCCTGACGCCGCCGGGGCACGGGACTGCTGCCGCACCGGCCCCACCGTGCTGGCGCCTGCCGAGTCCATCTCCGGGACGGAAAACGAGGTCACGTAGAGAGTTCGCCATACGGTGCGCCTCAAAATGGCGTGTATTTCTTGAATATGGATCGGTCCAGATTCGGAAAACAGTGAGGAGTAGATGCACGATGCTAAAGAACGGACTGTTCACCTCCGCGGTGGTTCTGTCCGCCCAGTCGGACCGGATGTGCGTAAAGGCGGGTAAGGCCAGCAAGGTGGGTGCGGCCAACCGGCAGGAAGGCTTTCCACTCTCCCTGGACATGCTGCTCATCCTGGAGATCATGCTCCACGAGCGTGATCTCGCAGCGGCGGAAGCCGAGTTCACCGCAATGAGGAGAGCCCCGCTGGCGGCCGACGCGCAAGCCGCTGTGGATGAGCTCAGTTACAGTGGGAACACCTGCTCGGTATTCGCTCAGCGTGGATCTTTGATCGTGCGGGATGACCGGACGATGGCCCAGGTAGCGGACCTGACCGCACAGAGTCGTTCAACCCGGCAGGTGCTGCGGGCGCTGGGAATGCGGCGAAATCTGAGCCACGATCCAGAAACCCCGAACTTTCGCGAACTCTTCACGGAGCTGCAGGAACGAGGCATCCTGGTACCGCCAATTGGTGGGATCGACTGGGGTCAACTGCGCAGGCTGATACCGATCTGCCCGGCTTTCGGAATGTCTCGGGGTACCCCAATTGACCGTCACTACCTGAACCAGTTCATCGCCGAAATCCATGATTTCGTTCAGGGAGATGTTGTGGAGATTGGCGGACTGGACAGCAACGGGGGCGCCTACGGTTTCACCCGTGCTTCCAAATACCGCGGTCTGGATATTAGAGAGGCCCCGGGGGTCTCTCTGGTCGGTGACGCAGCGGATCCAGGAATCATCCCTGCGGACTCCCTTGACACCATCATCGCCTTCAACGTTCTGGAGCACACTGCGCGCCCGTGGCAGGTGGTCGACAACATGCGGCAATGGCTGCGACCGGGCGGTACGGCGTGCTGCATGGTTCCCAGCGCCCAACGACTGCACAGCGCGCCCGAGGACTACTGGCGGCCACTCCCAGCAGCGTTGCGGGAGATGTTCAGCGCCTGGTCCGAACAAACCGTGCACCAGTACGGCAATCCGCTGAGTGTCATCGCGTCGCTCATGGGTATCGCAGCCGAGGAACTCGACGCACTGGAACTGAGCTCATACCACCCGGACTATCCTGTGGCCACTTGCATCGTCGCAAGGAAGTGAATACGGGGCGGGTCGGCGGGGACGCCGGCCGAGCGTCGCTGTCGCGTGTTGCTCGGTCACTTCATGCAGCTGATCACGAGGTGTTGTGCGCCACTTGACCGGCGCACTTCGCAGTCGATGAGGTCTTTCAGCCTGGATACTGATCGGGTGACGTAGAACGTGCCAACACCCTTGCGTTTGAGTCTTGATTCGCAGGTCAAGCCCTGGTGAACGGGGCAACGGGAGGTCCTGATAGATCATCTTGTGCCGAGCAAATAGATCATCGGGAGTCCCGTTGCAGGAGAAGTCTGTCATCACGCGCACGGTCGAGGCGGGTGACCCTATCTGTTTCGTCAACCTCGACGAGGTTGACTCATATGGATTCATCCCGGTTTTCGTGGAGTCCTGCGAAGCGGGATGTTCCTGGCGGATCAGGTGCCGGGTGGGCAGTCAGTCCCTTCTTTTGGAGATGCCAGTTACTTGACTTCTCCATTGGGAAGCCATTGCGTGCTTCAGATGGCCACCTCTGCGCTCAGCATCGGCCTTTCCCGGGGCGTCCTGCCGGCTCGTGATGGGGCGGACCGCCGAGTCCGGGCGCTTGCGGACACGATCCGCTGTGGCCTCGATGGATCCAGCCCTGGCGGGCATGCAGATCCCGGTTGGAGTCGTCCTCGACGGCCACCGGGTCCATGGTTCTAACGGGTAAGAGGTGTGGACGGGCTGTGCTACCCGGTGATCGGCCCTGAGACCTGCTCGGCGACTCCGACGCTCAGGTGGAGGCTTTTGCACGGTGGTGGCCTGAGGAGGTGAGGGTCCCGGTCAGTCGACCGGGTCAGCGTTGCTGGGGTCTGCTCCTGCGGCGCCGTACCACGTACACCGCGCTGCCGCCGACCGTTACGGCCGCGCCGCCGGCGAGGGCGAGCCAAGGGAGCGCGGAGGACGTGGCGGCCGAGGCTGTGCCCGTGCCGCCGGTCTGCGGGTCGTTCCCGGGGGCCGCGCCGGGCTTGTGAATGCGGAACGAGTTCGTGCCGACCGTCACCTTGCACCTGCCGTCCGCTTCCGGGCGCAGCATGTGCACGGTGATGCTGCCGTGGGCTGTCTCCCTGAGTGGTATGGCGGCGTTGATGCGTAGGCGGAGCGGGAACGTGAGCGTCTCACGCGGGGCGATGCCGGTCCTGGGGAGTCGGTCATGGCCGACCATCTCCGGGTCGATCTGAAAGGTGAGGCCGACCCAGACACGCGTCGTCGGATCCTGGCGCTGAACGTCGACGTACTGAGGGATCACCCGGGCTGATGAGTACATCTCGTCCGGGTCGTCCATGCGGTCGACCGCGTTTCTGAAGAGGATGAAGAACAGATCCTCGAAGGTGGTGTCCGTGAGATTTTCGACGCCCATGGCGAACTCGTGCCAGCCGTTGCCTGCTGTGATGTCCGCAGGCAACCCGGAGAGTGTGAGCTTCAGGCCGTGGTCCCTGTACGACGGCCAATGCCGTTCACAGTCCTCCTCGGTCCACCGCGGCGGGGATGCGGAGGGGGAGGCGGTCTGTGACGGCAGCGGCGGTACGGACGTGGTCGGCGGCGGCAACTGTGCCGGAGACGCGGCTTCGGGAGCGGACGCGGATGGGAAGGGCGCGCCGGACGTGATCGGAGCCGTGGGCGTCGGTGTGTCGGCGGCATAGGCGGTGGTGCCGGTCAGCAGCGCCGCCGGGAGCAACGCGGCGGCGGTGACCAGCAGTTGCTGACGGCTCTTCATGACCACACCTCGGATGCGGGAACATTGTGATACCTCTGACCGCTGTAATTCCAGGTCGGTTGTGGTGGCCCACCATCGCGTCACCGGAAGTTCTCCGGGGCGTCACTGTCGGCCCCGCCCTGCCGAGAGCCTTTGGTCAGGCGGATCACTCTGGCCAACTACCGCGCTCAGAGCGGCCAACTGAAGTGCTCGGTCCCAGCTCTTGTGTGCTGTGACATCGAATTTGAGCTCGTGCCAACGATTCTTGATCGGCGGTGCGTGGGCTCCCGCGCCGGATCTTGGCGGCTTTGCTGATGGATGGAGCCGGGCATGAGGTGGCGGTAGATCTTGAAGGTGATCTCGATGGTCTTGTGGCCCATCCACCCGGCGACGTCGGTGATGGGAATGCCGTGCGTGAGGCAATTGGAGGCGACGAAGTGCCGCATGCCGTTCCACCGACAGGACCACACAGGCGATCTTTGCGCCTTGCCCACTCAGCTCCGCTCCTCCTCGCCTCCCTGCTGAGGGGGCGGCGTCAGTTTGCAGCCTGGCTGTTCGGAAGAGTGGGCGCCCTGGTGGTGTAGCGGTCGGTGGCCAGGCTCCAGTCGAGGTTGCCGCGGATCCAAGTGCGCAGTCCGTCGATGTAGGTGCGTGTCCGCACATCGTCGTGACGGCGAATGACCTGGTCGGCCTGGCGAAGGAAGGCGGCTGTCTCCTCCTTGTGGAGGGCGACGGCGGCTTCCAGTGCCTGTGGTAGAGGGCACTGCTGTTCCTGGGCGATGCAGTTGATCAGGTTCAGCGCACCGGGCCAGGCCAGTTCCCGGGGGCCGGAGAGGATGTCGTTGGTGTAGCCGACGATGCGCGCCGCGGTGCGCGAGACGAACTGGATCTCAGGGGTGGCCCACACCGCGGTGGGAAGGGGGCAGTTGGTGGCGATCTCATTGAGGACGAAGCAGCCGGCGCGCATGAAGACGGTGGATTCCCGCAACTGCTGGTAATCGGACAGGGTGGGGACAGTGCGCAGGGACCAGTAGATGGCCTCCGGACCGGTGGCGGCAAAGTACTCCATCAGGCCGGACAGCAACCGCTGGACATGATCAGGGGCGGCGAAGTCGTCCAGGCGCCGACGCAGGTCGGCCAGGGCGTGCATGTGGGCGCCGGCGGGCGGTTGTTGCGGGTCATGGAGGACCTGAAGGCAGCGCAAGAGGTGATCGGCCACGGTGCGGGTGTCACCTCGACCGCTGGCGCCTTCGACCTTGTCGTCGTCCTGCAAGAACAGCCACATCAGCCATTCGCAGGCATACTGCACTCCCGGCAGCGTGCCGTGCGGATGCACGCGGGCGGCCAGCTCCCCGAACCGCGCCGCCCGCGCCGTCTCCTCCTCTGCGCGGGTGGTCACGTAGCCGTAGCGCCGCAGCCACGCCACGGCGTGCTCGCTCACCTCCTCGTGGTCAGGATGGAGGGCCGGCTCGATCGGGCACCACAGATCGGGTCGGGGCAATGCGGGCGTGGTCATTGCGTCAGCTCCCGTTGGCGGCGGAACGCCTGCATGCGCAGACAGCGGGGACGCAAGGAGCGGCCGGCGATATCCGCCCCGCGCCATGCGCAAGCTGCCCCACGCAGGAACGGTTCAGAAATCAACTATGTGATTCCCGGCCAGCACAGAGGTTTAAGCGTGCGGCGCACAGCTGAGGGATCAGTACCGGGGTGCAACCGCGCACCCGCGCGCGGTCACACAGACCGCTGGCAATTGCCACGCGCCCTGCGCTCCCAGATGGGCTTGGACGGCGCCAAGCCGCGGGACGTGCTGACAACGGGCATGAGGTGACACGAGGTCAGCGCACGCGCAGCCGCGCGCGGCCTCCGGCGGCTTGACGCGGTGGGCGAATAGTTCCGCGGCCTGCAGTACCTGTTCTTGTACGTCACACGGGTGCGGGTGACCTTGTCGTCCAGGTCGAAGATGTAGTTGCCGGTGCGAGACATGCGCCCTTCTTTCCGGTGGTGCTGTGCTGTGTCGGTGAGGGGTGGGGTCAGGGGTTGATGAGGACCTTGAGGGTCTTGCGGTCGGCCATGTCCTGGTAGCCGGCCGGGACGCCGTCGAGGGTGGTGGTGACGTCGAAGACCTTCCCGGGTTCGATGGCGCCGCTGAGGATGTCGGGCATCAGCTCCTCGATGTAGGCGCGGACGGGTGCGGGGCCTCCGGCGAGACGGATGTTGTGGCGGAACAGGCTGTCGAAGCCGATCGGGGCCTCCTCGTACTGAGGTACGCCGACGCGGCTGATCACGCCGCCCGGGCGGACGATGCCGACGGCCTGCTCGTAGGCGGGCATGTTGCCCACGCACTCCAGGACCACGTGTGTGCCGTGTCCTCCGGTCAGCTCCCGCACGTGGGCGATGCCTTCTTCGCCCCGTGCGGAGATGACGTCGGTGGCGCCGAACTCCCGGCCGAGGTCGGTGCGCGCCTGGTGACGGCCCATCAGGACGATCTGCTCGGCACCCAGGCGCTTGGCCGACAGCACGGCCAGCAGGCCGACGGCCCCGTCGCCGATCACGGTGACGCTGGTGCGCCGGCCGACGCCGCCGGCGACCGCGGCGTGGTGGCCGGTGCCGAGGACGTCCGAGAGGGTCAGCAGGGAGGGGATCAGGGTGGAGTCCGCGGCGACGGGCAGCTTGACGAGGGTGCCGTCGGCGAGCGGGACGCGGACCGCTTCGGCCTGGCCGCCCTCGTCCGGGAGGCTGGCCACATCAACGGCGTCTCCGAGGACGTGCTCGCCGCGGTCGCCCAGGCCCTGCAGCTGGACGAGGACGAACGCACCTATCTGTTCGACCTGGCCCGCGCGGCCCGGCCGGCCCGCCGCGCGCCGTCACGCCGCAGGGATGTCGAGGTCCCGCCCCGCGTCCAGTGGCTGCTCGACTCCATGACGATGTCCTCCGCGTTCGTACGCAACGGCCGCCAGGACGTCGTCGCCAGCAACTCGCTGGCCCGGGCCTTGCACGCGCCGGTCTTCGAAAGCGAGACCACCGACAAGCGCGGCCGGCCCAACGTCGCCCGCTACATCTTCCTCGATCCGGGCGCCCAGCAGTTCTTCGTCGACTGGGAGGCCGCCGCCGTCACCGCCGCGCTGCTGCGCGCGGAAGCCGGACGTGAGCCCCACGACCGGGCTCTGCGCGAACTCATCGGCGAGCTGTCCACCCTCAGCCCCGACTTCCGCAGCCAATGGGCCGCGCACGACGTCCGCATCCGCCACGACGGCATCAAACGGCTGTGGCACCCCGAGGTCGGTGACCTGGAGCTGACCTACCAGTCCTTGGACCTGCCCCTCTCCCACCGGGCCATGCACGACCTGACCCTCTACACCGCCGAACCCGGCAGTACCTCCGAAGACCGACTCAAGCTCCTGGCCAGCCTCGCAGCAACCCAGCCCCACGTGGCAGAGCCCGCTGACCAGCCGCACCGAGCTGCGCCGTCAACGCTCACACCCCGATCCGGCACCAGCGAAAACCGCCCACCCACGTCGTGAAGCCCTTGCAGGCTTGCCCACGCGAGCACGCCGTGCCGACTGTCCGGCGCGCTACGGGTCCGGCACGCCCGGCGCCTGCGACACATCGACGAAAAGATCGCCGTCCTCCCACAAGGGAAAGCAGAACAGAAGCACGGGCAGCAAGCCGCCCCCGGGAACCGTAATGGCCCGTCAACTCGGGTACACAGCCTCCTCGTGGTCCGCGCGCTGGGCAGCACCAAACGGACGCACCTCAACCCCGGGCCGCCAGATTCTGGCCGCCGAACTCCCACAGGGCGGAACCGCGGACCCGTGGACGGGGTGGACCCTCAGCGCGAGCTGGGGGTCGCGGGAGCAGCTCGCCGTACGGCTGGTCGAGCGGGTTGTCGTCGCGGAGGTCGCGGTCGGCGTGTCCCTGGACGCGGCTGGCCGCTGGCGCCACCCCGTGCGGCTGGAGCGCGTCAGGAGCGATCTGACTCCCGGTGATGTGCCGCTGTTCGGGCAGGAACTCTGACCTCGTACTGCTCCCTGCCGGACGCTCCCACTCCTCAGGGCGCGACGGGTACGTCCTGCGCGGGCCGCGGCAGAGGCCGTCGTCGGTCGAGGACGGAGGTACGGCGCTCTCCCTTGCCGGGACGTGCGGCCGGACACACCCGGTACATTCGGCCGGACACACCAGGGCGAATGCAACGGGGGGTTCCATGATTCGGTCGCTCCTACGACGTCACCGGGCGGACTCGGGCCTCCCGGTCCCGGTCGCGTGCACGCCCGGCCGGCACGCCCTGGCCACCCGGCATCTGCTGCTCTACACCCCGGTGACCCGGCTCGACGCGTTGGCGGCCATCGCCGCGGGCGCGGACCCCGAGGCCCAGCGCTGGCAGGGGAACCAGGTCGGCCAGGTCGTACCGGACGCCGACACCAGACGGGCCCTGCTGCGCCTGGGCCCCGCCGGCGCCACCCCCCGTTGGTTCATCAGGTCCAACCCCGAGCTGGCCGAGCCCTTCGAACCCAGCCCCGAGATGCCCGAGTTCATGGTCTGTGTACGCCGCGACACCGGGCGCTACGCCGGGTACCTCGAACTCGACCACGACAGGGGTGAGATCGGCGGCATTCTCGCCCCCGACCATCGAGGCCAGGGCCTCGGCGCCGAACTGTTCCTGGCGGGCGCGGAGTTTGCCCATGGCCACGCCGGTCTGCCGACGGTACGGGCGGGCACGGCGACGGCGAACCTCGCGTGCCGCCGCGCCCTGGAACGCGCCGGCTTCGTCCCGGCCCCCGGCCCGGCCCGCCACACCCTGCCGGACGGCCGTGAGCTGGACAGCGTCTGGTACCGGCACGAGGGCGCCGCGTCGGCGTGTGCCAAGCCTTGAGGCAGCAGTGGAGGGGCGGAGGAGCGAGTCCGCCGCCTCGGAACCGGCCGCCCGCCCGCGCACCCTGGCAGTCCGCTTGCCGGGCGGTCGTACGGCGCTGTCGCAGGCTCTCGGCGCCCCGCTGGCCGCGCAGGTCGCAGCCCTGCTGGCTGCCGCGCCGGTGTCCGGGCGTGACCGTGCGGACACCGGCGAGCCGTCCACGGTGACCACGGCGGATCTCATCGTCGAGGTCCTGGCCGGGACGACCCGGCATGCCGTGGTCGCGGTGACGAGGTGTACGGCGTGGGACCAGACACCGCCGCCGCCCTGCTCATCGCGATGGGCGACAACCCTGAACGGCTACACAGCGAAGCAGCGTTCGCCGCCCTCTGCGGCGTCAGCCTCGTTGAAGCCTCGTCGGGCAAGACCCAGCGCCGACGACTCAACCGAGGCGGCGACCGTCAGGCCAACTGCGCCCTCTACACGATCGTGCTCGCCCGCCTGCGCTGGGAAATCCGAAGCCGCACCTACGTGGAACGACGCATTAGAGAAGGCAAGACCAGGCGCGAAGCCATCCGTTGCCTCAAACGCTACGTCGCCCGGGAGCTCTGCCTGATCATCATCCGGGCCCACTTGGCAGAGCCCTGCATCACCGTCGCTTGACGATCCATAGGGGCATCAAGAGGGCCTATGTATCCCATGGCACGGTCACTGTCGCCGCGATCCGGCTCTGGCTCCACCCGTGGGATGCAGCAAGGCAGCTGTCGAAGTCGCCGTGGCTTACCGCACGACTGGGCGGTAAGCGGAGGTTTACTCGTCCGCGGCGTTGAAGACGCTGGCACAGCCCGGGCATTCCCTCGGGCTCGGGAGGGACACGCCGATCCGTTCGATGCGGGCTTGTGGCGGGACGGGTCGCTGAGGTGGTCTCGGTCGGTCAGCCTGCTGTCGGGCTCTGCGGGACCTGCGCTCGCGTGAACCCGTTGCTCCGTTCCACTTTTGCCACGTGCAGCGTGTAGCTCTGGTACCACTCGGCTCGCCCGCGCTGTTGCGCCGCGCGGTGCTCGACGTTGGTCCGCCACTGGGTGAGGGCGTCGGCGTCGCGGAAGTAGCTGACGGTGATGCCCAGCCCGCCCGGAGTCTGCGCGTGATCCATTCCCAGATACCCGGGGACGTCCTTCACCAGGTCTTCCACGCGCGTGTTGGTCTCGCTGTAGTCGTTCTGTTCCTGGGTGCGCACCATAGTGAAGACAGCCATGTAGTAGGGAGGTTCATGCGCCTCTACGGGCACGACAGGCGCTTCCGAGTGATCGCTCGCAGCGCCACCGTGAGGCTGGATGCGCCGCCGTGCGTACACCTCTATCTCGATCTTCATCCGTGGGTCGGCGAGACCGCACACGAGCATCGTGGCGGCCGGCCGAACCTCGCCGAAGCAGCGGCGCAGGACCGGCCAGCAGGGTTCGAAGTCTTCGCGGTCGGGCAGCAGGTAGCGCACGCGCACCACGTCGGCGAAGGTGCAGTTCGCCTCGGCCAGTGCGGCCTCGATGTTGCGCAGGCACTGCTCGGCCTGCTCCACCACGTCGTCGGAGATCGTCATGGTGGCGTAGTCGAATCCGGTCGTGCCGGACACATGCACCCAGTCGCCGTCGCTCACGGCACGGGCATAGCCGATCTGCTCCTCAAAGGTCGAGCCGCTGAGGACCGCGTGTCGCTCTGTCATGCGCGGAACGCTATGTGGCCGGCACCGATACGTCTAATACGGCCTCATGCATGATCTGATATCTCTGGTCGTATGGAGCGCCCCGAACTTCCCCTGCCGCAGCTGCACGCCTTCGTCGTGCTCGCGGAGGAACTCCACTTCGGCCACGCGGCCGCCCGCCTGGGCATCGCCCAGCCGCCGCTGAGCCAGCAGATCCGCCGTCTGGAGGACAAGGTCGGTCACGCGCTGTTCACCCGCGCGCCAGGGCCTGTCGCCCTCACCCCGGCGGGCAGTGAACTGCTGCCCGCCGCCCGGCGGGCCCTCACCGACCTCGCGGACGGTCTGGCCGCGGCCCGGGCCGTCGGCGGTGGCCGGGCCGGCCGCCTGCGTATCGGTTTCGCCGCCTCCCTCGCCCTGACGGTCCTGCCCGGCCTGCTGCGCACCTTCCGTCAGCGGTTTCCTGATGTGCACCTGGACATCCACGAGATGACCACGGCCCCGCAGATCGCGGCCCTGCATGACAAGACCATCGACATCGGCCTACTGCGCGAACCCCCCGCCGACGAGACGGAGCTCGGCTTCAGAACGGTACTCAGCGAGCCTTTCGTCGCTGTGCTGCCGGCCACCCATCCTCTGGCCGGCCAACGCACCGTACGGCTTGCACAATTGGCGGAGTCCCCCTTCGTCCTGCTGCCCCGCGCGGTCGGCCCGCCACTGCACGACCAGATCATCGGCCTGTGCACCGCGGCGGGGTTCACACCGCAGGTGGTCCAGCACGCGGTGGAATGGCAAACCGTGTGCGCCCTCGTGGAAACCGGTCTGGGTGTCTCCCTGGCCCCGGCGAGCATCCGACGCATCCGCCTCAAGGGCGTGGCCTTCCGCAGGATCGAACCCGGCATCGCCCGTACACGAGTGGCCGTGGCCTGGCGCGAGAGCGACCATAATCCCTTGGTCACACGCCTGCTGGCGACCATCAGCCAAGAACTGCCGGACAGGGCCTAGTTGTACGAGGCCTGGACGTTGCTGACACTGCCCCGCACCCGTGACGCTGGAGGCTGGCCATCGGCAGCGCCGTGTGGCCGGTGGTAGTTGTAGTGGATGGCCCAGGCCGTGAGAGCGTCGCGGCGTTGATCCTCAGACAGCCACGTGCGGGCGTAGAGGAACTCCTCGGACAGGATCCGGTTGTACCGCTCCACTTTCCCATTGTGGCGGGGCGTGTAAGGCGTGATCCGCTGGTGCCGCGACCCGAGCAGCGCCCGTACGAACGCCTCCGCGCGGTAGCACGCCCCGTTGTCTGTGACGATGCGCAGAATGAAGGTAGACGTAGCCCCCGCGCTTGGTCTTCCTCTTGCCGCACTCGGCGCTCTTGGCCTGGTTGCTGCCACGACCGTGGACGCGCCAGCCGCCTCCATCCGGGATTCGGCCGACCTTCTTCACATCGAGATGGATCATGTGCCCAGGCCGACGGGCGACGATCTTCCTCAGCTCCCTGTTGCTCTCGCCGTTGGGGTCCATGAACTTTCGCCGGCTGAGTCCAAGTTCGGCGAGATGCCGAGTGACGGTGCGGCGGGAGATCTCGGTCCCTTCAGCTGCCAGCTCATGGGTGATTCGAGCCGCAGACCACTTGTTCTCGCGTCGCATGGTTCTCGATCCGGCTGACCACGTCTGCTGGAATCGCGGAGGTCGGTGGTGTGGTGCTGAGGAGCGGTCCAGTAGACCAAGGTCGCCGTACTAGCGGTAGCGGTGCACCTACTTCGAAGCGGTCGCCCGCGAGATGCCCATCTCCGCGGCGACGTGAGCGATCGGGCGTGACTTGCAGCGCTCCACGAGTCGACGTCGCGCCTCGGGAGAGAGTGGCGCGTTGCGGTGTGTCATCTGGTTCTCGTCAGCTCTCCGTCAGTCCTTCTGCACGATGCGAGGGCCGTGGGGAGCGACGTCACACCGTCGGACGCGAGGAAGTGGCCGGCTCCGGGAATGACGTGGGTCGATGTCCCCAGGAGATCGGCAAGACGGTCGGTGTGGCTCGGTGGTACGTAAGGGTCCGCGTCCGACCGGATCAGGGTGAGTCTGTCGACGTGGTTGCGGATCCCGGCCAGATCCAGGGGCTTGCCGATGTGAGCGTCCAGCGCCGGAAGGGCCGGCAGCGTGTCGATGAATCCTGAGACGAGCACGAGCGCACCAAGACGCCACGGACCCGCCAGGGAGCAGAGATGGCGCAGCGCCGTGATGCAGCCGAGGCTGTGCGCCACCAGGGTCGAGCCCTCATCCGGCGTACCGACGCTGGCTGCCACGGCTGCCAGCCAGCGATCAGGGTCAGGCGCCTCGGAGTCCGGAAGGGCAGGAACGGTCGTAGAAATGCCACGGGCGTCGAGCTGCGCGGCCAGCCATCCGAACCAATGGTCCTCGGGTGTTGCGGCATAGCCGTGGATGATCGTGGCCCGCTGCCGGGTTGTCTTGAGTGTCATGGCGCTGGACGGTACGGCTTCACGCCAGCGTGAAGGTCAAATCGCAGGAGGACCCGTGCGTATCAGCAAACTCGCCGAGCTGACCGGGGTGACAGCGCGAGCGCTGCGCCACTATGAAGACTGCATGCTCCTGGTCCCCGAGCGCGACCGCAACGGCTACCGGGCCTACACCGAATCCGACATCGCGCGCGTGGCCCAGATCAAGACGATGATCGCCGCAGGCCTCGCGACCGCAACCATCCGCCGTTACCTCGATTGCGCTCGTTCGGGCGAGCACGGTGTGTCCCTCGCGATGTGCCCCGACCTTCGGGCCGAGCTGGACGCCCTGGCGCGACGCCTTGACGCCAAGGAAGCCTCGCTCAGGGAGACGCGGCAGCGACTTTCGGTACTCGCCTCCGCTCGCTAGAGACGGGACATGCTGTCGTGGCAACCAGGAGCTGTGTACACCAGCCCGCGGCCCGAACTAAGGGTTGTCCTACCTTCACGGCATGGGCCTGATCTGGCACTCGTACGATCGGAGGGCCCGGGGGCTCCGGGTATGGCTACTACTGAGCTTGTAGGCGTGGTGTCGCGAGTATGAGGGGCAGTCCGGTGGCTGCGAGACAGCCATTGAGTACACCGCTGCGGTACTGGGTCTGAC
>NZ_JBHYJA010000090.1:0-12032 GCF_042740355.1 Streptomyces sp. NPDC059010
GTATACGGCCACGCTCGCGATCCCGGCATCCCGGCAGGCCCGGGCCACGCGGACAGCGATTTCGCCACGGTTGGCGATGAGCACCTTGCGCACGATTGAGGCTCCCTCCTTGAAACAAGCCGAGTTTAGGGACTGCCGACACGCCACATCGACCCGTCCCCAGTGGTGAGCTTGCCCACACGGAGCGTGATTCCAGGCTCGCTCAACCTGCGAAATCCCATGTCGCGCCTCGGCACGCAGGTCTCTCCCGGAAAACCCTAGCCCTCCGTTGTGGTCAAGGTCTCTGTCATCACGTGCTGCGGGCCACTCGGTTTCTTTGTGGAATCCCTACGAATGGCCCAATGATTCTTTGCCCTTGACCAAACCCTTGTCCCGGGGTTTACCCGTTAGTAGCGTTCGCGATGTCTCATACGTACTTGGGGTAACAGCGCGGAAGCTCGGAAGTGGGTGGGGACCGGTGGTGCGCAGACCGGTGGCGTGGGTGGTGGCGGTCGTGCTGTTCGTCGAAGGGCTCGGCATCGCGGCGATCCAGTGGTTCCTCGGGATCGTCGTCGACCGGCAGGACATGTCCCTGGCCGGGCTGGACCCTGACGTGATGTCGATGTCCTCGAAGATCGGCGGCCTGGTCTTCGGTGCCTACTTCGCGCTGTGCGGCCTGGTCGCCCTGCTCGTGGCCCTGCGTGACCGCGCCCCGGCCGGCTTCGGGCGCATCCTGCTGATCAGCGCGGCCGTGGTGCACGGGCTGCTGGGCGCGTTCGCCTGGGGGCTGGTGGGCTGGACGGCGTTCCTGTTCATGGTCGCCGTGCTGGGCCTGATAGTGCTGGTGCTGATGACGTACGACGCCGAGGGCGCGCCCGGCTCCGAGGAGCCCGCCGACTCCGCCCCCGACGGGGGTGCGGGCGGCGACGGCTCCCCGGCGGGCGGCTCCCCGGTCACCCCTCCGCCGGCGCCCACAACTCCGTGATGCCGATGCCTAGTTGGGCCAGCAGTCGCCGTACCAGCGGCAGGCTGATGCCGATCACATTGCCGTGGTCGCCGTCGATGCCGTCGATGAACGGGGCCGAGCGGCCGTCCAGGGTGAACGCCCCGGCGACGTAGAGGGGTTCGCCGGAGGCGACGTACGCGGCGATCTCCTCGTCGGTCGGCTCGCCGAAGCGGACGACCGTGGAGGCGGTCGCCGAGGTGTACCGGCCGGTGACGGTGTCGTAGACACAGTGGCCGGTCTGGAGTGTGCCCGCGCGTCCGCGCATCGACTTCCAGCGGGCCGTGGCCTCCTCGGCGTCGGCCGGCTTGCCCAGGGCCTCGCCGTCCAGGTCGAGGACCGAGTCGCAGCCGATCACGATCGCGCCCTTGACCTCGGGCTTCGCCGCCACGACGGAGGCCTTCGCCTCGGCCAGGGCCAGCGCCAGGTCGGCGGGGGTGGGCGCGGTGACGGCGTCCTCGTCGACGCCGCTCACGATGACCTCGGGGGCCAGGCCGGCCTGGCGCAGCAAATTGAGCCGGGCGGGGGACTGGGAGGCGAGGACGAGTCGGCGGCGCGGCTGATCAGTCATGCCGTCAGCGTATCGGCGCGCCCGGCCCGGCTCACCTCAGTCCGAGCACGATCATCACGAGCACCATGGCCAGCGCCATGAGAACGCCCAGCCGCCGCAACATCTCCTGCATCTCACGCAGTTCCTCGGGCGGCTCGTTCTCGGGGTCGGACCACAGCATGCCTTCCATCGTCGGCCGGGGGTTCGGGGTGGCGCCTGAGTACGCGTACTCAACTTTTCTGTAAACGGTGCTACTGTCCCATTAGTTAAAGGGACTGTAGTTCTGTTTGGAGGGGGTCTCATGTTCACCGCTGCCTGGACCGCGTCACCTCAGCGACCCAGCGAGGGCTTCACGCCCAACTGGTCCCAGGAGGGCTTCTGGCGCCAGTCGGTGCGGCAGGTCGTCCGGCTCTCGGCGGGCGGCGGCCGGGTGCGGGTGCGGCTCTCCAACGCGTATGGCACCTCGCCGGTCCGGGTCGCGGGCGCGAGCGTGGGGCGTACGGCCGACGGGGCCGGGGTGGTGGCCGGGTCGCTGACGCGGCTCACCTTCGGGGGCGCCGGGCAGGTCGGGATACCCGCGCACGGGGAGGCCGTCAGCGATGACGTCGGGCTCGACGCCGCAGCCGGGGAGTCGGTCACCGTCACGCTGTACTTCGACGCCGCCACCGGGCCCGCGACCTTTCACGCCCAGGCCTTCACGACCGCCTACCGGGGCGAGGGCGACCTGACAGCCGACGTGGGCGGTGCGGGCTTCGACTCGGTGACCGAGTCCTGGTACTTCCTGACGGCGGTGGAGGTAGACGCCGGGCGCGCGGACGCCGTCGCCCTCTTCGGCGACTCGATCACGGACGGGTTCGGCTCGACGGTGGGAGCGGACCGGCGCTGGCCGGACGCGCTCGCGGCGCGTACGGGGCGGCCCGTGCTCAATGCCGGGATCGGCGGGAATCTGCTGCTGAACGATTCGGCCTGGTACGGGGAGAAGGGCGTCCACCGGTTGCGCCGGGACGTCCTCGACCGGCCCGGAGTGGACACGCTCGTCGTGTCGCTGGGGGTGAACGACATCGGCTTCAGCGAGACCGACGAGCAGCCGACGTACAAACCGGCGCCCGTGCTGGAGGTGGCGGAACTCATCGCCGGGCACCGGGAGTTGATACGGCAGGGCAGGGCGGCGGGACTGCGGGTGATCGGCTGCACGCTGCTGCCGTTCGCGGGATCGGACCACTGGGGTGAGCGGGCGGCCAAGGCGGGGCACGAGCTGAACGAGTGGATCCGGTGCTCGGGGGAGTACGACGCGGTGGCGGACCTGGGCCGGGCCTTGGCCGACCCCGCGGATCCAGGCCGGCTGCACCCGTCGTACGACTTCGGCGATCACCTGCACCCGAACGATGCCGGGTACGAGGTGATGGCCGAAGTCGTGGCGGCGATCCTCTGACCGTCCGGCCTCTGACTAGCCGGGCCAGTAGGTGCGGGCCCAGGTCGTGGGCCCCGGCTGCGGCAGCCGTTGCCGCGCGATGCGGGACGGGTCCGCCCAGGAGTCGCGGGGGGCGGGCGCGCCGGGCGGGAGGGCGTTCGCCGCCGCGGCGCGGGCACGGACCACCGCCAGTGCGGCGGCCAGCTCCTCCGGTGTCGGGTTGCCCCGTAGGACCTTGATGTTCATGGCTGCTCCCAGCAGGCCTAGAGGGGGATGTTGCCGTGCTTCTTCGGGGGCAGGGATTCCCGCTTGGTGCGCAGCTGACGCAGGCCGCGTACGACATGGCTGCGGGTGTCGGACGGCATGATGACGGAGTCGATGTAGCCGCGCTCGGCCGCGACGTAGGGGTTGAGGAGGGTGTCCTCGTACTCCTGGATCAGCCGGGCCCGCACCGCCTCCAGGTCCTCGCCGTTCGCCTCCGCCTCGGCGAGGGTGCGCCGGTGCAGGATGTTGACCGCGCCCTGGGCGCCCATGACGGCGATCTGGGCGGTGGGCCAGGCGAGGTTGATGTCGGCGCCGAGGTGCTTGGAGCCCATGACGTCGTAGGCGCCGCCGAAGGCCTTGCGGGTGATCACCGTGATCAGCGGGACCGTCGCCTCGGCGTAGGCGTAGATCAGCTTGGCGCCGCGGCGGATGATGCCGTCGTGCTCCTGGTCGACGCCCGGGAGGAAGCCGGGGACGTCGACGAAGGTGATGACCGGGACGTTGAAGGCGTCGCAGGTCCGCACGAAGCGGGCCGCCTTCTCGCTGGCCTGGATGTCCAGACAGCCGGCGAACTGCATCGGCTGGTTGGCGACGATGCCGACCGGACGGCCCTCGACCCGCCCGAACCCGGTGAGGATGTTCGGCGCGAACAGCGGCTGCGTCTCGAAGAACTCGGCGTCGTCCAGGATGTGCTCGATCACCGTGTGCATGTCGTACGGCTGGTTCGCGCTGTCCGGCACGATCGTGTCCAGCTCGCGGTCCTCGTCGGTGATCGAGAGGTCCGCCTCCTCCGGGAACGCCAGGGGCTCGGAGAGGTTGTTGGACGGCAGGTACGACAGCAGCTGCTTGACGTACTCGATGGCGTCCTTCTCGTCCCCGGCCATGTGGTGCGCCACGCCGGAGGCGGAGTTGTGGGTGCGGGCGCCGCCCAGCTCCTCGAAGCCGACGTCCTCGCCGGTGACCGTCTTGATGACGTCCGGGCCGGTGATGAACATGTGCGAGGTCTGGTCGACCATGACCGTGAAGTCGGTGATGGCGGGGGAGTAGACCGCGCCGCCCGCACAGGGGCCGACGACCAGCGAGATCTGCGGGATGACGCCGGAGGCGTGGGTGTTGCGGCGGAAGATCTCGCCGTACGCGCCGAGCGAGGCCACACCCTCCTGGATGCGGGCGCCGCCGGAGTCGTTGATGCCGATGACCGGGCAGCCGGTCTTCAGCGCGAAGTCCATCACCTTGACGATCTTCTGGCCGTAGACCTCGCCCAGCGCACCGCCGAAGACGGTGAAGTCCTGGGAGAAGACGGCGACGGGACGGCCGTCGACGGTGCCGTAGCCCGTCACCACCCCGTCCCCGTACGGGCGGTTCCTGTCGAGCCCGAAGTTCGTCGACCGGTGCCGGGCGAACTCGTCGAGCTCGACGAAGGAGCCCTCGTCCAGGAGGAGCTCGATGCGCTCACGGGCCGTCAACTTGCCCTTGGCGTGCTGCTTTTCGACGGCGCGTGCGGAGCCGGCGTGCGTCGCTTCCTCGATACGGCGCTGGAGATCCGCGAGCTTGCCCGCGGTGGTGTGGATGTCGATCTCTTCCGGCTCGGACATCGGGATCGTGGCTCCCTGCCTGCTCAAAAGGGGGGACGGTTACTCATCCGTAGAGTAGTGGGGTGCCTACCAATCGGCAGTGCGGCGTTTACCACACCTAGGGTGGCTTGCATGACGCCGCGAGATGCATCAGACGACAGCCGTTGGTCCGATCTGGACCGTCCGCCGCTCAACGCCGCCGCGCTGCGGCGTGGGCTCGTGCGGGAGGGCGGACTGTGGCGCGACGTGGAGGTGGTGCAGCGCACCGGCTCCACCAACACCGACCTGGTGGCCCTGGCGACCGAGGGCAAGGCCCAGGAGGGCGCCGTCCTGGTCGCCGAGGAGCAGACGGCCGGCCGGGGACGGCTGGAACGGCAGTGGACGGCTCCGCCCCGCTCCGGGCTGTTCTTCTCCGTGCTGCTCAAGCCGTCTGACGTGGGGATCTCCCGCTGGGGCTGGCTCCCGCTGCTCACCGGCGTCGCCGTGGCGACGGGCCTGGCGCGGACCGCCGGCGTCGACACGGCACTCAAGTGGCCGAACGACCTCCTGGTGACCGTCGGCGGCGAGGAGCGCAAGGCCGGCGGGATCCTGGCCGAACGGGCCGGGAGCGACGGCGTGGTCGTCGGCGTCGGCATCAACGTCACGCTGCGTGAGGACGAGCTGCCGGTGCCCCAGGCGGGCTCACTGGCGCTCGCCGGGGCGGTGAGCACGGACCGGGATCCGCTGCTGCGGGGCATGCTGCGGTCGCTGGAGGACTGGTACGGGCGGTGGCGTGCCGCTGCGGGGGACCCGGTGGTGAGCGGGCTGCAGGAGGCGTACGCGGCCGGGTGCGCGACCTTGGGGAGGGTGGTGCGGGCCGAGTTGCCCGGGGACCGGTCGATCACGGGGGAGGCGGTCGCGATCGACGGGGACGGGCGGCTGGTGATCGCCACGGAGCAGGGGGTGCAGGAGCCGGTGGGTGCGGGGGACGTCGTGCACCTGCGGCCGGCGTGACATTCGGGTGTGGGCCGGCGGGGCTTACGCCGAGGTGGGGGCGCTCGCGGCGCGCCGCCGGGGGCGTGGGATCACCTGCGGGCTCTCGGGAGTGAGGTGGCCCACACCTGCCGTACAGTGAAGGCCGGTCGATTACTTGACCGCGGCAGATCGGAAGGGCAGCAGGCGTGACCGTCGACGATTCGGGCTCCGGCACGGGCGCGGACGGCCGGGTGGACCCCCACGCCGCCGAACCCGGCGAGGATCCGCTCGCCCTGCGGCTGGAACAGCTCATCCTCGGCGCCGAGCGGCGCTACACCCCGTTTCAGGCGGCCCGTAGCGCCGGCGTCTCCATGGAGCTGGCGTCCAGGTTCTGGCGGGCCATGGGCTTCGCCGACATCGGACAGGCCAAGGCGCTGACCGAGGCCGACGTACTGGCGCTCAGGCGCCTCGCCGGTCTCGTGGAGGCGGGGCTGCTCAGCGAGGCCATGGCGGTGCAGGTGGCCCGGTCGACCGGGCAGACCACCGCGCGGCTCGCCGAGTGGCAGATCGACTCCTTCCTGGAGGGCCTGACCGAGCCCCCGGAGCCGGGCATGACCCGGACCGAGGTGACGTATCCGATCATCGAGCTGCTCCTGCCCGAGCTGGAGGAGTTCCTCGTCTACGTCTGGCGCCGCCAGCTCGCCGCCTCGGCCGGCCGGGTCATCCAGGCGGCCGACGACGAGGAGATGGTCGACCGGAGGCTGGCCGTCGGATTCGCCGACCTCGTCGGCTTCACACGGCTGACCCGGCGGATGGAGGAGGAGGAACTCGGCGAACTCGTCGAGGCCTTCGAGACCACGGCCGCCGACCTGGTGGCCGCGCGCGGGGGGCGGCTGATCAAGACGCTCGGTGACGAGGTGCTGTACGCCGCCGATGACGCCGGTGTCGCGGCGGAGATCGCCCTTCGACTCATCGAGACGATGGCGGGCGACGAGACCATGCCCGAGCTGCGGGTCGGCATCGCCTTCGGCACGGTGACCACCCGGATGGGCGATGTCTTCGGTACGACCGTGAACCTTGCCTCCCGGCTGACGTCCATAGCCCCGCGTGACGCCGTCCTCGTCGACAGCGCGTTCGCGGAGGAACTCATCCGAACCGGTGAAGCGCCGGCGTCCGAGGCGGAGGCGGCGGAGGCGGCGGTCGCTGCCGAGAAGGAGGGGGAGGAGCCGCCGGTGTATCGGTTTGCGTTGCAGCCGATGTGGCAGCGGCCGGTGCGCGGGTTGGGCGTTGTGGAGCCGTGGCTTTTGACGCGGAGGGCGTCTGCGGGGGACTGAGCGCCGTTTGCCTGGCGGTTGGTTGTCGGGTGCGGGTTGCGTTGTGGCTGGTCGCGCCCACGCGGCGGAGCCGCATATTGATACAGCCCCGCGCCCCTAGGGGGGCGTTGTCGTGCGGGCGGCTCAGTCGTTCAGGGGGTCCACGCACAGGGCGATCACCGGGATGCAGACCGTGTTTTCGGCGGGCTGCGTCGGCTCTGTGGACGGGGGGCTCGTTGTGTGCTCGTCGGAAGGTGGGGGCGCGGGCGGAGCCGGTGGGGGTGTTGTTGCCGGTGAGTGGGGTGTCGGCGGTGGGGTGTGGGGTGTTGTGGGGGCGGGGGCCTCTCGCCGGCGTGTGACCGGGGTGTTCGTGGTCGGTACGACGATCGTGCTCGCTGTCGGTGTCGCGCCCAGGCCGCCCATCGCGGAGGTCGTCGACGGGCTTGGTTTCGGGTGGGGGGTCGGGACCGAGTCGGTGCCGAGGTCCAGGGCCGGGGTGTCGCCGGACTCCGTCGCGCCGAGGTCGGTGGCGACCGGATCGGGGGTCAGGCGTACGAGGCTCAGGGCGCCGGCCGCCAGGGCCAGGCCTCCGGCCGCGAGGAGGACCTTGCGGGGGCGGGGGCGGCGGTGACGGCCTCGGGGGGTGAAGAGGCGGGTGGGTGTGGGGGCGTACGGCGATGACTCCGCCGTTTCTGCTGCATTCGCCGCTTCCGCGCTCGGCGTCGTCCACTGCGCGGTCTCTGGTGCCGCAACCGCCTCCAGTGCCGTCTGCTGCGCCTTCGACCTGTCCGCCGTAAGTCCCATCACGGCCCCCCTTCCAGCACGCCCGCGCCCCCTGTGCGCCGTGCCTCGCGCACGTTATGCGCTGGCGTGGGCGGTGGGTCGGGAGTTGGGTGGGATGTCACTCGAACGGGGTGTCGGGCCTCGGGGCGGGAACCGCTCGCGGCGGGCCTTTCGCCGGGCGGGTCCGGCTGCGATGATCGGGCGAGTGTCTGTTAACCCGCGTTAACCGGAGGGTGTCATGAGCGAGGAGCGGTACGGGGAGTTCGTGCTGGTGCGGCGGCATGGTGACGGGGGTGCTGGGCATGTCGCGGAGCTCGTCCTCGACCGGCCCAAGGCCATGAACGCCGTGTCGACGGAGATGGCCAGTTCGATCGCGGGGGCGTGTGCGGCGCTGGGGGCCGACCGGGACGTACGGGTGGTGGTGCTGACCTCCACGCATGAGCGGGCGTTCTGTGTCGGGGCGGATCTGAAGGAGCGGAACTCGTTCACCGACGCCGATCTGGTGCGGCAGCGGCCCGTGGCGCGCGGGGCGTACACCGGGGTGCTGGAGCTGCCCGTGCCGACGATCGCGGCCGTGCACGGCTTCGCGCTGGGCGGTGGCTTCGAGCTGGCGTTGTCGTGCGATCTGATCGTGGCCGACCGTACGGCCGTGGTGGGGCTGCCCGAGGTGTCGGTCGGGGTCATTCCCGGTGGTGGGGGTACGCAGTTGCTGCCGCGCCGGGTGGGGGCCGCGCGGGCGGCGGAGCTGATCTTCAGTGCGCGACGGGTCGAGGCCGTCGAGGCCCGGGAGCTGGGGTTGGTCGACGAGCTGGTGGAGGAGGGGCGGGACCGGGAGGAGGCGTTGGCCCTCGGGGCTCGGATCGCCGGGAACTCGCCGGTGGGGTTGCGGAACGCCAAGCGGGCGTTGCGGATGGGGTACGGGATGGATCTGCGGGCCGGGCTGGAGGTCGAGGACGCGGCTTGGCGGGCCACGGCGTTCTCGGGGGACCGGGCGGAGGGCGTGGCTGCTTTCAACGAGAAGCGGAAGCCGGAGTGGCCGGGGGAGTAGTCGGTTTTCGCGCTGAGTCCGCGATGACCTCCCCGTTTGCTACGCCAATATCCCAAATCGTCGCAAAACTCCCTAGCCTGGAGTGATGGGTGAGGACAGACGGCTCGCGGCCGTGGTGGCGTTGGCACAGGGGATGGCGGCGGCGCACACCCCGCGTGAGTCCTGGCGGGCGGCGGCGCTCGGGGCGTGTCGGGCGCTGGCCGGGAGTTTTGCCGCGCTGTCGGTGTGGGAGCGGGAGCTCGGGCGGTTGCGGGTGCTCGTGAACGTGGGGGACCGGAAGGAGGGGGAGGAGGAGTTCCCGGGGGACGAGGCCTATCCGGTGCATCAGTTCCCGGAGATCACCGAGTTCCTGCATGAGCGGTGGGCCTCCGGTGGGGAGCCCAATGCGTGGGTGGAGACGGCCGACGGTCTCTCCGCCGGTCACCCCGGGTACTGCCATCAGCGGGTGGCCGCTCTGCGCAGACGGGGGCGGGGGTGCTGTGTCGTCGCGCCGATCGTGCTGAACGGGAGGGCGTGGGGGGAGCTGTATGTCGCCCGGTCCGTCGGTGATCCGGTCTTCGACCGGGGGGACGCCGACTTCGCGACCGTGCTGGCCTCTGTGGTGGCCGCCGGGATCGCGCAGAGTGAGCGGCTGGAGGAGGCCCGGCGACTGGCGTTCACCGATGCGCTGACCGGGCTTGCGAATCGGCGGGCGGTCGATGTGCGGCTGGAGGAGGCCATCGAGCGGCATCGGGAGCAGGGTGCCGTGGTCAGCCTTGTGGTGTGTGACCTCAATGGGCTCAAGCGGGTCAATGACACCCGGGGGCATGCCGTGGGGGATCGGTTGCTGGAGCGGTTCGGGTCGGTGTTGTCGTTGTGCGGGGCCATGTTGCCCGGGGCTCTTGCGGCGCGGCTCGGTGGGGACGAGTTCTGTCTGCTGGTCGTGGGGTCGCCTGCCGATGATGTGGTGAAGGCCGCTGATGAACTGTGCCGTCGGGCCGGGGAGTTGGAGCTGGGGGAGGGGGTCGCTTGTGGGGTGGCGTCCACCGAGGACGCGATCGGGGATGTTCGGTCGGCTCGGCGGTTGTTCCGGCTTGCCGATGCGGCGCAGTACCAGGCGAAGGCCGTGCGGGCGGATCGGCCTGTTGTGGCGGGGCGGGAGGGGCCCGATGATCCGGTGGTGCGGCTTGCCGATGCGGAGCCCTTCGGGGAGGGGGTCGTGGAGCGGCGGCGGTTCCGGGGGCGTGTGCCGTGACGCTGCCGCTGTGGCTGGGCTGCGGGGTTTTCGCCCCCGCCGCCCCTACCCGTCCCGTCCTCCAGGGGCTCTGCCCCTTCGGCCCCGGCCCCATCTGGGGGCTGCCGCCCCCAGACCCCCGCTCCGGCCCCCTAAGGGGCCTTGTCCTCAAACGCCGGACGGGCTGGAGGGGGCGGGCCGGCGCTCAGAAAAGAGATGCGGGGCGGTAAGGGGTGAACCGATTCTCGGCTAGTGACATCTTCGTCTTCAGTGCGTACGCTCCTGAATATGGATATGCACACTGTGGTGGTGGGGACGTCCGGGGTCACCGCGTCCGACGTCCTCGCCGTGGCGCGCGGCGGGGCCCGGGTCGAGTTGTCGGGGGAGGCGGTCGCGGCGTTGGCCGCGGCTCGCGAGATCGTGGATGCGCTGGCCGCCAAGCCCGAACCCGTGTACGGCGTCTCCACCGGCTTCGGTGCCCTGGCGACCCGGCACATCAGCCCGGAGCTGCGGGCCCAGCTGCAGCGCAACATCGTCCGGTCGCACGCCGCGGGGATGGGGCCGCGCGTGGAGCGGGAGGTCGTACGGGCGCTGATGTTCCTGCGGCTCAAGACGCTCTGCTCGGGGCACACCGGTGTACGGCCCGAGGTCGCCCAGACCATGGCCGATGTGCTCAACGCCGGTATCACGCCCGTCGTTCACGAGTACGGCTCGCTCGGGTGCTCCGGTGACCTCGCGCCGCTGTCCCACTGCGCCCTCACGCTGATGGGGGAGGGTGACGCCGAGGGGTCGGACGGGGTTGTGCGGCCCGCCGGTGAGCTTCTCGCCGCGCACGGCATCGCTCCCGTCGAGCTGCGTGAGAAGGAAGGTCTCGCCCTTCTCAACGGCACCGACGGCATGCTCGGCATGCTGGTCATGGCCCTCGCCGACCTGGACAGCCTGTACAAGGCCGCCGACATCACCGCCGCTCTCAGCCTCGAAGCCCTCCTGGGGACGGCGAAGGTGCTCGCGCCCGAGTTGCACGCCATCCGGCCGCATCCGGGGCAGGGCGCCTCCGCCGCCAACATGCTCGCCGTGCTGGAGGGTTCGGGGCTCACCGGGCACCACCAGGACGACGCGCCCCGCGTCCAGGACGCCTACTCCGTGCGGTGCGCTCCGCAGGTCGCCGGTGCCGGGCGGGACACCATGGCGCATGCCCGGCTCGTCGCCGACCGGGAGCTCGTCTCCGCCGTCGACAATCCGGTGGTGCTGCCGGACGGGCGCGTCGAGTCCAACGGCAACTTCCATGGGGCGCCCGTCGCCTACGTCCTCGACTTCCTCGCCATCGCCGCCGCCGATCTCGCGTCCATCGCCGAGCGCCGTACCGACCGGCTGCTCGACAAGAACCGCAGCCACGGGCTGCCGCCGTTCCTCGCCGACGACGCGGGTGTCGACTCGGGGCTGATGATCGCCCAGTACACCCAGGCCGCCCTGGTGAGCGAGATGAAGCGGCTGGCCGTGCCGGCTTCCGCGGACTCGATTCCGTCGTCCGCCATGCAGGAGGACCACGTCTCCATGGGCTGGTCGGCCGCGCGGAAGCTCCGTACCGCCGTCGGCAACCTCACTCGTGTGCTCGCCGTCGAGCTCTACGCCGCCGCCCGCGCCATCGAGCTGCGCGAGGGGCTCACCCCGGCACCGGCCTCGCAGGCCGTCATCGACGCCGCACGGGCCGCCGGAGTCAACGGCGCCGGACCCGACCGGTTCCTGGCCCCCGACCTCGCCGCTGCCGACGCGTTCGTGCGCAGCGGGGAGTTGGTCGCTGCGGCGGAGAAGGTCACCGGCCCGCTGATGTGACACATCCTGCTGAAGTGACACGTAAGGAAAGGGGCCCTGTCGGGGGAACATCACCTACGCGCCGCGGGGGGCCCGGGCGGGGGGGGGCCCGAGGTAGGGGTGGGAGG
>NZ_JBHYJA010000091.1:0-11559 GCF_042740355.1 Streptomyces sp. NPDC059010
GGGGGGGGGGGGGGGCGGGGCGGGCCCCCGCGCGCGCCCCCCCGCCACCCGGCCATTGTCCCCTCCCTCGCATCCCTCGCACACCGAGGTGCCCGCCATGAACACACAGACCCTTCCCACCCAGACCCTTCCCCCTCCCGTACCCGGCCCCTCCTGGCTGCCGCACCCCGGCACCTACGGCGCCGCCGACGACCGCTGCATCGTCGAACTGACCACCCACCTCGGTCCCCTGCCGACGTTGCGCCGCCGCGTCACCGCGGACGAAGCGACCCTCACGGTCGCGCCGTCCGCCGACGACTGCGTCCTGAGCCTGAAACTGACCGGCACCGCACTCGGCGGCGAGGAGCTGACCTTCGTCAGCACCGCGATCGAACCGGACAGCGACGACGCGCGGCTGCGCATCCCGGGCGAACTCGCCACCGGCGACACGACCGCCCCCGGAGTTCCGGCGACGCTGACCCTGCGCGTCGTCGAACGCACCGACAGCAGCCTTCTCGTCCTCGGCACCACCCGCGTTCCCTACGGCCCGCTGCGCCGCACCACCGGCTTCGCCCTGTCCCGCATCCGCCCCGCAGACCGCTTGCGTCTGCTCATCGTCGCGGAGTTCACATGCCGCCCCGCCTGACCCTCCGCAGCCCGCGCGCCCTGCTCGCCGCACTGTTCCTCACGGCCGCCCTCACCTTCCTGCAGGCGCCGGCCGCGCAGGCCGCCGGCCACCAGATCGTCATGTCCGGCTACGCGTTCGGCCCCCGCTCGCTCACCATCACCGTCGGCGACACCGTCACCTGGACCAACCAGGACACCGCACCGCACGACGTGAAGACCACCTCGGGCCCGGCCTCGTTCCACTCACCGATGCTGAACAAGGGCGGCACCTGGAGCTACACCTTCACCACCGCCGGAACGTACAGCTACGTCTGCACCGTCCACCCCGGCATGACCGCGCAGATCGTCGTCAAGGCCGCCGCCACCCGTGCTCCGGCACCGAGCCCGACCTCCCACCACGACATGCCGATGGCGCCCGGGCCGAGTCCCGCACACACCCCGGGCCCGGCATCCGCCCCACCCAGACACCACAGCGGTACGTCCCCCGCACCCGCCGCGAGCGACACCCCCACCGCGTCCACCGCCCCGGCCGCCGCCCCCGCCCAGCCGGAGGCGACACCGGCGGCGCAGCCCGCCGGCGCGACCCGCCCACTGGACCCGCTCCTGGTCCTGGCCGGCGTCATCGCAGGCGTCGCCGTCCTGTGCCTGCTCCTGGTCGGATCCCGCTCCGCAGCGGCCGCGGCCGCCGACAACTCGGAGCACAGCTGACCCCACCGGGACGCGGCAGGCGGCGCAAGCACGGCACCGGCCGAAGCCTGGTCGATGGGTGGCCTGGAGGCTGGTCGGTGAACCAGGCAAGCTGAACCGCGGCATCACCGCAACGTGGTCTCCTCGCCGGGCCTGATGGCGGGCGGCTGTGACGACCAGGGCCGCGGCCGTGGCGTCCTGCACCGCCACGCCGACAGATTTATAGAGGGTGATCTGGTCCGTCGAGGCACGTCCCGGTTTACTGCCGACAACGAGTTCACCCAGCTCCGCGCGCACGTGCTCGGCCGTGATCAGGCCGTCGCGGATCGGGATCAGCAGGCCGTTGCTGCCCGCGGGGAAGGGAGCCAGCGCTGCCTGCCGCGATTCGACGCATACAAGCGCCTGGGCGACCGTGGCATAGTCGACCTCGCGTCCGGCCGAGCAATTGTCAAGAGTTGTGGATCTCGTGGCGTGAGGGCGGGCCAGGCACTCGTAGTGTGCCCTCTCCCGGCCCTCATCCGGGGCTGCCCCAGCCGGTCATCCCTCGTCGAAGCACAGGCAGAAGGGGTGGCCGGCCGGGTCGAAGAGCACCCGGACGTTCTCCTGCGGCTGGAACTCCGCCACCGTGGCGCCCAGGCGACCGCCTCGGCGACCGCCGAGTCCAGATCGCCTACCTGGAAGTCGAAGTGCATCACGGGAAGTACGCAGGCTCGGCATCACCGAGGGACGTCCGCACCGAGGTTCCCGCAAATGAGATCGCCCAGTAGTTCCAGCGTTCTCTTCCTGAACTTCACGACGCCCCTCCCCGGACCCCACGCCGGCAACGACGTGCGAACCATTGTGCCCTGCAGCCGCAGGATCCGAAGGTGCGAGCCGCTTCCCCCTCCGAAAGAGCACCCTCGCCTCGGGGTACCGACGCCTTCCTGGAACCCGCAGGACGAGACCATGCGCGCATGCCCGTGGCTCGCCTGCCGTCAGCGTGCCGACGCGATCCCCGTCTACGCAGGACCCCCGCCGGAGCGATCCGACAGGGGTCCTCACCTGTCACGAGCGATCACAAGCGATCACGGGCGGTCACCAACCCCGCGGACGCACCCATGCCACAAGGCTCTGACCTGGACTTACGCGCTCCCCCCGGACCAACTGGACGCCCGTGGACGGTTTCTACGACATGTGCCATGTGGGACCCAGGGAGGGGCCCAAGATCAGGACGGGAGCCTCCTCTGGCCCGTCAAAGTGTTATTGCAGGGTGTTCGACGGTGTCTCACTCACGCCTCAGACCCTCTCACGTCTCACGGACGCCCCTATAACGCGGGGATGCGGGAAACCGGTCTGACCAGGTTGAAGACCTCGCGGGCGGCATACCGCTTGAGGCATCGGATGATCTCGCGGCGGGTCTTGCCCTCCTGGGTGCGGCGTTCGTAGTACGCCTGGGTACGGGGGTCGTGGCGCAGGCGGGTGAAGACGATACGGTGCAGGGCCGCGTTGGCCTGCCGGGACGGGCCGGGCGGTTCTTCGAGGAGCGGGCCAAGCGGCGGGCCAAGCGCTGCTGAACCTGGCGCCCATCAGGTCGCCGGGCTGCGCGGCGCGGGCCGAAGTCCTCACCCATGCCGAAGTAACGCGCGGCGCTCCTCCACCACATCTGCGCCGAGGCGCTCCACCCCATTTCACCGTTACCGCCCATGGGCAGGCTTCCTCATCCTGCAAGAGCAGGACCGAAGCGAGCACACCCCCACCGAGCCACCGAAGGGGCCGACACCCCCAGCCGCCCTCTCGAAGAGACCAACTCGCCGAAATCGTACAAAAAGTCGGGCTACGCGGCGAAGCCGCAGAACGCAAACGCCGTGCAGAGCAGCAAGCCGCCAACGACAGGCAGCGGCGCACCAACCGGTCCGACATCCGCAGCTCCGCCGCTGCGCAGTCCCGGCGCCGGCCTCGACCACCTGGCCGCCTCCAGCCGCACAGCCTCTCGCTTCTCGGTCTCGACACCCCGGACAACGCCAATTCAACCTGAGTGACCAGAGCAGGTCTTTCGGGGGAATGCGACGAGGCTGCTCATTCATCAACTACCGTTGCTCTAGGAGGAGATCGGCGGGTTCCCGGGGGCGGGGGAAGCGCATGGCGAAGGCTGTGAGGTGGCTGATCACCATCCTGGTTATCGCGGGCGCGGCGGTCTGGGCGCTCGTGCAGTTGTTGAGGGGACACCAGGACGCGAGCAGCACCTCCTCCATCGTGGGCCTGGTGCTCACGGCTTTGAGTCTCGCCCTCTCGCTGGGCGGTTGGGAGGCGGGCCGCAAGGCCCTTCCACAGCGAGATGACGGGCTGACGCACGCGCAGAGCGCTGCGCGAACACTGGCGAGGAGAGTCCTGGCCGCCGAGGAGAAGCAGTTCCGCGCTCTGATTGGCAGGGACGAAGAGCAACTCACGCTTACCTTCACTCGGCGTGCTCCCGACACGAACTTCGCCAGAGGCGAGGAACGTGGGCAGGTCGCGGGCAGCAGTCCTTCGGCAGACGCAGGCATCCCCGACATCACTGAGTACTACCGGGCCTGTGAGAAGCCTCGCCTCGTCGTCACGGGAGCCGCCGGCGCGGGAAAGACGGTGCTGTCGGTGCAGTTGGTGCGCGGCCTTCTTGGGCAGCGCACGTCGAGTGACCCCGTGCCCGTACGAGTTCCGCTGGCCGAATGGGACCTGAAGATGCCGTTCGAGAAGCTTCTGATCGGCTACGTGATCAAGGCCGGTATTTCCGAGCAGCGCGCGGAGTGGATCGTGGAGAATGGGCTCGTCCTGCCCGTCCTCGACGGCCTGGACGAGATGGACCCGGGCCTCACCGACACGCACGGCGACATCGTGTACGGCCTGGACGGGGAACAGCTGCCGGATCCACGAGCCCCGCGTGCCCTGGAAGCGTTGAAGCGGCTCAACGACCACGGGAACATGGTGTCGACGTTTCCGCTGGTCCTGTTGTGCCGCAAGGCCCACTATGACGCCCTACCGCGGTCGGATCGTCTGCAGCACGCGGTCGGCGTCGACATCGACCCGCTGAGCCTGGAGCACGTCGCGGCGCATCTGACCAGGGTGTTCGAGGACGAGGAGCGCTGGCAGAGGTTCGCTCAGCACCTGTCCTCGTCCGCCGTGTTGTACGAGACTCTGGCGACGCCGTGGTGGCTCTTCCTCGTCAAAGCCGTCTATCACAGGCGCGGCGACCCTTCGGAGCTATTCTCCTACTCCTCGGCGCGACCGCTCAAGGACCACCTGCTTTCACTCTTCATCCCGGCCGTCGTGGACATCCGCCCGTCGCGGTACGACGCCGAACGGGTCCGAGGATGGCTCGCAGTGATCGCCCGCCATCTGCGCAGCGGACCCGATGCCGGGGAACGCGTCGACATCCACCGCCCCCGGCTATGGCCGATCGCAGGCATCGACCGCGTGCGCTACACGGACGCGGTGGCAGCCGCCCTCGTCTTCCTCGGGCTCGTGCTGCCGCTGTTGCTCTTGAGGGAGAGTACGGCGGCCTGGCTGTACCCCACTGCCGGGCTGGGGGCCGTTCTGGCGGCGAGGGACGTCTTCAGACAGGCGGGCGACCTGCCCATGTGCGTGCCTTGGGGGCGAATGTTCTCGGAGGCAACGCTGCGCCTGGCCATCGACACGGTGCCAGTGGGGCTCGTACTCGGCGGGCTAGGCGGGCTGGCAGCCCTCCCTGTCGCGTGGCTGGCCGACGCGCTGGGTCTCAGATCGCTCGTCTCGTTCCTGCCCGCTCTAGCCGTGTTCTGGTCAGTTCTTCTGGGCATGCGGATCGTGCACGGAACCGGCCTCACCCATACCTTTGGCGGTACGTACCCGCCCGACGTCAATACCGCCGTGAGGTGGCATTACGTACTGAGGGGCGACCTCCTCTTCGGGGGCGCCGTGTTCGTCGTCGCCGGGCTCTCCATGGCGGCAGCCCGGTGGGTGATGTCCTTCTCGGACGTGCTGGTGCTCTCCTCGGTGCCGATTCTCGACGTGCTGACCTTCGGCCTGATGGCCGCGGCTCTGCGCTGGGTGCAGGACTTTGGCGGCGGCCGGAGGTACCTGGTGTTCCTGCTGTGCGTGCGCCACCAACTCCCGTATCGGCTCGGAGGGTTCTTGCGGTGGTCGCACGCGGGAGGTCTGCTGCGCACGTCCGGGGGCGCGTACCAGTTCCGGCACCGCGAGTTCCAGCGATGGCTGGCTCAGAACCCGTAGCCCGGCGCCCAAGGCCAAGCGCTGGATCAGATCAGCGAGATCGCCGATCCGCGCTGGATGGCACATCCATGGGCCGGTTCCGACTAGCACTGCACCCCAACCTGAGCCACATGTCGTGGACATCACGACCACAGCAGTTCCCACGCTTGCAGCCAACCGCCCTGGTGGAGACGAACATCATGGGCTCTCAACGGCGGGTTGTCCGCGGCCTTCTTCGCTCCACCGCGCTGGCAGCTGGGCCGTACGCTGGCGGGTGCGCGGATCCCACGCGTGCAGGACCCCAGTACGGTCACTGGCCCAGATCCGAGCGCCCGCCATGAACGGCGTGGTGGTGAAGGCGCCGTCTGCGCTCTTGCGCCACAGCTCTCTGCCGGAGAGCGGATCGAGGACTACAAGCCGCCCTGGGTCGAATGCGGCGATGTAGACGGCGTCGCCAGCGACCAAGGGGGGCCGTACTGATGCGTCGGGCGACCTGAGTGTCAAACAATGGGTGTCCATTTTGCCCGTCCCAGGCCCGCGCCCGGCCACACCCCGTAGTCAGATGAACCGTCGTGCGACGGTAAGGGCCCGGCGTCCCGAAGCCGGGATGCCGGGCCCCTTTACCGGGCGCGATCAGGCGGGGCGGATGTTCTCAGCCTGCGGGCCCTTCTGGCCCTGCGTGACGTCGAACTCGACCTTCTGGCCCTCCTGCAGCTCGCGGTAGCCCTGGCTGGCGATGTTGGAGTAGTGGGCGAAGACGTCGGGGCCGCCGCCCTCCTGCTCAATGAAGCCGAAGCCCTTCTCGCTGTTGAACCACTTCACTGTGCCCTTGGCCATGACTGTCTCCATTGAGGGAAACCGGGCACGCACGCTGCGCGACCGGGAGGTGATCGCCCTGGTCCGGAGCGGCGCTGAACAGCAAGAACGCCCGTGAGGCGATCACGGGCGAACGGAACTTCGGAACCACGACTGCTGATCACAACGCTATAACGGCATGACGGAAGCCGCTAGCGAAAACGCGCCAGCATCAGGCCCGGAACGAAGGGCTGGATCGCCCGTGAGGCTCGGCCGATGGTGATCAAGCAGCTTCGCGCCCTTCTTCTGCACAAGGCTGCGGCGAGGCATGGCCTCTCCCCGCCGCCGACTGTTCTCCGGGTGGGCCCCACCGATCATTCGTGACCGGCCCCTCCCCACACGACGTCACCTTGGACTTCCCGGAACCGGCTCGTCGAGACCACGGACGAGCCGCCCCCGCGCGACCTCGTCATCGAGTTCGATGGGGCACCACATCGGCTTCCTGCACGGCGGGCGGGAGCGGCAAGCGCTTCTGGGACACCGCCATCTGTCTGCCCGGCGAAGGAAGCTGCCTCGGGGCCCTCTCAGCCCACTTGCTCCTGAGCGCCGAGGACACCCGAGTCTCGACTACTGCGAGTGGACCAGTGCCGAGGCCCGCCGGGAGGCAGCGAACGCCGGAAAACACGACAGGGTGCACGAGATCTTCTCCAGCGCCGGGCGAACAGTTCGGCCACGGAAGGTGGTACCGCTTTCACCGCTCCCTGTCCCCGGTCGCCGGCGTGATCCGATCCTGCCGAGGCACGCTGCGGGTGCCCCGCTCCGTCGGGAACAGGAGATCGCACAGGCAATGGATCACCTGTCCCGCTCTGCGGGTACCGTCAGGGTATGAGTCATCCGCACCCCGAGCTGAAAGCCGCCCCGCCCCTTCCCGAAGGAGGGCTGCGGGTCATCGCCCTGGGCGGCCTGGGTGAGATCGGCCGCAACATGACCGTCTTCGAGCACGCGGGCAAGTTGCTCATCGTCGACTGCGGCGTGCTGTTCCCCGAGGAGACCCAGCCCGGCGTGGACGTGATCCTGCCGGACTTCACCTCGATCCGGGACCGGCTGGACGACATCGTGGCCGTGGTCCTCACCCACGGCCACGAGGACCACATCGGCGGCGTGCCGTACCTGCTGCGCGAGCGGTCCGACATTCCCGTCGTCGGCTCCAAGCTGACGCTGGCGTTCCTGGAGGCCAAGCTCAAGGAACACGGCATCCGGCCGCGCACGGTGCGGGTGCGGGAGGGCGACCGGCGCGGCTTCGGGCCCTTCGACTGCGAATTCGTGGCGGTCAACCACTCCATCCCCGACAGCCTCGCGGTCGCGATCCGCACCCAGGCCGGGATGGTGCTGCACACCGGCGACTTCAAGATGGACCAGTTCCCTCTCGACGACCGCATCACCGATCTGCGCGCCTTCGCCCGCCTCGGCGAGGAGGGCGTGGACCTGTTCCTCACCGACTCCACCAACGCCGAAGTACCCGGCTTCACCACCTCCGAGCGAGAGCTGAACCCGGCGATCGAGCAGGTGATGCGCACCGCGCCGCGCCGGGTCATCGTCTCCAGCTTCGCCAGCCACGTGCACCGCATCCAGCAGGTCCTGGACGCCGCCCACCAGCACGGCCGCAAGGTCGCCTTCGTCGGCCGCTCCATGGTCCGCAACATGGGCATCGCCCGTGACCTGGGCTATCTCAAGGTCCCCTCCGGTCTGGTCGTAAGCACGAAGGAGCTGGAGAAGCTCCCGGACCACAAGATCACTCTGGTGTGCACAGGCTCCCAGGGCGAGCCGATGGCCGCGCTGTCGCGGATGGCCAACCGCGACCACATGATCCGCATCGGCAAGGGCGACACCGTCCTGCTCGCCAGTTCCCTGATCCCCGGCAACGAGAACGCCATCTACCGGGTGATCAACGGACTCACCCGGTGGGGCGCCCACGTGGTCCACAAGGGCAACGCCAAGGTGCACGTCTCCGGGCACGCCAGCGCCGGCGAACTCGTCTACTGCTACAACATCGTCAAACCCCGCAACGTCATGCCTGTGCACGGGGAATGGCGCCACCTCCGGGCCAACGGCGACCTCGCCATCCGTACCGGTGTCGACCCCGAACGGGTCGTCATCGCCGAGGACGGCGTCGTCGTCGACCTGGTCGACGGGCGGGCGTCCATCACCGGCAAGGTCCCCGCCGGCAACGTCTACGTGGACGGCATGGAGGTCGGCGGCGCCACGGAAGCGTCGCTCAAGGACCGCCTCACCCTCGCCGCCGAAGGCGTGGTCACTGTGGTGGCGATCGTCGACGCGGACACCGGCGCCCTCGCCGAGGCCCCCGACTTCCTGGCCCGCGGCTTCGTCCACGACGACACCACCTTCGAGCCGGTCATCCCCGTCATCGAGAAGACCCTGGCCACCGCGGCCGAGGAAGGCGTCGGGGACGCGCGCCAACTCGAACAACTCGTCGCCCGCGCCGTGGCGAACTGGGCGTTCCGCACCCACCGTCGCAAGCCGCTCATCATCCCCGTCATCATCGACGCCTGAGCCGCGGCCCGGCAGCACGGTCCGCGGTTCCGGTGGCGGCCCCGCGAGCATCGAGGTCGGGCACGCCCGGACCGGACGGTGGCGAAGCCGCCGGGCTGAACGAGGCGGATCGCCTCGCCGTGGGCGGCCGGCAGTTCCGCGAGGGAGTCGGTGTTGCGGGCGACGGCCCTGTCGCCGCGCTCCAGGGCCGCCTGCGCACAAGATCGGACAGCGTCCATTCGGGGCAGGCCGGCACCTGCACGTCGTGGCTGGGCACGAAGGCGACCGCTGCCCGGAACGCGACCGTCTGTGCGTCGTTCAGCCGCAGCAGGACGGGCAACGAATGTCCTTGCCACGCGGATGTCTACCGTCACCCCGGACAACCGCAGTCGATTTTCACGGCGGTACAGGGGCACGCAAGGCGCGCGACACCCGCCGCGTAGCTCGGACAAGGCAGTGCCCTCATCCCGGAATTCCAGTTCGGCGGCGCCACCGACCCGAGCCAACCGCATCTGGGCCATTCCCCCAGGCGAGTCCCCGGCTACGCCCCACCCGCAACGCGCGCACGGGCATGCGCACGTCGCGGGCCACTGCACGGGACGCGCGAGTGCCGGTGAAGCGGTTAGATCGCGGGACTCATCGACTCAGCCGCCGCTCTTGCGCCTGAACGACCGCTGGCTCGCAGCCGGGCCCTGCGCCGAACGCACCTTCGATGCATCGGACTTGGCGGCAACATCAGCGGCATCCGCCTGCGCACCGCGCTTGCGCGCCAGGGCTTCGCGGAACTTGCGCTTGAGGTCGTAGTTGCCGTCGCTGTCCGGCTCCAGAGGGAACGTCTCTGGGGCAGCCTGCTCCGAACCTTCCGTAGACACGGGCTCTGCGGTCATGGTGACCTCCTGGGTTCGGGGGGGGTGGGCAAGCACAGCTTGTCATGCCGGGCGCAGTGCGAGGCGCCAGCAACATCATTTTGCTCCGTTTCGGCGGGCATCCCTCCCGCGGCCAAAGGCGTTGACTTCGTAGGTGAGGCACAGGACGGCTTCGGGCCGGGCCAAGGGTCGGCACTGCTATTAGATGAGTGTCTATAAGTGTCTTTTAGCTGACACGAGTACTCTATGGTCTTGCGTATGAACCTGACGGAATGGGCACGCGCACAGGGGATCGCCCCGCGTACTGCGTACCGCTGGTTCCGTGAGGGCACGTTGCCGTCCCTGCGGAACGAGTGGGGCCGCGGACGATCCTGGTGAACATCGACGCGAACACCTCACCCACCGTGACCGGTGGTGTGGGCCTGTATGCCCGTGTCTCCTCGCACGATCAGAAGCCGGATCTGGAGCGTCAGACTGCACGGTTGTCGGCGTGGGCGGCGAAGGCCGGTCACAAGGTCGTCCGTGTCGAGTCCGAGATCGCGTCGGGCATGAACGGCTTTCGTGCGAAGGCGAAGCGGCTGCTGGCCGATCCGAAGGTGACCACCGTGGTGGTGGAGCACAAAGACCGCCTCGGCCGGATGAACGTCGAACTGGTCGAAGCGGCCCTGTCCGCGACCGGCCGACGACTCGTAGTCCTCGATGACGGCGAGGTCGAAGAAGGCACTGGAAGCGGCGGCCTCGGATGACTGAGCCGAAGAAGAAGCTCCGCACGATCGACGCGCCGTTCGTCGCACTCGGCCCGTCCGGCGTGGCGATACGCGACCGCCTGGGGCACCTCACGCCGGAAGACGACAAGGTGTTGCGGCTGGTCGGCGAACACCTCGGACGCCTGGCCTGTCTGGACCTCAAGGCCCGGTGCGCTGACGGCCTGGACCACAGCTCGGATGGGTGGGCGGCCCGCAAGCAGGGCCTGACCGCACAGTCGTCGTCGCGCTGGGCCGGGAGCATCACCAAGGCCACCCACGACCAGTGGGCGCTCTCGCGCCGCTGCCAGCTCGCCCACATCCAATCCCTCGAAGCGGGCGTTCGGACGCTGATGCACCGCCTGTCGCAGCCGCTCGGCCACAAGGGCACCAAGCGTGCCCCCGGCGGATACCGCTCCAAGAACGAGTGGTTCCACAAGTCCCGGCGTCTGGCCGTGCTGGAACACCACCTCGACGTCGCCCGTGCCGAGCGTGAAGCCGGTGTCGTGCACGTCGTACGCGGCGGCCGACGCCTTCTCAACAACCGTCACAACCTCGAAGCCGCCCAGCTCACCGAGCGCGAGTGGCGCCGGCGCTGGGAGGCCGAATGCTGGTTCCTCACCGCCGACGGCGAGTCCGGTAAGCGATACGGGAACGAGACGATCCGCGTCACCCCGGACGGCGAGGTCAGCATCAAGCTGCCCGCACCGCTCGCCCACCACGCCAACAGCAAGAACGGCCGGTATGTGCTGGCCTCCAAGGTCGCTTTCCGGCATCGGGGCGCCGAGTGGCGCGACCGCATCGAGGGCAACCGGGCCGTGGCGTACCGCATTCACCTCGACGTGCAGCGGGGGCGCTGGTATCTCACCGCCTCGTGGACCAGGCCCATCGTCAAGACGGTGCCGTTGGAGGCAGCCCGCGCTGACGGCATGGTCGGCGTGGACACCAACGCCGACCACTTCGCCGCCTACCAACTCGACCGCAACGGCAACCCGATGGGTGATCCGCGCCGGCTCTTCTACGACCTGTCCGGCACCGCCGATCACCGAGACGCCCAGATCCGGCACGCCATCAGCAAGTTGCTGCACTGGGCCGACCGGTGTGGCGTC
>NZ_JBHYJA010000092.1:0-11530 GCF_042740355.1 Streptomyces sp. NPDC059010
GGGGCATACGGCTGTGGGACAGGGAAGCCGGGCGTTGGCTCGACGCGCCGAAGTCGACAGCGGGCGTCATCGACTTCGGTGCCGGTGGGCGCCTCTACATGGAGAGCGATGTGGGCGACGACCGGGTGCGGCTGCGCTCTGTCACGGACGGCCGCCCCCTGTTCGACACCTCGGCGCCCAGTCCGACGGACGTGGCGCCGAGCGCGGACGGCCGACTGGTGGCCGTCTGCCCGGCCGGGAAGGCTCCGCAGGTCCGGGAACTCGCCCACGACCGCGTTCTGCACGGGGCCTGGGAGCGGGCGGGCGCCCTCTGTGACGAGCGTTCGACCCTGGTGTTCGCCCAAGGGGGCCGGTTCGTCGTCCTCGGCGACGGCAAGACGCATGTCTGGGACACCGCGTCAGGACGCTCCGTAGCCGACCTCGACGCACCCGGCGCGGAATACCCGTCCTTCGACGAGGACGGTGCCTTCCTGGCCGCCGTGCAGGGCGGCGAGATCAAGGTGTGGCGGCTCGCCGCCCCCACCGCGCCGGTGTTCCGGCACCCCCTGAACAACCAGAGCGCCTATGGCACGCTCGCCTGGGACCCCGACCGCCCCCGTCTGCGCTATCTCGAAGGCGGCACCGTCCACACCCTCGACCTCGGCGCGGCCGTCACCTCCACCTGGGTCTCCCGCCCGGCGGAGACCCTGCTCAGCCCTGACGGGCGTACCCTCGCCACCGCCGAGCCCACCGGGGCCACGTACCGCGTCCGGCTCCGCGACGCCGGCGACGGGCAGGTGATCCGCACTCTGCCCACCCCGCCACCGCCCGCTCCCCGTGATCGGGCCGAGCCGGCCGCCACCCTGTCCGAGCTCCGGCTCCTGATGGCCTTCAGCCAGGACGGCACCACACTCGCCTACGGCCTGACCGTCTCCCGGGGGATACCCGCAGCGCAGCGGCTCACCTTCTGGGATCTGGCCCGCCGACGCGAGCGGACCACGCTGGAACTGCCGACGTCCGCTGACGGCGAGTTGGTGGAGTCACTGGCCCTGGGCCCCGGAGGCCGCAGCCTGTACGTCACCCGCGCGACCTCCATCGGCGAGTACGCCCACGAGGTGTGGGACACGGCCCGCCACCGGCGGACCGCCGTGTTCCCGGGCGCGACCGGCACCGACCTGGCCGTGCGCCCCGACGGCCGGCTGCTCGTCGGGGACGACCGCGTCGCCCGGCTGCCCTCCGGCCCCGTCACCCGGAAGGAACTGGCCCAGGGCACGACCATCGGCGCCCTCGCCTTCGCGCCCGACGGCTCCCGGCTCGCGGCCGGCGACCTGACCGGCCGGGTCAGCCTGTGGGACGCGGACGTACGACACCGCGCCGGTGTGCTGCGCAACGTCTTCCCCGCTCCGCTCGGCGACACTCCGGAGGGGGTCGGCGCCCTCGCTCTCAGCCCCGACGGCCGCACCCTCGCCGTGGGCGGCGACGCCGGCACACTCCAGCTCTGGGACACGTCCACCCAGCAGCCCCTCGGCGGCCCACTCACCACCCCCGGCGACGCCGTCCGCTCCCTCGCCTTCAGCCCCGACGGCACCACCCTCTACTCGACCGGCGCCCACGTCCCCCTCCAGCGGTACACCGTCGCCCCCGACCGGGCCGCCACCCAGGTCTGCGCCCGAGCGGCCCACGCGAACCTGACGAAGGCTCAGTGGCGTACCTACATCCCGGACGCGCCGTATCGCGAGCTCTGCGGCGACTGAGGCCGGCCGGAGCCCGGACCACAGCCTTCACCGTGGCCGTGGTGAACCCCGCTTCCCGGAGTTGATCGGGGCGCCCCGGCGAGGTCGCGTCGCAGGTGCTCGTGTGCTGTTCTGGAAGGAGCCGCAGGAGGCAACACCGATGCGTCGCAGCCGGACTTCCGCCTTCGTACCCAGCCGGTCGCCCGCCCCCACCGGAGCGGGCGGGGGGTTGCTGCCCGCGCGGGATCTCGCGGGCGCCTGGATTCTCGTCGTCCTGATCGCGGTGCCCGCCTGGGCGCTGACGATCGGACAGGCCCGGGACATGGGGGTCGAGCCCGGCACCATGGGGATGGCGCTGCCCCTGTTTCTGCTGCTCTGGGTGACGATGATGGCGGCCATGATGCTGCCGTCCATGGCACCGGTGGCCATCACCTGGGTGCGGGGCATCGGACGGCAGGCCTCCGGCTGGACCCGGGCCGCCCGCACCATCGAGTTCGTGGGCGGATATCTGCTGGTGTGGACGGCCTTCGGACTGCTCGCCTACGGGGCCCTGGCCCTCACCGGCGACCTGGTGGACGACCATCCGACCGCCGGACGCTGGATCGGCTCGATCGCCTTCCTGCTGGCCGGCCTGTACCAACTCGGTCCCCTCAAGCACGTCTGCCTGCGGCACTGCCGCGACCCGCTGAGCCATCTGGTGCGTTACGCCGGCTTCCGGCGGCCGGCGCGCGACCTGCGGGTGGGTGTCCATCACGGCGCCTACTGTGTCGGCTGCTGCGCCGGGCTGATGGTCGTCCTCATTCCGCTCGGCGTGATGAACGTGGCGGCGATGGCCGCACTGGCCTTGGTGATCTTCCTGGAGAAGCTGTGGTCCCGGGGCTTGCTTCTCACCACCGTCGTGGGCGTCGCCTTCCTCGTCCTGGCCCTGCTCGCACCGTTCCAGGACTGGCTGCTGCCGGGGCTGCAGGGCGCGATGCCGTCAATGGACGGCATGTGATCACCCCTGGACCGGTTTCCCGTCCGGGAACTGAGGTGCAAGCTGGTAGGGAGGCCACCCTCCCGATCCCGGGAGCGGGCTCGGGTTACGCGGTCTCGCCACTCCGAGTGAGCTCCTTCGGGCTCGGCAGGAGGGAAGCGAGATGACAGAACAGGCCACCACCGGTACGCGCTGGCACCTGGCCGGCGACTGGTTCGACGTGTGCAAGTGCGCCATACCCTGCCCCTGCACGTTCGCGCAGCCCCCGACCTACGGTGACTGCGAAGGCGTACTGGTCTGGCACATCCGGGAAGGCAACTTCGGCGACGTACAGCTCGACGATCTCAACGTCCTGATGCTCGGCTCCTTCGAGGGCAACCCGTGGGCCGGCACGCATACCGAGCCGTATGCCGCGGTCTTCCTCGACGAACGCGCCGACGACCAGCAGCGGGCCGCACTCGGAGCCGTATTCGGCGGTGAGGCGGGCGGTTGGCCGGCGCAGTTCGGGGAGATGTTCCACCCCGAGATGCGCGGCATGGACATCGCCCCCATCCATGTGGAGATCGACGAGGACCTTGCCACCTGGCGAGCCGAGATCCCGGGCCGTGTCACGGCGACCGCCGAGGCTCTCACCGGCCCGACCACCCCGAACGGCGCGCGCGTCCAGGTCCACAACGCCCCGGGCGCCGAGGTGGGGCCGGGCCAGATCGCCACATGGGGCCGGGCCACCGTCGACCGCGCCGACGCGTTCGGCTTCTCCTGGGAGCGCTCCGGCAAGTCGAGCAAGTACTTCCCGTTCGACTGGAGCGGCCCTGACTGAAGAACCGGCTGCCCGGCCACTCAGCCGACACTTTGCACCCGTGACCATTTTGTGAATGTGTCGCAACGGATGCAACGAGAATGGATAAATTCCGGGTGCGGGCTCGGGACGACATAAAAAGGGGGAGGGTGGGGGGGGGGGGGCTGGGGCGTGGGCGCCGTGCCGGGGCGCGTCCCCTGGTCGCGGGGGGGCCGGGTCTTGAGCTCGGGTGGGGTCGGCCGCCGGGCCCCCCCCCCCTTCTGTGTGCAGGGCGTCTTCACCCGCCGTGGCTCACTCGCACGGCTCCCCGTGGCTCAGGCGTCGACGACGTTGCTGTAGTTGCTCGCGCGGGTGGCACCGTCCTTGGACGCCCAGATGTGCACCCGGACCGGCGTGCCTTCGGCGACGCTTCTGTCGCACTTGGTCGCGCCCGTGGTGGAGGTGTCGTCGAAGCAGACCCCGCCGGTGTTGTGCCAGTGACCGGACGAGTCCTTGTACTGCAGCTGGGCACGGGTCCCCCAGCCGTCCGCCTGCATGTCCTCCGACCACAGCACCTCGCCGAGGGGCTCAAGCGTGCCGTTTCCGCCGGCGTACGTGGGGCCGTCCCAGTTGTGCCACCAGCTGACGGTCGCCAGTCCGGACGCGGCCGCCGGGCCGGTGCCCACGGTGGTCACGAGCCCGAAGGCGGCGGCACCGACGGCTGCGGCGACCAGAGGACGCTTGATGCTCAGCTTCATGGAGAAACCTCTCTGCAGAAGAATGCGAATTCGCCGAAAAAACCCTATGGCGCCCCCGACAGGAGGGACAAGAATTCCCGGTGGCCAATAAGCGCCATGAATTTCGGCAGTCATACTCTTGACGCCAGTAACCCCAGCTGTTGGGCCCGCGCTCCCAGCGCTACCCGCCCCTTAACCTGCCAGCGAAGCATCAGATTTCGAATCCTGCGCTGAACTGTGCGGCGCCCGATCCCCAACCGTCGTCCGATGGCGTCTTCACCCAGCCCTTCGAACAGCAGCCGAAGAATGCACAGGTCAACTTCATCGATCACTGATGGATGGTCCATTACGAGCCCCCCAAGTCACTGACAATGCCAAAGACGAGGGTGGTTCAGGAGTCGGTGCCGACGAACTTCGTGCAGTCCGTGTTGCCGGTGCTCTTCTCGGTCGCGCAGGCGCGCACCATGTAGCCCTTGCCGCCGACCATGTTGGTCCAGTCGTGCTGGCCGTTCTTGATGGTCACCGTGCGGCGGGTGATCAGCTTCGTGCGGTCCGGGTTCCACTTCTCGACCGAGATCGTGGCCGCCCACTTCGAGTCCCCGGTGCGGGCCCAGCCGGCCCAGCACTTGTTGCTCCAGCGCAGTTCGTAGTCGGTGCGGCCGCCGTTGTCCGAGTAGACCTCGCCCACCAGGACGGTGTGCCCGTCGGCGTCGCAGCCCATGGACACGGGGCCCTTGTTCTCACAGCCCGTGCCATTGCAGCCCACCGCGAAGGCACTGCCGGCCAGTGGAATCATTGTGAAGACGGTCGCGGCGGCCGGAACCAGCGCGAGTCGGGTGAGCGATCTCTTGCTGAGAGCACGCTTCATTTCATTTCCCCCTTGCTTCGGGCCGGTCAAGGACCCGATTACTTCAGGCCTGGTCGAGGACCTGAGAAAAACGTGGCCACAGAAACGGGCCTGCGGTCGCGTGAAAACGCGCACAGGTCACCCGTAGAAACAATGCACAAATCAGAAAATGTAAGCCCCGTATCCCCGTACCCCCGCCACGCCTGCACCACGCGCATCAGGACGCCACAACCTTACCGTCCGGAACGCGCCACCACAATGGAAATTAGAACGAGAGAGCGATCGCCACATCCGGCGAGGCGTCCGCATTCCGAACGCACAAAGGAGGGCACCCTGTCTCAGGATGCCCTCCCGGGCCGACGAGAGTCTCGGCCTACCGACTCTGAGCCGGCCGATGTCTGGGCCAACCGGCGTCTCAGTCGGCGAGCAGCTTCTTCACCGCGGCGGCGACCCGGCCGCCCTCCGCCTGACCCGCCACCTTCGGGTTCACGATCTTCATGACGGCGCCCATGGCCCGCGGCCCCTCGGCGCCGGCCGCCTTGGCCTCCTCGACGGCCTGGGCGACGATCTGGTTCAGCTCGTCGTCGCTGAGCTGCTTCGGCAGGTACGCGGCGAGGACCTCGCCCTCCGCCTTCTCCCGCTCGGCCTGCTCGGCACGACCACCCTGCGCGAACGCGTCGGCAGCCTCACGACGCTTCTTCGCCTCGCGGGTGATCACCTTCTGCACCTCGTCGTCGGAGAGCTCGCGCTTCTCCTTGCCCGCGACCTCCTCCTTGGTGATCGCGGCGAGCGTCAGCCGGAGCGTCGAGGAGCGGAGCTCGTCGCGCCCCTTGATCGCGGCGTTGAGGTCTTCCTGCAGCTTCGACTTGAGCGTGGTCATGGGGTCGATTGTCGCAGGTGTGGTGAGCGGAACGCCCGTTGATTTCAAGGGACCTGCGCGAAGGGGCCGTACCGGAGGCGGAGGGGGTTGCCGGGCGCAGGGCGCTCCCCGGGTCTGACACGATGGTCGTATGCGCGCGCGATACGGAGTACCCCTCGGAATCACGGCGGTCGGCGCCGCCGGTCTTCTCTACTCGGCTGGTGTCGAAGCCCGTCTCTTCCGCCTCCGACGGGTGACGGTCCCCGTCCTGCCCGCGGGCATGCGCCCGCTGCGCGTGCTCCAGGTCTCCGACATCCACATGGTCGGCGGCCAGCGCAAGAAGCAGCGCTGGCTGCGCTCCCTGGCCGGCCTGCGCCCCGACTTCGTGATCAACACGGGCGACAACCTGTCGGACCCGGAGGGCGTGCCGGAGGTGCTGGACGCGCTGGGCCCGTTGATGGAGTTCCCCGGCGCGTACGTCTTCGGCTCGAACGACTACTACGGCCCCAAGCCTCGCAACCCCGCCCGCTATCTGCTGGAGAAGGTCCAGGGCCGCCACGGCCTGAACGGCAACCCGCCCGCCGTCGGCGTGATCCACAACCCGTGGACGGACCTGCGCGACGGCTTCGACACCGCGGGCTGGCTCAACCTGACGAACACCCGCGGGACCCTGAAGATCGAGGGCGTGTCGGTCGAGCTCACCGGCCTGGACGACCCGCACATCAAGCGGGACCGCTACGAGCAGGTGGCCGGCGGCCCGTCCGGCACGGCCGACTTCGCGATGGGCGTGGTGCACGCGCCGTACCTGCGCGTCCTGGACGCCTACACGGCAGACGACTACCCCCTGGTCCTGGCCGGCCACACCCACGGCGGCCAGATCTGCGTCCCCTTCTACGGCGCCCTCGTCACCAACTGCGACCTGGACACGGACCGCGTGAAGGGACTGTCCACGCATACGGCGGAGGGTCGCACGTCGTACCTGCATGTCTCGGCGGGCTGCGGGGCGAACCGATACACACCGTTCCGGTTCGCCTGCCCGCCTGAGGCGACGTTGTTGACGTTGGTGGGGCGGGAGTAGCGGAGGGGGCGCAGTCGGGCGGGGAGGACCTGGCGGGGAGGGCTGACTCCAGGCAGGGCCGCTCGGCGTAATGAAAGGCGGAAACGCAGGCGCCCTACGGGCCCTCAGGTCACCCGCACGGATTACCCGTATCGCCCGTTTCGCCCCACCTGCTTAGCGTGAGGGCATGACCGCCCCGATACCCAGGGACATCCCGGACCTCCCCGCGATACCGGGCATCCCCACGCTGCTGCCCTCTTACGTCCCCGCCACGGCGGTGATGAACCCCACGCGCCGCCCCTGGACCGCCGCGTACCGCCTGCTGGTGGCGCTGGCCGCGAGCGCGGCAGTGACGGTCGAGGTGACCTTCGGCGGCCCGCTGCGCACCCTGAGCCACTTCGCGATCCAGAGCAACATCCTGCTGGCCCTGGTCCTGACCCTCGCGGCCCGCCGCGCCTGGACGGCCCGCCGCCCCCTGCCGTCGGCCCTGACGGGGGCCACGCTGCTCTACGCCGTGGTCACGGGCCTCGTCTACCACCTGTTGCTGGCGAACCAGGCGAGCCCCTTCACGCTTCCCGGCGTCCTCACGGGCGAGGCCACCGCCCCGACGGGCTGGCACGTGATCACCAACCAGATCCTGCACACGGTGACGCCCATCGCGGCCGTACTGGACTGGCTGCTCCTGACAGCCGCCGGCCAGCTGCGGCTACGGCAGGCAGCGACGTGGCTGATCTACCCCCTGACCTACCTGTCGTTCAGCCTCATCCGAGGCGAGCTCCTCGCCGACACGCCGGGCCGCTACCTCTACCCGTTCCTCGACGTGGACCGGCACGGCTACAAGAGCGTCCTGGGCAACGCCCTCCTCATCGGCCTCGGCATCTACGCCCTGGCCATCGCCCTCGTGGCCGTCGACCACGCCCGCCCCAACCCGATCCGCCGCCGTGTCCTTCGCCGCGCCAAAACCGGATTTCGTCTCCAGCCACCAGTGGGCTAAAGTAAACGTCGTCGCCGCGACAAGCAGCGACATCGGGGTGTAGCGCAGCTTGGCAGCGCGCTTCGTTCGGGACGAAGAGGTCGTGGGTTCAAATCCCGCCACCCCGACAGCCGAAACACCAAGTCAGGGCCGGTTTCCTTCACGGGAAGCCGGCCCTGATTCGTTCCGCGGGGTCCCTGGGGAACGAATGGGGAGTGGATCAAGGAAATCGACTCCCCACGGTCACCCCTGATTCGCTCAGCCGGGTAGTCGCACCACCGATGAAGGGCGGCACCACCGTGGGGATCGGTGGTGCCGCCCCGAGTCGCTCTCCGGACGCGGCGCGCCCCTTACGTCACCGGTGCTAGTGGCACCCCTGGTTGCAACGGGGAGGAAGGTTCAGGCGCGTGTTCGGGCTGAACTCGGCGGCCGGGTCGTTGCTCGGGTTGTAGCGGTGGTTACGGAAGTAGTCGATGTTGTAGTTGGGGTTCGGTACCCAGCGCTCGAACCGGAAGGTGATGCTCTGCGGCTGGACAAGGCTGCCGACCGCTCGCGCCTCCATGGCGTAGATGCGCACACCAGTGATCGCCCAGTTCGGAATCTGGCGCATGAAGGCCCACTCGTCCTGGTTCGAGTAGCGAGCGAGGGAGGTGCCCTGGACCTGGTTGGGAACGTGCAGCATGACGGACGCGAATTCCGGCCTGATCGTGTAGACGAAAGTCCTGGCGGTGACCACCGAGTGGTGGCAGCTGGACGTGATCAGCCATCCGACGACGGGGATGGACTGGCCGATCGACCACCCGACTCCCTGACAACGCGGCTGGGCGGCTTCCGCGGCGAGATTGCGCAGGCCCTGGCTCCGGGCGAAGGTCTCCGCCATCTCGACGCTGCCCGAGGTGGATATGTAGCCGGAGTTGTGGGCCCGGTCGCCCTGGACATGGGCCGTGAGGTCGTAGTTCGTTCCCCGGGACACGAATCCGTGCGCGAAGATGTCGTTCGGGCTCCGGGAGTCACCGCGGTACACCACGGCGGGCGGACTGGTCTGCGGCCGCCCGCCATTGGGCTCATTGGACGCGCTGGCGGCGCCGCCGGCCGTCACCAGTGACGTCGTGGCGACCATCATCACCAGCAGCAGTTGCAGGACGCGGAGCACCGGATTCGGCATCCGGTGTCGCCTGGATGATTCGGTCATGCGGCCCTGTTCGGGGACCGCCACGTTGTGTGAGTGGGGCATGGGGGTTCTCCAGTGCTCGGTCTGCCGGGTTCCGGCCTGACGAGACCGAGGCTGGCAACCCCGAAGGTTGATACTCACGTCCCTGTCACCAGATGAATCAAAGGAAACAAGGGGCCCGCGTTGATACGCGGGCCCTTCCGTCGCTGTCATCAATGCCACATCCCGTCGGAAAGCGGCGACATCCGATCCAGGCGGAACATAGGTTGATCGCCTGGAATATCGCATTCATCCGCCATGGGGGAGCTGTACGGAAGTGGGGTGGGCCGGTGGGACGTCCGGAGAGGCCGGTGGATCCGGCCGCGGGCCCGATACCGCGGCTCGCCCATGAGCTGAGGGAGCTGCGGCGGGCGGCGGGGAATCCGTCGTACCGGAGCATGGCGGACACCGCCGGGTTCACCGCGGTCACCCTGTCGAGGGCGGTGGACGGCACGCGGCTGCCGTCGCTCGCCGTACTCCAGGGGTACGTGCGGGCGTGCGGGGGCGATGCGGCGGAGTGGGAGGCCCGGTGGAAGGAAGCCGAGGCCGAGGTCGCGGGCGAGCCTCGGGAGGATGAGGACGCCGCCCCGCCGTATCGGGGACTCGCCCGTTTCGAGCCGGACGACCGTGCGCTGTTCTTCGGGCGGGACCGGCTGGTGGAGGAACTGAGCGAGCTGGTGTGTTCGCACCGGTTCGCGGTGGTGTTCGGGGCGTCCGGGAGCGGGAAGTCGTCGTTGCTGCGGGCCGGTCTGATACCCCGGCTGCGCGAGCGGATCGCGGGCCTGGGGCGGCCGGCGGCGCTGCGGGTGTTCACGCCGGGGGCACGGCCGGCCCAGACATACGGGCATCTGCTCGCGCCCGGCGAGGACGAACCGGAGAGCTGGGTCGTCGTCGACCAGTTCGAGGAGGTCTTCACCCTCTGCCGGGGCAAGGCCGAGCGGGACCGGTTCCTCGGTCTGCTCCTCGCCGCCCATGAGCCGGGCAGTCGGCTGAGGGTGCTCGTCTCCGTACGCGCCGACTTCTACGCCCGCTGCGGCGAGCACCGGGGGCTGGCGCAGGCGCTGTACGGGGCGGCGATGCTGGTCGGGCCGATGAGCGCGGACGAGTTGCGGGACGTGGTGGTCAGGCCCGCGCAGGCGGCCGGGCTCATCGTGGAGCGGGAGCTGACCGCGCGGATCGTCGCGGAGGTGCTCGACGAGCCCGGTGGGCTGCCGATGCTGTCGCACGCCCTGCTGGAGACCTGGCGGCGGCGCCGGAGCCGGGTCCTGACACTGGCCGCGTACGAGGCGGCGGGCGGGGTGCGGGGCGCGATCGCGGCGACGGCGGAGGAGGCGTACGGACGGCTGTCCGAGACGCAGCGGCGGGTGGCCCGGCAGTTGCTGCTGCGGATGATCGAGCCGGGTCAGGGGAGTCCGGACACCCGGCGGCCACTCGGCAACGCGGAGCTGGCGGACTGGGCCGACCCTGACGTGGGGTTGGTGGTGGAGAGGCTGACCCGGGCCCGGCTGCTGACGGTCGACGACGACGGCGTCCACCTCGCCCACGAGGCACTGATCACCTGCTGGCCCCGGTTGCACGGCTGGATCGAGGAGGACCGGGAGCGGCTGCGGCACCACTGGCAGCTGACGGAGGCCGCGCGGGTGTGGCTGGAGCACGACCACGACCCCGGGGCGCTGTATCGGGGAGCCCGCCTGGCCCGTGCCGAGGAACTCTTCCCCGGCCACGCGACCGACGCCGCGCTCACCGCGACCGAACGGCACTTCCTGGTTGCCGCCTTCGAGGCCCGGGAGGCGGAGCGCCGGGCCGCCACGCAGGCCAGACGCCGGGCCCGGATCCTCGTCACCACCATCTCGGCGGTGCTGGCGGTGGCGCTGGTGGCCGGGCTCGTCGCCTGGCAGCAGCACGACGACAACCTGCGCCGCAGCACCGACGACGCGGCCCGTCGCGTCGCCGACGTCGCCGACGGCCTGCGCACCACCGACCCGCACACCGCGATGCTGCTCGGCGTCGCCGCCTGGCGGATCTCCCCACTGCCCGAGTCCCGGCGGGCACTGTTCGGCGCGCTGGCGCAGCCCGAGACCGACACGTTCACCGACCCCGCCCCCGGGGACGGCCCCACGCGGTTCCTCGTCGACTCCGGCCGCACCCTGCTCAGCGTCGACGGCCGTACCTGGCGGACCTGGAACGTGGCCACCCATCGCCGTATCTCCTCCGGCCGACTGCCCGCCGGACAGGTCACCTCTGCGTCCCCCGACGGCCGGGTGCTCGCCGTCGTCGAGGACGACAGGGGCATACGGCTGTGGGACAGGGAAGCCGGGCGTTGGCTCGACGCGCCGAAGTCGACAGCGGGCGTCATCGACTTCGGTGCCGGTGGGCGCCTC
>NZ_JBHYJA010000093.1:0-10782 GCF_042740355.1 Streptomyces sp. NPDC059010
TCAGGGTCACGTCCGGACAGTAGCAACCGCGTTCGTTCACGTCCCCTGAGTTAGCTCTCAAGTCCGCGTAGAGCATTCCGTTAGGGGTTCTTAGGGCATGGCTCGTTGACGTGCCCCAGCTGCCTCTCTACCTTCGCGATGCGTCTTTCGTCTCGTCGTGAACGGTCGTGCGCTGCGTGAACGAGAGGAGTCGGCCGTGCGCCGATGTGTGTGGGGTTCCACCGTTGTCCTCGCCTTGTTCGCCACTCTGATGCCGGCCGGCTCGGCACACGCCGCCCCCGGCGCGAGAGCCGAGCCGCTCCCACTGGAGCAGCTCTTCGACAACACCGCGGTGAGCGACGACGCCCGGCCGGGCAAGGCCGACTTCGACGGCTCGGGCGGTTCCCTCTCCGCGCAGGACCTCGCGGCCGCGGGCTGGACCCCCGGCCGCACACTCACCGTGCAGGGCGCCCGGCTGACCTGGCCGAAGCGGCAGCCGGGCGAACCGGACAACGTCCTGGCCGACGGCCAGTCCGTGCGCCTGCGCGGGCAGGGCGACGCGCTCGCCTTCCTGGTGGCGGGCACGGGCGGCAGAGCGGCCGGCGGGCGGGGAACGGTCGTGTACCGGAACGGCACCCGCTCCACGTACGTCCTCACCGCACCCGACTGGCGCACCGGCCCGCTCGCCACCAAGGCGGTGGCCCTGCCGCACATCAACACCCCGGGCGGCCAACTCGCCGAGCGGGCACGGCTGTACGTCATGACCGTGCCGCTGGCCGGGGGGCGCGAGGTCGCCTCGGTACGGTTGCCTCGCGCGCCCGGGCTGCATGTGTTCGCGGCGGCGGTGCGGGCAGCGGCCCGTGGCTGGACGGGGAGTTGGGCGACCGCGACCGGCGGCTATCCGACCGTGGGGCCGTGGACCGACCGGACGCTGCGGCTGGTGGTGCACACCTCGGCGGGCGGGCCGCGGGTGCGGCTGCGGTTCGACAACACCTTCGCGGCCGGGCCGGTGCGGATCGGCAGCGCCACGGTGGCGGTGCAGGAGGCGGGCGCGGCGGCGCGCGGCAAGCCGGTCGCGGTGGCCTTCCGGGGTGCGGCGGGCGTCGAGATCCCGGCGGGCGCGCAGGCGTACAGCGATCCGCTCGACTTCGTGGTGCCCGCCGACACCAATCTGCTGGTCAGCTTCCATCTGCCGCGGACCGTGCCGGCGGCACCCGTGCACCGGCTCGCGCAGCAGCGGTCGTATGTGAGCGGGCCGGGCGACCACACGGCGGACGGCTCCGGGGCGCCGTACGGCACGCTCCTGACCAGCTGGCCGCTGCTGACGGGTGTCGACGTGGGCGGTGGGCCGGGGTCCGTGGTGCTGCTCGGGGACTCGATCACCGACGGCGACAAGTCCACGACGGACGCCAACCGGCGGTGGCCCAATGTGCTGGCCACACGACTGCTGGACCAGAGTGTCGTCCCGCACTACGGGGTGCTCAACCAGGGGATCTCGGGCAACCGTGTGGTCCTCGACCGCTATCCCGGGGACGGGGTGTCGACGGACACGGCCGGGGTGAGTGCCCTGTACCGGTTCGACCGGGATGTTCTGGCTCAGACGTCGGTGCGTACGACGGTGGTGTTCGAGGGCATCAACGATGTGCGGTGGCAGACCACGGCCGAGCAGGTCGTCGCGGGGCTGCGTGGGATCGCCGACCGGGGGCACGCCCGCGGGCTGCGGATGCTGGCGGCGACGATCCTGCCCTGTGAGGGGGAGGCGCGGTGCACACCGGCCGTCGATGCCGAACGGGTCGAGATCAACGCCTGGATCCGTACGTCGAAGGTCTTCGACGGCGTGCTCGACTTCGACGCCGTGATCCGGGACCCGGCACGGCCGTCCCGGATGCTCCCCGCGTTCGACAGCGGGGACCATCTGCATCCGGGCGACACGGGGCTCGCCGCGCTGGCCGAGTCGGTGGATCTGCGGGCGTTGGTCCGGTGACGCCGGTCCGGTGACGACCTGAGCCCGGCCGGCCGGCTGGCCGGGCTGGCCAAGTGGTCAGGTGGTCAGGTGGTCAGGTGGTCAGACGTCCAGGTCCACGACCACCGGTGCGTGGTCCGACGCGCCCTTGCCCTTGCGCTCCTCGCGGTCCACGTAGGAGTCGGTGACGGCCTTGGCGAACGGCTCGTTGCCGTAGACCAGGTCGATGCGCATGCCGCGGTTCTTGGGGAAGCAGAGCTGGCGGTAGTCCCAGTAGGTGTACGGGTGGTCGTACTTGAGGGGGCGCGGGACCACGTCGGACAGGCCGGACTCGCGCAGGGCGGTCAGGGCGGCCCGCTCGGCGGGGGTGACGTGGGTGAGGCCCTCGAAGGCGGCCAGGTCGTAGACGTCGTCGTCGCTCGGCGCCACGTTGTAGTCGCCGAGCACCGCGAATGGCCGGCTGCCGCCCGCGTCGCCCGCGACGGCCGCCCTGAGGGCCTCGAACCACTGGAGCTTGTAGGCGTAGTGGGGGTGGTCCACCTCGCGGCCGTTCGGTACGTACACCGACCAGACCCGGATCGGGCCGCAGGTCGCGGAGATGGCCCGGGGCTCCTCGACGCCGTCGTAGCCGGGGTCGCCGGGCAGGCCCTTGACGACGTCCTTGAGGCCTACGCGGGAGAGCACCGCCACGCCGTTCCACCGCCCGGTGGCGTTGACCGCCGCCTCGTAGCCGAGGTCGCGCAGCGGGTCGAACGGGAACTGGTCCTCGGCGACCTTGGCCTCCTGGAGGCACAGCACGTCGGTGCCGCTGCTCTCCAGCCAGGCCAGGAGCCTCGGCAGGCGGGCGGTGATCGAGTTCACGTTCCAGGTCGCGATGCGCATGCCTCACAACCTACCGGGCGGGTACGACAATCCGGTCCCGCCCTGGGTGGGGCCGCTCACACCTGCGCCTCACAACCGCGCCTCACAGTTCCGCCGAGTCCCCCGGCGTCAGCCGCAGGTGCTCCGAGCCGCCCAGGCCGCCGATCTGGCGGTCGTAGATCGGCCGGGCCAGGTCGGTGAGCAGAGCGTCGTGGATGTCGTAGGCGCGCTGCGGCTTGACCTCGCGGACGTAGTCGATGACCTCCGAGATCTTGTTCCAGGGGGCCATGACCGGCAGCATCAGCGTCTCCACCGCATGGTCGGGCACGGTGAGGGCGTCGCCGGGGTGGAACACCCGGCCGCCGTCGACGAGATAGCCGACGTTGGTGATGCGCGGGATGTCCGGGTGGATGACGGCGTGCAGTTCGCCGTGGACCTGGATGTCGAAGCCGGCGGCGGTGAAGGTGTCGCCGTGGCCGACGGTGTGCACCCGGCCCGGGAAGGCCGCCGAGATCTGCTCCGCGACGGAGGCGAGGGTCCAGATCCGGGCGGCCGGGTTGGCCTCCATGGCGGCCCTCAGCCGCGACTCGTCGAAGTGGTCGGGATGCTCATGAGTGACGAGGATCGCATCCGCGCCGAGAGCGGCGTCGTCCTCGCTGAACACCCCGGGGTCGAGGACGAGCGTCTGCCCGTCCTTCTCCAGCCGGATGCAGGCGTGCGACTTCTTCGTGAGCTTCATGACACCATCCTGCCTCCGCCGACGGGTCGATGGGCGGCTCAGGGTGGTGCCGTCGACACCTGGCTGACGATCACTCCGTGGGAGTCGTCTCCTCCCTTATGACCTGCTGGGCGACCTTGAACGCGCTGTTCGCCGCCGGTACGCCGCAGTAGACGGCGGCCTGGAGCAGTACTTCCTTGATCTCGCCCGGGGTGAGGCCGTTGCGCAGGGCGGCGCGGACGTGGAAGGCGAGTTCGTCCATGTGGCCGCCCGCGACCAGGGCGGTGAGGGTGACACAGCTGCGGGAGCGCCGGTCGAGGCCGGGTCTGTCCCAGATCTCGCCCCAGGCGTACCGGGTGATGAACTCCTGGAAGTCCCCCGAGAACTCGTCCGCCTGCGCCAGCGCCCGGTCGACGTGTGCGTCGCCGAGGACCTCGCGGCGGACCTTGAGGCCGGACTCGTACTTGTCCGGCCGTCCCGTCGTCGTCTGCGCCGGTATGGCGGCCGGGGCTATCTCGGCGACGGGCGCGGGCTGCGGGGGCGCCGCGGCCAGAACCGGCTTGGGCGGGGCGGCGACGATGGCCATCTGGCCGGTGTTGGTGTCGTAGGCGGGCTGCCAGGCGGTGGAGAAGTGCCGGACCAGCAGATCGGTGACGGCGGCGGGCTGCTCGACCGGGACCAGGTGGGAGGCGCCGGGCACGACGGCGAGACGGGCGTCCGGTATCCCGGCGACCAGGGTGCGGGCCTCGGCGGGGCCGGTGACCTGGTCGTCGGAGCCGACGAGGACGAGGGTGGGCACGGTGACGCCGCCCAGCTGGGGCCGTACGTCGAAGGAGGCGAGCGCCTCGCAGGCGGCTATGTAGCAGCCGGGGTCGGTGGTGCGCACCATCTGCACGGCCCACTCGGTGATGGCGGGCTGGGCGGCGGCGAACCCGGAGGTGAACCAGCGGTCCGGCGAGGTACGGGCGATGGGGTCGAGGCCGTTGGTGCGCACTATCACCCCGCGCTGCCGGAACTCGTCGGCCGTGCCGAAACGGGGCGAGGCGGCGATCAGGGCGAGCGAGGCGATGCGCTCGGGGTGGCGCAGGGCGAGCTCGATGCCGAGGGCGCCGCCGAGCGCGCAGCCCGCGTAGCCGAAGCGCTGGACGCCGAGGCGGTCGAGGGTGGCCAGCAGCCGCTCGGCGAGTTCGCCGACCGAGCCGGCCGGGTACGCGGGCGCGCCGCCGTGCCCCGGCAGGTCGAACCGGAAGACACGCCACTGCTGGGCCAGCTCGGGGACCTGGCGGTCCCACATGTGCCACGTCGTCCCGAGCGACGGGCCCAGGATGAGGACGGGGGCGTCTTCCGGGCCGTCGAAGCGGTACTGGAGGGCAGGGGTCTTCGTCTCACTCACCGCTCCACGCTAACGTCCGGATCCGAACACCGGCGCCGGGGACCCCACGTCCCCACACCTGGCTCCCGCAGATCAGCGGGGAACTCTCACACGGCCTTCACGGGATGCGGGTCTCGTCAGCCCCGCAGCGTGACCCCGAACCGGGTGCGCATCCGGTGCAGCTCCCACAGCGAGACGACGGTCACCGACAGCGGCCCGCCCAACAGGGAGCAGAACTGGAAGACGGGCGGGCCCTTCGGCATACCGCTGTCGATCAGATTGAAGACCGCGAGCACCCACACCAGCACTCCGGTGATCACGGGTGGCAGCATCGGGTGGACGTGGGCGGTGTTGAAGGCGCTGCGGGCCGAGTACAGCGACGCCATGAAGAAGAAGGGAAACCCCCACACGATCACGACCAACGACGCGAGGGCGATCGCATACCCGAACCAGTCCCGCCGGTCGTCGAGTGCGCTCTGGGCCGCCACGTAGAGGACGCCCGCGATGACAACAACCGTCAGCACGTACCAGGCGACCGCCTTGAGCGGGGCGTGGAGCCGGGAGCGCAGCTGCGGTCGCGCGTGCGCAGGCGCGTAAAGGATGAACCCGAGAATGACCAGCGGTCCGGTGAGGATCAGCAGGACCGGGGTGATGATCAGGTTGGCGACGCCGCCCGTTCCCGCATCCTCCCAACGGTCCGCCTCCACGCCGTAGACGAGGACCAGCGCGAGGGTGGCGACGATGCCGAGCACCGTGCGGGCAACCTGGACCCGGTCCACGGTGCGGTCCTCGATCCGGCCGTCGCCCTCCTGCACGAAGAGCCGCGTGGCGACGCGATGCGCGGAGCGCAGGACGGCGCCGGCGAGGAAGAAGACCGAGAGGTACCAAAGGCGGCTGCGGCGTCGCGGCGCGGGAGCCGGGGCCGGCGGGCCATAGGGGTACGGATTCTGGTTCGGGTACGGGTTCGGCGCGGGCGGACCGTAGGGGCCGCCCGCGGGCGGAGGCCCGTAGGGATTGTTGGCCGGCGGACCGGGTGGAGTGCCCCAGCCCTGGCCGCCCGGCCCGTTGCCGCCAGGTTGTCCCGTCCCGGGTCCAGGACCCCAGCCCCCCGTTGCCATGGCCTCTCCCACCGTTCATTTCCGGCCAGTTGCTATGTCGCGTGGCGACTTCGCGGCAGTGTAGTTGCTCACGGGGCGACAGCGGCGGCCTCCTTCGTGGCGGGCCGCAGCGACCGATGCGGTCAGTCTTCCGGTGAGGCGCCGAGGCCGGTCAGGGCGCCGACCGGATCGAGGTCGGGGGTGCCCCGGGGCCACCAGTCGTCGTGGCCCGGCTCCGACTCGTACGGGTACCAGAGGCCGTCGCGGCCGAGGCGGAGCTGGACATGGCCGCGGGGGTGGGTGAGGTGGTTGTGCCAGGGACGGAAGGCGGGGAGGTCGGCGGCGAGGAGGAGGGGGCGGGCTCGGTCGAAGCGGCCGGCCGGCGGGTCCCACGGTTCTTCGAGGACGGCCAAACCCTCCAGGCCGCCCTGCCGCCAGGCGGCGACGGCACGGGCCAGATCGGCCGTGGTGCGGCCGGCGGCGGAGGCGAGGGAGGCGTACAAGGCGCGGGTGGAGGCGGTGAGCCCGGAACCGGGACGGGCGGCGGCGAGCCGTACCGCGTCCTGCCACAGGGTCAGTTCGGCGACCGGGTCCCGGCCGGTCCCGAGCAGGGCGTGGGCGCGGGCGGCGGCGTCGGTTGCCAGCTGGTCCAGCGCGAAGGGGTCGGGGCCGCCCGGTGCCGCCGGGTAGACCGGCGGCTGCTCGGGGTGGGCGGGCACCGGCAACGGCGCCGGGAGGGGCGGGAGTCCGCGCTGCGGCGCGAGGGCCTCGGTGGCCCGTACGCCCGGGAGGGGCGCCGCTCCCTGCGCCTGCGCGGCACGGGCGGCTCGGGCGGCGTTGCGGCGGGAGAGGGCGTCCAGCAGCCCGCGTTCGCCTCGGCCGCGCAGCAGGAGCAGAACGAACGGGTCGGCGTCCAGCAGGCGTGCGGTCTGGTAGCAGAGCGCGGCGCCGTGCTTGCAGGGATGGCCGCGGTCGGGGCAGCTGCACTGCGGGTCGAGGTCGCCGGGGCCGGGCAGCAGGCGGACACCGCAGTCGGCGAGGGACTGGGGCAACTCCTTGTCGAGCAGCGCGGCGATGTGTCCCGGCCGGTCGGCCGCGGCGTCCAGGAACCGGGCCCAGTCGTCGTCGCCGAGCGTCCGCAGCCGCACCTGTACGCGGTACGGCCGCGGCCGGCTGCCTCGCACATACGCCAGCACAAGTCCCGGCGTCACGGTGATGGCATCGACGTGCCCCTCCTGCGCGTAACCCCGCCCACGCGCCAGCCGCTTGGGATCGAGGGCGCCCTCTTCCAGTGCGTCCACCCAGGCGTTGCCCCACCAGGTCTCGGCGAACCTGGCGTCGCCGTCGGAGGGGCGAGGGGCGAAGGCAGGGAAGGTACGGCGGAGTTCACCGTCCCGGCCGGGGGACGCCATGGATTGGGGGACCTGGGGGATGGCGGGAGCGGCGGAGGTGGCGGGAGCGGCGGGGGTGGGGGTGGGTGAGAGATCGCTGCCGGGTCGTGCCGAGGGCGGCGCTGTGGTGGGTTCTCCCTTGGGCGAGCCGGGGTCGGTGGGCGGCAGAGATGCGGTGATCTCCGTCTCCGTCTCCGTCTCCGTCTCCGAGCCAGGCGTCTCCGAGGAGGACCATTCCGAGTCATCCTCGTGAGGCGAGTCCGAGGGCATCCGGAAGGCCCCGGCGATCAACCCCCGTACATCACGCACCCGCAGGCTGTCGGCACGGTCGGCCAGGGCTCGTCGGCTCCGGGAATCGGCCGACGCGGCTCGGCTCCCGGAGTCGGCCTGCTCGCGCGGGCTCCCGGAGTCTGCCTGCGTGCGTCGGTTCCCGGACTCGGCCGGTGCGGGTCGGCGTGGCCGTCGGGTGCTCTCGGAGCCCCGGCCGGCTTCCTCCTCCTGGGCCCGCCGCCGCTCCCCCAGGGCGGCACGCAGTGCCTCACGGGCAGCGTCGGCGGGGCGTGCCTCTCGCCGGGCGGGCTCGGGTTCGGGCGCCTCAGGGGCGGACTCCGCCTCCGCACCGGGCCGGTCCGTGCTCACGTCTGCGGCGGGGGACGCCGCACGCCGCAGCGCCGCGCGGGCCGCATCACCGGGACGGGCGCCCGGGCGGTTGCGCCCACCCGTCGCCAACTCCTCGCCCGCAGAAGCTCCCTGTATCGAGTCCCGCCCCTCCGAGGTCGCCGAAGGGGATGCTGCCGCCGCCGGCCCCGGCCCCTCCGAGTCTCCTGCCGCCGGAATCGACCCCTCTGACCCTGATGACGCCGAGCTCAGCCCCTCCGACACCGCCGACGCCGAGTCCCGCCCGTCGGGCACCGCCGAGGCCGAGCCCCGCCCGTCGCACACCCCCGACGGCGAATCGCGCCCGTCGGGTACCACTGCCGCCGAGTCCCGCCCGTCGGGTACCTCCCGCCGTTCCCGAGCAGCCCGCAACGCCCGGCGGGCCGCGTCTGCCGGGCGGGGCTCGGGCTCCTCATGGCGGCTCGGCTCGTTCACCGTCGGTGTGAGGTCCGTGTCGTGCTCGTCGGCGGTCACGTCCGTCTCCTCACCCGCCGCACTCCTCTGCTCCCCCGACCCCGGCCAGAACCCCGACCCCGGCCCCGTCATGACTCCCTCCGCAGCGACACCAGGTCGGACAGCTCACGGTCCGTCAGTTCGGTGAGGGCCGACTCGCCGGAGCCGAGGATCGCGTCGGCCAGGGCCCGCTTGGACTCCAGCATCTCCGCGATGCGGTCCTCGACCGTGCCCTCGGTGATGAGGCGGTGGACCTGGACGGGCTGGGTCTGGCCGATGCGGTAGGCGCGGTCGGTGGCCTGTTCCTCCACGGCCGGGTTCCACCAGCGGTCGAAGTGGACGACATGACCGGCGCGGGTCAGGTTCAGGCCGGTGCCCGCCGCCTTCAGGGACAGGACCAGGACCGGCGTCGTGCCGCTCTGGAAGCGGTCCACCATGCGCTCGCGGTCCGGGACCGGGGTGCCGCCATGGAGCAGTTCCACCGGGACCGCCCGGACGGCGAGGTGGGAGGCGATCAGGCGGGCCATCCCCACATACTGCGTGAAGACCAGCGCCGAGCCGTCCTCGGCCAGCACGGTGTCCAGCAGTTCGTCCAGCAGCGTCAACTTGCCCGAGCGGACGGCCAGTCGCTCGGTCGCCGCCGTCTCCTCCTTCAGGTACAGCGCCGGGTGGTCGCAGATCTGCTTCAGGGAGGTGAGGAGCTTCAGGACCAGGCCCCTGCGTGCCATGCCCTGCGCCGTCTCGATGGCGTACAGCGACTCGCGCACCACCGCCTCGTAGAGCGCCGCCTGTTCGCGGGTGAGCGGTACCGGGTGGTCCGTCTCCGTCTTGGGCGGCAGCTCCGGGACGATCCCGGGGTCGGACTTCTTGCGGCGCAGGAGGAAGGGCCGGACCAGGCGGGCCAGCCGGCTCACCGCCTCCTCGTCCTCGCCGTTCTCCACCGCGCGCGCGTGCCGAGCGCGGAAGGACTTCAGGGGGCCCAGCAGGCCCGGTGTCGTCCAGTCGAGGAGGGCCCAGAGCTCGGAGAGGTTGTTCTCGACCGGGGTGCCGGTCAGCGCCACGCGCGCGGGCGTCGGGATCGTGCGCAGCGCCTTCGCGGTCGCCGAGTACGGGTTCTTGACGTGCTGGGCCTCGTCGGCGACGACCATGCCCCAGGGGTGCTGGGCCAGTGCCGATGCTGCCGACCGCATCGTGCCGTACGTCGTGAGGACGAAGCCGCCGTCCGCCTCCTCCAGGGTGCGGTCCGGGCCGTGGAAGCGGCGGACGGGGACGCCCGGCGCGAAACGGGTGATCTCCCGCTGCCAGTTGCCCAGCAGGGACGCCGGGCAGACCACCAGGGTCGGGGCCGGCCGGGCGCGCTTGAGGTGGAGTGCGATGACCGTGATCGTCTTGCCGAGCCCCATGTCGTCGGCCAGGCAGCCGCCGAGGCCCAGGGACGTCATGAGGTCCAGCCAGGCCAGGCCCCGGAGTTGGTAGTCGCGCAGGGTGGCCCGCAGGCCCGGCGGCGGCTCGGCCGGCCGTACCCCCGTCGTCAGACGGTCGCGCAGCGCCGCCAGCGCGCCGACCGGTACCGCCTCGACCGTCTCGCCGTCGACCTCCGCGCTGCCGGTGAGGGCCACGGAGAGCGCGTCGACCGGGTCGAGCAGGCCCAGTTCGCGCTTGCGGGCCTTGCGGACGAGGGCCGGGTCGACCAGGACCCAGCTGTCCCGCAGCCGGACGACCGGGCGGTGGGCCTCGGCGAGCGCGTCCATCTCGCCCTCGGTGAGCGGGTCGCCGCCGATCGCCAACTGCCAGCGGAACTGGAGCAGTTCCTCGCCCTCGAAGAACCCGGTGCCGTCGGTCGCCGAGCCCGGCGCGGGCCGTACGATCGCGGCCGCGCTGAGGTCCTGAGCCAGGTCCCGGGGCCAGTGCACCGCCACCCCGGCCGCCGCGAGCCGGGTCGCCGCCACGCCGAGCAGGTCGCCCAACTCCTCGTCGGACAGGGCCAGCACGTCGGGCACGTCCTGCTCGGACAGCCGGTCCAGCGGCGCCCACACCCGCGCCGCGCGCCGCACCGCCAGCGCCGCGTCCACCCGCGCGCGTGGCCCGAACGCCGCGTCCGCCTCCCCGGACCACAGGGCCGCCGCGTCGGCCATCAGGGTGGGGTCGGCGAGGCTGTGCACCTGGACGATGGCCGCGCCGGCGCGGGGGGGGGCCCCCGGGCGGGGGGGGGGGGGGGGGGGGGCCCGCCCGGGGGGGGGGGGGGGGGGGCGCGCCCCCCCCGCCCACGCGCGCGGCGGCGCGCCCGCGCC
>NZ_JBHYJA010000094.1:0-10713 GCF_042740355.1 Streptomyces sp. NPDC059010
CCCGTCACGGAGCGTGCACACGATGCACGTCGCCGGATCGGGGAACGGCGAATGCGGGAACCCAGCGTATCCAACACCGTTCGGGATACGCGCAGCTCCGGGAGCTGGCATCAGATGTCACTCCTGGACACTGTTTAGGAACGGTACAAGTGCGATGAGTTTCGTCATGGTTCCTCGTCTGTATCCACATCCACAACACGCCGTCAACCGCACTTGAGGAGCGCATGATGACTGCTATCTACACCTGGGACGTTTTTTCCACCCTCGACAGCTTCGGCTCCTACGGCCCCGACGGCGACTGGGGCGGCTACTGGGGAAAACAGGGCCCTGAGTTCCTTGACAACCGCCTTGCCGTGATGGGCGAGGAGCAGCGGCTGGTGCTGGGGGCCAACACCTTTCGGCAGTTCATGGAGCTGCTGGGGCCGATCCCGGAGTCCGACCTTGACCCGGTGAACTCCCGAATGCGAAGCCTGCCGACAACGGTGGTGTCGACGACGCTCGCAGGACTCTTCGAATGGCCGGACGCGACCGTCGCGGTCGGCGACGCCATCGATGTCGTCGCCCGGCTCAAGGAGGAGTCCGGGGTTCCGTTGCGCTCGCACGGCAGCCTGTCGTTGAACCGGGCGCTGATGGCCGCAGGGCTCGTCGACCGCGTCCAGGTGACGCTCTTCCCGGTGATCAGCGGTCAGACTGGGACCGACCCGATCTTCGGGGGTGCGGCCGACTTCGACCTTGAGCTGATTGAGCACCGGACGTTCGATGGCCACACCCAAGAACTCATCTACCGGCCCACCCTGCACCGCTGAACTCATCCACGCACTACACCAGATCCAGCAGCGGGCCAACATGCCGCACCTGCCAGGAACTTGAACACGCCCTGGACCAAGCCCTCAAATTCCGGCCGACAAAATCAGTATGGAAGCAGCACAGGAGTTGTGGCGTGCAACTCGGCGCTCGCTGATCTGATTCACAGCAGGCTCCACTGAGCCTGCCGGCATCCGCGCATGGTTACACAGCGGTGCGAACAGCTCCGCCGTATCCGGCACCGGCGCCGCTACGAGGACGGATACGTCGTGGACCGAGCGAAACGTGGCCCCTCTTCGGGGAGAGTACTGGGACCGGCCGGCGCATCTCCGAGGTCCAAAGCGCGGCGTCCGCCGCGTGACTGGCCGGACGTACGGTGGAGGCATGGCCGGGCGGGCGTGCCTCCACCGTACGCCCTCTGCTCCCTGCCGCTGCCGGTGGCACGCTTCTACGGGTACTTTGCCAAGTGGCAAAGGACGGCGTGTTCACCCAGCTCACCGGCGTGCTACGGGAATTGGTACGGCAGCAGGAGGGGCGCGCGGCGGAGCCGTCGGCCGGTGTGATCGACGCGCAGAGCGTCAAGACCTCCACCAGCGTCCTTGGCCGCAGGCAGGGCGTCGATCCCGGCAAAAGGATCGTGGGCCGCAAGCGGAGCATCGTGACCGACACCCTCGGGCTGCTGCTGGCGGTCCTGGTCACCGCAGCGAGCGTGCAGGACTCGGTGGCCGACTACCCGCCTGCTTGATCAAGTTGCCGCCGCCCACCCCGACCTGCGCTAGGTCTGGGTCGACGGCGGCTACCGCAAGCATCTCGTCGAGCACGCCGCCACCCTCGGCATCGACATGGAAATCGTTGAACGCGCCCCCGGGACCAGGGGTTTCACTCCGATCCCGAAACGGTGGGCGGTCGAGCGGACCTACGGCTGGCTGATGCTTCACCGCCGCCTGGCTCGCGGCTACGAGACCCTTCCGTCCCGCTCCGAAGCCTTGATCCATCTCGCCATGGCCGACTTGATGGCCCGCCGCCTCACCGGCGAAGCCACGATCACCTGGCGCGTCCCGACAACACCGATTGACCACGCATTCCGGGATGAAACGTCAGAAGGGAACGACCTCTTAGCTGTCAGCCTCGGCAGCAAGATTCCAGACGACGGCGTCGAACTTCACCACAGGGCCGCTGGCCTCTGGGAACTGTGTCACCTTCAGTCGTGCGACGCGCCCCTCATCGGTCTTCAGGCAAACGACACTTCCCAGGTCCACGGACACGGAGTGGGTGCCGGTGGAGTCCACAGCTTCTGCGCAGTCGGCGTAGTCCGGCATCTTGCGGTCGCCTTCCCACAATGACAGCGATCCGTCTGGCGCGAAGACCTCGTAGGGTACAGAGATGCCGCCCGTGCCGACATCGTTGCGGCCAGTTGCATCGACCGGCCGGCCCTTGTCCAAGTCCTTAGCGCCGCCGTCGAGCAGTAACGGACCCTGCCATTGCCGGCCAGGGGAGACCGCTGGTATCGAAGGGGTCCGGCTCGCTTCCTCGCCCTTAGAACCGGTCGAAGGTGAGCCGCCTGATTTGCCCTTGCCAGACTGGGATCCTGTGGCTGGACCGCTGGTGAGGGATGGGGCAGGCGTGGAACCGGTGCCCTTGTCACTGTCGCTGGTGGCGGCTGCGTACGTGGCCGCAGCGGTAATGGCAGCAGCCACGACTCCGCCGAGGGCGAGGATCCACTCCTTGCGGTGTGCTCTTAACCAGCCCTCCTCGGCTGCGCCGTCGCCGCCGTCCGCAGTTTCCTGTGATGGTGCCGCCGGGGCGGGGCCTGGGGCCGCCCCGCCGAAGTAGTTGTTGTTGGTTATGTACTGGTTGTTACCTGCCTGATTGGCAGTGCCCTGGTCGTGAACAGTAGCGTTCATATGGGTTGTAGGTTCACTCGGCTCAGGCTGCCCGGTCTTGGGCTGGTCTCTTGCCACTGCCACACCTCAACGCTGTTGTGTCCTGGTGCCTGTGCGCACGGCTGATTGTATGACGCTTTGTCACATCCCTGTCCGATTGACTGGTTGGCAACCTGGCATGGTGTGCGGACGCGCCCTCCGAGTAGCAGATTGCACCACTGGACGACCGGCATCAGCTCTGTAAGCGGACTTTTCGACGGACCTTTTCAGAGACTCCGCAGTCAGCGTTGCTGCATCTTCCTGATCCCGGACACCAATCCCCCGCTCACGAGGCCGCATGGACCGTAGCGGCGCTCCTCGCTGACCTCGCCGAGGAACTCGCCCACGGAACCGGCACCCCAAAGACCGACCGCCACCAAGCCGTCCGGAACATCAGCAAGATCACGGCCTCACCCCAACCCGCAGGCCCACCTCCCACGATCCCAACCAGCCTGCGACGCTGACACCACCACAGAGCCGCCAGAGGCCGGCAGGCAATCACGCCGCCCCGTCTACCTGGAGAAACGGGGTGTGACTGACATGCCCCATGGGTTGTATCCCTACGTGTGCTGATCACCGAGCTGCTGCTGCTTGCGAGCAGCAGCACCGGTCGCCCACTGCATACCGAACGCGCCGAGCGCCACGAGTGGCCCCGCCACGAGCAACGCCATGCCGGCCGCCCCAGCGGCCTACCGACTTCCCGGACATGTTCGCTATGTTCAATCCCAGGCCACAGCCTGCCTGTTGACGTCCTCGGCCGGAGAAGTCAAGTAAGTGGCATCCTTGGCCCCACTGGCACTTCCCAGCCTCTGGTATGGCGTAAGGACCGTCTGGACCAACCGGCGTAATGCCCGACGGTCGCGATCGAGGAGGACCTTAGATGCGCCGCGGCCGGACGTCATCAGATTCATGGGAAGATAATGAAGTCTTCCGCCCTTCCGGGTCGCCTGATCCCTAGCTCCTTGAATCGTTTCTTGCCGCTTGCCATGAGACGCTTGTGCTCTTCTTGGTCACCAAGTACCCGCGCCACAATCGCCAAAGCGATATCAGATTCCGCGATCATCACTTCGTGGCCGATCTCTTTCCCCAGGCGACGGCCGACCCCTATTAGTTCGCGAGCTTTCTGACATAATTCTGCCTTCTCAAGGCCGTCTTCAAGTCTGACCGCGCGGTTCATGATCGCCAGGGCTACGTCCCCAGAACGATTACCGATACGCTCACGGTCTTCACCCTGCTCTTCGAGCGCCAAGAGGGCATTGAACCGATGTTCCGCCTCCTGGAAATCTTTACGCAAAAGTGCAGCGTAACCGAAGTCCAGAGCGGCGCCTCGTTTCAAGCCTTCATCATTGCATCCTTGAGCATAATTCAGCGCCTGCTCGGCCCAGTACAGTGCACGGTCCGAGTCCTTGCTGTCGCGTGCGATTCCGGATAGTGTTCGCGCCGCGTTGCCACTCCACTTGCCTCCGGTCACCGCGTCATCGCACCGTGCAGAAGCAGCAAGACCCTGCAATGAATAGCTCTCGGCCTCTGCATGCCGCCCCTGCTGCAGAAGGGCCCACGCAAGCGTCGAACAGCAAATCTGGGCTGTCGCAGCGTGGTCTTCGAGTTCCATTGCCGCGGCAAGCGCCCTCTCGCCCCAGTAGATTCGATCCTTAAGGCTAGCTGTCGCCCCGAGGAATCTAGCGATCATGTTTACGGTTTCTACGAGAATTCTTCCAAACTCGCGCTCATCTGAGCCCTGCCATTCTTGATCGCACATGTCCAGATAGGCCATCAGGTTCTCTCGCTCCGCCCTAAGGGTGGCGTCGTCGCCTGCATGGTCGGCCAGGAAGGTTCGGAAGTGCTCGGCTAGTCGGAGTTTGGCTGCGTGCTGCTCTCGCGATGGCTCGTCCTGTTGGGCGAGATCCCCTGCGAACAGGCGAACAAGGTCATGGAACCGGTAGTGTCCGCGTTTGGGTTCGGCGATGAGATGATAGTCAAAAAGCTCATTAAGGTGTCGGCGCGCCGATGCCGGGCCTGTATCGTCGAGCGCGGCAGCGGCATGGGCGTCGATTTCGGTGCCGGGATGCAGACCGAGCCGCCGAAAGAACCGCTGCTGATCCGAACTAAGGTACTGATAGGATAACTCGAACGCAGCGGAAACCGATTTATCCTCGGCGCTCATAGCGGCAAGGCGATCCTTGCGGTCCTTGAGATCGTCGGCCAGGTCGGCGACCGTCCACGCGCTGTGATGCTTGAATGGTGGAACCACGAGGCTGATCGCCAGCGGTAGATGCCCACACAAGCCAACTACCCTCTGCACATCGCTGTCTTGCGAGTGGAGATTCGGGCGTTCGGAAAGCTCGACAAACATCTGCGCGGCCTGATTGACCTTCAGGGGCGTCAAGGTGATCCGAACCGCCTCAGGCAGGCCGGTGAGCCGACGCCTACTGGTAATCAGAACAAGGCTACCTGCGGAACTTTGTGGCAGCAGGGGGAGAATCTGGCCACTGCCGCTGGCGTCATCCAGCACAAGCAGGAATTCCTTGCCAACCATACTGCTGCGCCACAGCCTTTCACGACCATCCGCATCATCGGGGATCCGCTTGACTCCAACGTCCTGAAGGAGGCTACGGAGTGCCTCGGCGGGGATGAGCGGCGTCTGCCCGGGGGTATGAGCATGCAGGCGCAGAAAGATCTGCCCGTCGGGAAAGTGACCGCGCTTGATCAACTGATGCGCGGCGTACACGGCGAGCGTAGTTTTCCCGATACCGGCCATGCCGTCTACCGCATGGATCGCAACCACACTCCCGGCCTTCGCGGCGTGGTTCAGTGCCTCGGTCACCTTTTCGAGGGCGTCATTGCGGCCGACGAAGACCTTCGGAGAATCGGGCAAACTCTGCGGGAGTATGGCCGCGACGTGCTCACGACCAGACGGGCGACCGCCCCGGCGATCGCCACGCGCCCTTTGCGCGGCAGCCAGCATGCCCCGCCAGTACTCCTCGGGGCGCTTGGTGTACCCATCCCTTCCGTGAGCCTTGGCCTGAAGGTAGCCCACCAGAGCCACGAAGTATCGCTCGGAATCCGTCGTGCGCTGAGAGCCGGGGTTTCCGCGAGGCACACTCTTCCCTCTGAGCCAATCGTTGATGGTCGATGCGCCGATGTCGACCTGTGGCTGCAGCCGCTTGCCAAACTTGACGAGCTCGCTCAGCGGAGGCTTGCCGGCTGCCTCGTACAGGATCTCCAGCATCCGCCAGAACCGGACTTCAGCATCGCTAGAACGAGCGCTCATCGCCCAGCCTCCCGCCGTCCGGAATACCCCGTGGCCTGAGAACTTGCCGTCGCCCCTCCAACCAGCCTATATAGCTCAGCTCTGGCGCACGGGGCATCGCCGGAAACCCCCCGGAAGACGGACACCCATGTCATCCAGCCCGGCTAGAACAACCCGGGCCCGTCCCTGGAAGGTGTCCGTTGTTCTCCCACGTGCCTCGACTGCCGCTCCACACCACGTTCCCGACTGCTGGCGCCACCGCAACCACGAGCCAACGACCGCTCGTCACGGCCCTACTCGTCACCCTGGCGGTGATGCTCGGTCTCGTCGTCGGTCTTGCTGCCGGAGTCCTCTCCTACATCGAGCGGTCGTCTGTCACCGAGGCGATCCGCCACGGCGCGCTGGTCTTCGGCGGAACGGTCACTCTGGTCATCCTCATCATGACCTCCCTCGGGTCTTTGTAGATCGAGCGAAGGCACCGCCCCGACTGGGAGTACTACCACTACACCGAGGTCGCAGCTCTGCTGCCCGCGCCAGCCGCAGATGCCGGACTGTTGTCGTGGTGTTCAGGAAGGTGTCGCCCGCGTGGGCCCGAGCGCCCGGATCGCGACGTCGATCGCGGTGGCCAGGCGTTCGGGGTCGTGGCCGGCGCGTTCCCGTACCCGCAGCCCGAGGACCGTGGTGAACAGCAGTTCCACGGTGGCGTCGACGTCGAGATCGGCGGGCAGTTCGCCCTTGCGCCGCCCCTGGAGCAGCACCGAGCGCAATGCCTGCCGAGTGACCTCGAAGGCGGCCTCGGTCCGCTGGCTGACCTGGTCGTCGCTGGTGCCGAGTTCGGTCGCGGTGTTGACCACGAAGCAGCCTCGACCGGACTCGCCGTCGGCCGGGCAGGTGACCAGCCACAGCATCCAGTCCCGCAGCACGTGCCGGATCGGCCGGCTGTCGGCGCCGAGCAATCGTTCGGCCTGGGCGGACTCCGTGGCCCGGTAGTGGTCGAGTGCGCGCAGGAACAACGTGTGCTTGTCGGTGAACGTCCGGTACAGGCTGCTGGGCGTGAGCTTGAGCTCGTCACCCAGATCACGCACCGAGGTGGCGTGGTAGCCGTGTCGCCAGAACAGCTCGGTCGCTCTGACGACCGCGTCCTGCTCGTCGAACTGCCGGGGGCGTGCCATGCCCTGAGACTACCGAACTTGTGGAGCGATCGCTCCCGTACTACTGTCCCCGCATATGGGAGCGATCGCTCCCGAATAAGTGGAGGAGATACGGTGACGACCGCAGAACAGCCCGCCGCCATGGCGAGCGGCCGACAGACATCAAAAAAGGATCACTGGCTGGCGGTCAGTGCGGTGGCCTTGGGAACGTTCCTGCTGGTGACCGCCGAGCAGCTGCCGATCGGCCTGCTGACCTCCATGGGGTCGGCGCTGTCGGTCTCCGAAGGGACCGCCGGGCTCATGGTGACGGTGCCCAGCCTGGTCGCCGCGTTCGCGGCACCCGTGGTCCCGGTACTCGTCGGCGCACTGGACCGCAGGCTCCTGTTACTCGGGTTGATGACGCTGATGGCCCTCGCCAACATGGCATCGGCCATGGCGCCGAACTTTGCCGTCCTGGTGTCCTCGCGGGTGCTGGTCGGGGTGGCGATCGGCGGCTTCTGGGCCATTGCGAGCGGCCTGGCCGTTCGGCTTGTATCCGCCGAGAACATGCCCCGTGCTACCGCGATCATTTTCGGTGGTGTCGGAGCTGCGAACGTGTTCGGTGTGCCGCTCGGCACTCTGATCGGTGAACTCGCCGGCTGGCGGCTCGCCTTCGCGTCCATGAGCGCCGTGGCGCTCATCGTGCTGATGGCCCTGCTTGCCGTGCTGCCGCCGCTGGCCGCCCCGCAGGCTATTCGGCCGCGTCTCCTGGCTGAGCAGTTCCGCAACCCGGGTGTGTGTATCGGCATCATCGCGACCGTCCTCATCGTGTTCGGCCACTTCGCGGCCTACACGTTCGTGAGTCCGGCACTTCAGAAGCTGTCGGGCATCGACGAACGATTCGTCGGCCCACTGCTGTTCGCGTTCGGCATGGCAGGCATGATCGGCAACTTTGCCGCTGGCGCGGCCCTGGCGCGCAGGGTGCATCGGAGCGTACTGATCATCGCCGTGTCCCTCGCGGTGGCGATGCCGCTGTTCCTGCTGCTGGGCCGGACGACGGCCGGCGGCGCCATCTTGCTGATCGTCTGGGGTCTGGCCTACGGAGGCGTTTCGGTCGGCCTGCAGACCTGGATGATCAAGGCGGCCCCGCAGGCGGTGGAAGCGGCCTCCTCCCTGTGGGTGGCGGTATTCAATCTGTCGATCGGCCTCGGCGCGCTGGCCGGCGGGATCATCGTCGACACGCTCACCCTCCAGGGCGTTTTGTGGCTCGGCGGCGCCTGCGCTCTGGCAGCTGCACTGGCGGTCTGGAGCAGCCGCACCAACGAGAACCTGCGATGACCTGGATCCGTGCGCCACGCTTCCGAGGTTCGCTGCAGTGGGACCCCATCACCGTGTTCTGCCAGCGTTGCTACTCCAAGGTGAGGACGCCCGCGGAGATTGACGACATTCGGTTCGGACTGCGCTGGAACCTCCGGAAGATCCGCCACGACTTCAGTCGGGCGACGGCCCTCTCGACCGGTGTTCGGGCCGCGGACAGCGCGTGTCCCTCAGCATCTGGGATGGATCGCATGCTGGGGGCGAGTCATCCACGGACACTTCAGGATGGCGGCGGTCTGCGCTCGATGCCACCATGGCGGCGTCATCGCTTAGGTGGCCGCCGGTGTGCCGCAAATCAGGTTCTCGCACAGGTGGGCCAAGAGAGAGTCGGGACCTTTGCCAGCGTTGCTGGCCACCCGTTCCGTAAGCCGCTAAGCGGCTAAGCGGCTTTCCAGAAGTACTGTCGGTAACTGGTCGGGAACTAGGGGCTGGTCCAGGGTGCGGCGGTGGTCAGGAGCTGGACGTGAAGAAGGCCGTCCGGCAGTCCCCGAAGGGCACGGCGTAACGATCAGCCGGCATCCCCGCCGCACTCACGCTTCGAGGCCACGGGTCCGTGGGGCGCTGGCACGCGAATGAGAGTCCTGTGACAGTGAGCCTTGAGCGGGTGCCATCGAAACTTGAGCGATGACACCCGCCACTCGGATTGCAGCCCAGCTCAGTTCAGAAGTGGACCTCCGCGCAGGCGCGGCCGCGCGATTCCATGCCGCCTCCGGTGTGTTCCCAGCCTTCGGCGCAGATCACTGAGCCGTTGGGAAGGTCACGGCCGACGGGGATGGTGTACTTCTGGTGATAGCCCCAGAACTGCGTCGGGCTGTTCTGGTCGATGCCGCCGCCCCAGACGTGGAAGTGCCCGGTGAAATCACCGTTCCATGTTGTCGATGCGGAAATCCTCTCGACGCGCAGCCCACTGCCCTCGACGTCGATGCAGGTCCGTTGGTTGCACCCAGTAGCTCCAGCAGACGCTGGGGCTGCCCCGGCGGCGGTCACCACCCCGACACAGATCGCGCTCACGCCGGTACGCAGCAGCCATCGCACCTTCGCACCCACGGTGCTCATGCGCACTCCCTCTCGAATCGATCGCTCTTGGCAAGTGATCGTGGCAGTGACGGCCGGTGCGCACGCCATTCAGCTGGGTCGAGTCATCCCCACGAGTGACCAGCAGTGATTCTGCGGCAAGGAACCTTGAAGGCTTCGCTCTGCGCGCGGCCGGGCCCTGACCCGATCTCTCTGTTGCTGCAACCTCGATGGCACACGCTCAAGGTTCGGTGACGCAGGGGCAGCTGTGCCGGTGCTCTCCGCACGCGACTGCATCCTTTGGCCTACTGAGTTTTCGGCCCTGTGGAGGACGATCTTGCGACACCGCTGCGAGAGAGTTGATCCGTGCGAACAACCATCGGATACACCGCCGAAAGCATCGGTTACGTCGTCGGAGCCCAGGGGCTTGTCAGCTTCGCTTCGCAGACCTTCTTCGGTACAGAGTGGGGCTGGATGCACAAGGTCGTCGACCTTCCGTCCACCGCTTACCTCGGCATCGTCGCCGTGGGGCTGGCGCTCATCGTCGGCGGGGTGAAGACGCGGAAGACGCCCCAGGGCCAGCAGGTCGCCTGACCGGCGGGCCTTTCAGCCCGTTCCCTGCGTCACCGAACCTCGACCGACGTCATCGAAGTTTGACCGACCACGAAAGCCGGGCTGCCGGGGTTGGGCCCGATGGTGTTGATGCCGACGACCTCGGCGTCCTCGTTGAGGAGTGGCCCGCCCGAGTTGCCGGGGTTGATCGTGGCGGAGTGCTGAATCGTGGAGACCAGAGTCGGCAGCGAAGGTCCGGGCGTGGCCGTCACGTCCGGGTCCTGCACTGCCCCGCTCGTGAAAGAGACCTCACATGGCCTCCGCAACCACCGCTCCCCCCCCAATTTACCCACTCTGCGGGCTCGGGGTCACGCCCGGACCAGCACGGGGACGCGGATTACTCGCTGATGACTCGCGGGCAAGCGGGCTCGAAGGTCAACCGGCCACCACCTTCGTGTGCTCGGGCGTCAGGCTCACCGGGGCACTCTCCACGTACGGGTTGTCCACGCGGACGGCCGCGATGGGCACCGAGCCGAACCCTGACTGACCGGTGGGCGGGGCCCCCCCGCCCCGGCCCCCCGGGCCCCCACGTGGGCGTACGGGGCCAAAACCGTGTCGCCCGGCCCACCCCCCACCCCCCGCCCACACCCCCACCCGCGGTGGT
>NZ_JBHYJA010000095.1:0-9752 GCF_042740355.1 Streptomyces sp. NPDC059010
GACCTGAACACGGTGACGCCGCTGCAGTTTTCCCAGCGGGTTTCCCGGGATATTTCCTTATATCCGGCTGTTCCGCCGGTGGCCGAAACCGGGCGCCCGGTATCCAGCCACCCGGCGCCCGGCCATCCGGCCACCCGGCGATCCGCCAACCGGGTGACACCGGCCCGCCCGCCCGGTTCGTCACCGTTTGCCGCTCACCTTGCTGCGCACCTCGCCGCTCACCCTCGCCCCATCGCCCGCTTCACCGCGATCTCGATCACCACCCGGTCGGGATTCGGCGTCGGCGTCCGCCCGTACCGTTTCGCGTACCGCCGCTCCGCGTCCCCGACCCGCTCGGGCTCGGTCCGGACCTGTGCCAGCCCCTCCAAGGTGGCCCACCTTCCGCCGTCCACCTGGCAGACCGCGACGTGTGCCCCGTCGGCGCCGGCCGTCAGTACGTGGCGTACCTTCGCGCTCGACTTGAGCGTGATCACCCGAGCAAGCCGCGCCTCGGCGTCGTATGTCACTCCGACGGGCACGACATGCGGGGTGCCGTCCGGACGCAGGGTCGTGAGGGTGCACAGATGCCTCTCCTGCCAGAAGGTGAGGTACGACGCGTCCGGCGCGTCCGGGTCCTGGGGGTATGCAGCCATGGCCCGGAACCTAGCCCCACTCCGCCTCCCGGCACTACCTTGAGCGGAACATTGAGCGGAATAGACTCAACTTTGTGTACGCTGACTCAGTCAGTACTGGGAGACGCTGACGCCAGGAGGAGAACGGACACGTGGACGCCGACCTGACCAACCGGAGCCGGGACGCCTTCAACGCGGCGAGCAGTCGGGCCGTGAAGGACGGGCATCCCGACCTCACCCCGGCCCATCTGCTGCTCGCGCTGCTGGAGGGGCAGGACAACGAGAACATCACCGACCTGCTCGCCGCCGTCGAGGCCGACCAGGCCGCCGTACGGGCCGGTGCGGAGAAGATCCTCGCCGGGCTGCCCAGCGTGACGGGGTCCACCGTCTCGCCGCCGCAGCCCAGCCGTGAGCTGCAGGCCGTGTTCGCCGAGGCGCAGGACCGGGCCGGGGAGCTCGGGGACGAGTACCTCTCCACCGAGCACTTCCTCGTCGGTATCGCCGCGAAGGGCGGCCAGGCCGGCGAGGTACTCTCCCGGCAGGGCGCGGACGCGGAGAAGCTGCTGGCGGCGTTCCAGAAGAGCAGGGGAGGGCGACGGGTGACCACCCCCGACCCCGAGGGCCAGTACAAGGCCCTGGAGAAGTTCGGCACCGACCTCACCGCCGCCGCCCGCGAGGGCAAGCTCGACCCCGTCATCGGACGGGACCACGAGATCCGGCGGGTGGTGCAGGTGCTCTCCCGCCGTACCAAGAACAACCCCGTCCTCATCGGCGAGCCCGGCGTCGGCAAGACCGCCGTGGTCGAAGGGCTCGCCCAGCGGATCGTGAAGGGCGACGTCCCCGAGTCCCTCAAGGGCAAGCGGCTCGTCGCGCTCGACCTCGGTGCGATGGTCGCCGGGGCCAAGTACCGCGGCGAGTTCGAGGAGCGGCTGAAGACCGTGCTCGCGGAGATCAAGGACTCCGACGGGCGGATCATCACCTTCATCGACGAGCTGCACACGGTCGTCGGGGCCGGCGCGGGCGGTGACTCCGCCATGGACGCGGGCAACATGCTCAAGCCCATGCTCGCCCGCGGTGAGCTGCGCATGGTCGGCGCCACCACCCTGGACGAGTACCGCGAGCGGATAGAGAAGGACCCCGCCCTGGAGCGGCGCTTCCAGCAGGTGCTGGTCGCCGAGCCGACCGTCGAGGACACCATCGCGATCCTGCGCGGACTCAAGGGGCGGTACGAGGCGCACCACAAGGTCCGGATCGAGGACAGCGCGCTGGTGGCCGCCGCCACCCTCTCCGACCGCTACATCACCTCCCGCTTCCTGCCCGACAAGGCGATCGACCTCGTGGACGAGGCCGCCTCACGGCGCCGTATGGAGATCGACTCGTCCCCCGTCGAGATCGACGAACTCCAGCGCGTGGTCGACCGGCTGAAGATGGAGGAGCTGGCGCTCGGCAGGGAGAAGGACGCCGCGAGCAGGGAGCGCCTGGAGAAGCTGGCCCGGGACCGCGCCGACAAGGAGGAGGAGCTGCGCGGGCTCAAGGCCCGGTGGGAGAAGGAGCGGCAGTCCCTCAACCAGGTCGGTGAGCTGAAGAAGCAGATCGACGACCTGCGCAGCCGGGCCGAACGGCTCCGGGACGAGGGCGACCTGACCACCGCCTCCCAGCTGTTCTACGAGGAAATCCCCATCCTGGAACGGGAGTTGGCGGAGGCGTCCGAGGCCGAGGAGGTGGCCGCCAAGGACCCGATGGTCAAGGAGGAGGTCGGCTCCGACGACATCGCCGACACCGTCGCCGCCTGGACCGGCATCCCCGCCGGCCGCCTCCTGGAGGGCGAGACACAGAAGTTGCTGCGCATGGAGGATGAGCTCGGCAAGCGGCTCATCGGCCAGAGCGAGGCCGTACGCGCGGTGTCGGACGCCGTACGCCGCACCCGCGCCGGCATCGCCGACCCGGACCGCCCGACCGGCTCCTTCCTCTTCCTCGGCCCGACCGGCGTCGGCAAGACCGAACTCGCCAAGGCCCTCGCCGACTTCCTCTTCGACGACGAGCGGGCGATGGTCCGCATCGACATGTCGGAGTACGGCGAGAAGCACAGCGTGGCCCGGCTGGTCGGCGCGCCTCCCGGCTACGTCGGCTACGAGGAGGGCGGCCAGCTGACGGAGGCGGTGCGGCGCAGGCCGTACAGCGTGGTGCTGCTGGACGAGGTGGAGAAGGCGCACCCCGAGGTCTTCGACATCCTGCTCCAGGTGCTGGACGACGGACGGCTGACGGACGGTCAGGGCCGTACGGTCGACTTCCGCAACGCGATCCTGGTGCTCACGTCCAACCTGGGCAGCCAGTTCCTGGTCGACCCGATCACCAGCGAGGCGGAGAAGAAGGAGCAGGTCCTTGAGGTGGTCCGGACCTCCTTCAAGCCCGAGTTCCTCAACCGGCTGGACGACCTGGTCGTCTTCTCGGCCCTGCACAAGGACGAGCTGAGCCGGATCGCCCGCCTCCAGGTCGACCGGCTCGCGCGCCGGCTGGCCGAGCGGCGGCTCACCCTGGAGGTCACCGACGAGGCCCTGGCGTGGCTCGCCGACGAGGGCAACGACCCGGCCTACGGCGCCCGCCCGCTGCGCCGCCTCGTCCAGACGGCGATCGGCGACCGGCTGGCCAAGGAGATCCTGTCCGGCGAGGTCAAGGACGGTGACACGGTCCGGGTGGATGCCTTCGGCGACGGCCTGATCGTGGGCCCGGCGACGGGCAAGACGCTGTGATTCCGGGTACCCGGAGGGGCCGGGCATCCGCCCGGAGTCACCGGGTGCCCGCCCGCAGTGACCGGTTCGAGTCAGCCCAGGGCTGACAGACCCGTCAGGGCTTGCCACCCCCCTCCCCGCATGGGAGAGGATGGCGGAATCCGTACGAAGGGAAAATCACGGTGAGCATCGACCCGTCCTCGATCCCGAACTTCGGGGGCCAGCAGCCGGAGCCCGGGCCACCGCCCGGACCCGTTGTCCCGGATCAGGACCTCGTGAAGCAGCTCCTCGACCAGATGGAGCTGAAGTACGTCGTCGACGACGAGGGTGACCTCGCGGCGCCGTGGGAGCAGTTCCGTACGTACTTCATGTTCCGCGGTGAGGGTGACCAGCAGGTCTTCTCGGTGCGGACGTTCTACGACCGGCCCCACAAGATCGACGAGAAGCCCCTGCTTCTGGAGTCGATCGACGACTGGAACCGCCGGACCCTGTGGCCCAAGGTCTACAGCCACACGCACGACGACGGCACCGTCCGTCTGATCGGCGAGGCGCAGATGCTGATCGGCACCGGCGTGAGCCTGGAGCACTTCGTCTCGTCGACGGTCAGCTGGGTGCGGGCCGCCATCGAGTTCGACAAGTGGCTCGTCGAGCAGCTCGGCCTTGAGCAGGAGGTCAACGACGCGGAGAAGCCCGAGGAAGACGGCGAGGGCGAATAAGCCGCACCACCCAAGGCGTACCTACGGCGGCGTATCGGCGATCACGACCGGACACGCGCCGTGGGCGAAGGAGAGCCCGGCCCGGGCGCCGGCCACCACGGCCGCGCACCAGGGCCGGGCTCTCTTCGTCCACAGCCTGTGGGCAACCCCGCAACCCCCTACATCGCCCGCAGCCGCTTCACCGCCTCCTCCAGCACACCCGTCTGCTTGCAGAACGCGAACCGCACGAACGGCGCCCCCGCCTCCCGGTGGTCGTAGAAGACCGCGTTGGGGATGGCGACCACCCCGGCCCGCTCCGGCAGGGCGCGGCAGAAGGCGAAGCCGTCACTCTCGCCCAGGGGGCGGATGTCGGTGGTGATGAAGTACGTGCCGGCCGGCCGGAAGACCTCGAAGCCCGCCTCCGCCAGCCCCGCCGCCAGCAGGTCCCGCTTGGCCAGCATGTCCGCGCGGAAGGCCGCGAAGTAGCTGTCGGGCAGCGCGAGGGCCTCCGCGACCGCGTACTGGAACGGGCCCGAGGACACGTACGTGAGGAACTGCTTCGCCGAGCGCACCGCCGTGACCAGGGCGGACGGCGCGGTCACCCAGCCGACCTTCCAGCCGGTGAACGAGAACGTCTTGCCGGCCGACCCGATGGTCACCGTCCGCTCCCGCATCCCCGGGAACGTGGCGAGCGGTAGGTGCTCGGCGGCGTCGAAGACCAGGTGCTCGTACACCTCGTCGGTCACCACCAGCAGATCCCGCTCGACGGCCAGCTCGGCGATCGCGGTCAGCTCCTCGCGGGTGAGGACCGTGCCGGTCGGGTTGTGCGGGGTGTTGATCAGCAGCAGCCGGGTGCGGTCGGTGACGGCGGCGCGCAGCTCGTCCAGGTCCAGCCGGAAGCTCCCCTCGTGCGGCCGCAGGGTGACCGGCACCCGCGTCCCGCCCGCCATCGCGATGCAGGCCGCGTACGAGTCGTAGTACGGCTCGAAGGCGATCACCTCGTCACCGGGCTCAAGCAGGGCCAGCAGCGTGGCCGCGATGGCCTCGGTGGCACCGGCCGTGACCAGGACCTCCGTGTCCGGGTCGTACGACAGCCCGTAGCGCCGCTCCTGGTGCGCCGCGACGGCGCCTCGCAGCTCGGGGACGCCGGGACCCGGCGGGTACTGGTTGCCGCGCCCGTCGCGCAGCGCCCGCACCGCGGCCTCACGGACCTCCTCGGGTCCGTCAGTGTCGGGGAAACCCTGGCCCAGGTTGATGGACCCGGTCTTCAGGGCCAGCGCGGACATCTCGGCGAAGATCGTCGTCCCGAACTCGGCGAGCCGGCGGTTGAGCAGGGGGCGGGAGGTGGAGGTCATGCGGGTCATCCTGCGCCCAAGCTCTGGAGTTCCTCAACTCTGCTTTGGGTCGTGAGACGGCCGGGCATCTGACTCCCACGCACCGAGCGGGAGGCGCCCACGGGGGGACGCCGGGATCCGCTTCGGGGGAACGGAAGGAGGCTGACGCCATGACCATAATCATCGTGGGGGCGCTGGTCGCAGTGGTGTTCGTAGTGATCGTCGTGTCCATCGCCCGCGGCAGCGCCCGTCCGGCCCACCGCTCGCACGGCAGGCGTTCGGGCAGCGGCGCAAGCGGCAGCTGGTGGGCCGGTGGGGGCGGCGCGGGGTCGTCCTGTGGGGGTAGCTCCTCCTGCGGGGGCGGTTCGTCCTGCGGAGGCGGATCGTCCTGCGGCGGAGGAGGCGGTGGGGGCGGATGCGGTGGCGGAGGCAGCTGACACGGGGCAGCTGAGCTCCCCCCGAGGGGGAATCGCATCCGGAAACGAGCGGGGTCGGTGCCTGGGACCGGCCCCGCTTTTGCACGCCCCGGCGCACGCCGGAGTTGAACAGTTGAGCTGATAAGCCCTCTGAGGGATGGAAACCCTACGAACTTGGGTAAAAACGCTGTGGCAGCGCCACCGTTCATGATTCAGTTAATTTCACCAACGCAGCCCCTCGGACGTCCCGCGGACACCCCTTTCTGACCGGCCGACTGGGCTGACCGGGCCGATCTCCCGGTGTCGGCCGGGGCGCCGCAGACCCACACCTCCCTTTCTTGCGTGCTAGCGGAGCCGACCCATGCTCACGACCCTGAACACCGCCTATACCGACACGCGTGCGGCCGACCTCGCCTGGGCACTGGGGCGCGAGCCGCTGCCCGCGCTGGCCACGTTGGACCTCGAACTGACCGGCGCGAAGCTCCAGTTGAGACTGCTCGGCGCATCCCACCAGGTGCTGCTGGAGGAGAAGCGGGGCGACTGCTCGGAGACGGTGGCCTGCATGCCCGGCAGCAGCACACCCCTGCCGCTCGGGGTGGCCAAGCGGGCGGGCGACTGGGAGTACGAGTTCGCGGCCCGGGTGGAGATTCTGTCGCCGGGTCAGTTCGCGGGCCGCGCACAGGAGTTGCTGGCCCTGGTCGCCGACCACCCGCAGGGCCTCGCGGGCGTGTTCCCGGGCAGCCCGAACGCGTTCACCGCGATGCTCGCCCAGTACCACCAGGGGCAGGTGCACTGGCGGACCTGGCACGCGTATCCGCAGGACGGGCAGTTGGTGGCGACAAGGACCAAGGTGGGCGTGCGGGTGGGCCGCAGCGAGGGCTGGGGGCGGCAGCCCCCGGTGGCGGTCACATAAACACCGACACATAAACGCCGGGCGCTCAACTGTCCGCCAGTTCCACACGTGTGGGTGACGTAGCGTGCCGCAGGCGTAACGTACCGTCGGCAGCGTGATCGACCCGCACGCGCCCGCACCACCCGGTGCCCCGCCGCCCTGGCCCGGCCCGGCGCGGCTGCCGGTGCGGCCCGGCACGGGTCGGTTCCTGGTCCTCGCGGGCGTCTTCGTCTGCGCCGCCTGCGGACTCGTGTACGAACTCGAACTGGTCGCCCTCGCCTCGTACTTGATCGGCGACTCGGTCACCCAGGCCTCCGTCGTGCTGTCCGTCATGGTGTTCGCGATGGGCATCGGCTCCCTCGCCGCGAAGCGGCTGCGGCCGCTCGCCGCGGCCGGGTTCGGCGCCATCGAGGCCGTCCTCGCCCTCGTCGGCGGCTGCAGCGCGCTCGCCCTGTACGCCGTCTTCGCCTGGACCGGTGACTGGGGCGGCCTGTGGGCCAACGGCCCCCGCTGCCTCCTCGTCGCCTTCTCCCTCACCATCGGCCTGCTCATCGGCGCCGAAGTGCCGCTGCTGATGGAGCTGATCCAGCGCATCCGGCGCCAGGACGCGGGCGGCGCGGTGGCCGACCTGTTCGCCGCGGACTACGTCGGCGCCCTGGTCGGCGGCCTCGCGTTCCCCTTCCTCCTCCTGCCCCTGCTCGGCCAGTTGACCTCGACCCTGATCACCGGCGCCGTCAACGCCGTCGCGGGCGGTGTGCTGGTCCTCGGCCTGTTCCGGGGGGACCTCACCCGCCGGGCCCGCTGGCTGCTGGTGATCGCCAACGTCACCGTGCTCGCCGTCCTCGCCTCCGCCGCCGTACTCGTCGACGACTTCGAGCGGGCGGCACGGCACGCGGTGTACGGGCTGGACGTACGGGTGGCGCTGCAGACGGACGTCCAGGACGTCGTCATCACCGGCGGCACCCACGGCCGGCCCCTCGACCTCTTCCTCGACGGCCGGCTCCGCGTCAGCGGCCGCGACGCACGCCGCTACCACGAGGCGCTGGTCCACCCCGCGATGAGCGGCGAGCACACGCGCGTACTGATCCTCGGCGGCGGGGACGGGCTGGCGGCGCGCGAGGTGCTGCGCCACCCCGGGGTGCACCGCGTGGACGTCGTCGAACTCGACGCCGGAGTGGTGCGGCTGGCCCGCCGGGACCCTCCGCTGTCCCGCCTCAACGGACATGTGTACGACGACACCCGCGTCCACGTCATGACGGGCGACGCCTTCCGCCGGCTGCGGGCGGCGCCGCCGGCGACGTACGACGTCGTGATCTCGGATCTGCCCGATCCCGGCATCACGGCCAGCACGAAGCTGTACTCGCAGGAGTTCTACGGCCTGGCCCGCCGCGCCCTGACCCCGCACGGCCGTCTCGCGGTGCACGCCGGGCCGGTCTCCTCCCGCCCCCGCGGCTTCTGGACGGTCGACACGACACTCCACGCGGCGGGCCTGCGCACCGCCCCATACCGCGTCACCGGCCCCGCCTCCGGCTTCACCCCGGGCCCCGACCGCGCGACGGGCCCCAGCCGGGCCCCCCACGACTGGGGCTTCATCCTGGCCGGCCGCGGACAGCGCCCCGCGCTGCGGCTGGGGGAGGACCGGGGGACACCACGGCCGCAGACCCTGACCCAGGAGAGGCTGACGGCCGACGCACGGGCGGCGGAGCGGACGCGGATCGGGGGGCTGGAGGCGTCGACTCTGGTGCATCCGCGGTACTGAGGCATTGAGGTGGGCGGGGCGTGGAGGGTACGCCCGGGGTGGCGGTGTGTGGTGAGAATCCCCGGATGTGTGGGTGCGGTTCACGCCATGCTGGGTAGGCTCGCTCACCATGGAGCATGAGGTGTTCGTTCCGGTTCCGGCCGAGCGGCTCAGGGAGGTGCTGGCCGACCCTGTGCGGGTGGCCCGCGCGGTCCCCGGGCTCCAGCAGGACGCCGGCGCCGAGCCCGTCGCGGGACGGCTGAAGGTACGCGTCGGCGGTCACACGATCACGTATCGGGGGCTGGTACGGCTCTCCGGGCAGGACGACGGTTCCTACGCCGTCGAGGGCGACGCCACCGAGGCGCGCGGCACCGGCTCGGTCAAGCTTTCGCTGAGGCTGCGGCTGCTGGACGCGGACGGCGGCACCACGGTGCGATTCGAGGGGACGGCCGCCGCGGACGGGCGCGTGGCGGATCTGCCGCGGGATGCGGTCGGGACGGCGGTGACGCGTCTGCTGAACCGGTTCGCGGCGAACCTGGGGGTGGCTGCGGGGGAGCGTGCGCCGGGGGGAGGGGACTCGGACGAGGGCTCGGAGGATGGCGAGGGCCTGGAGGAGTCCCTCGCGCCCGGTGAGTTCGAGACCCGCGTGACCAGTGACTTCGAGACGACGCCGGACGCGGATGACGCACCGGCGCCGGGGCCGGGGCCGGATCCAGAGTCACAGTCGGAGTCGGAGTCGGAGTCGGATCTGGAGCCCGGAGACAAGGCATCCGCCGCTGACAGCCCCGGCCCCGCGTCCGTCTTCGAGACGGATGTACCGCCGCCGTCGCTGGACTCCGCGGCCGAGGAGGACGGGACTGAGCAGAACGGGAGCGGGGCCGAGCAGAACGGGGCCGGGGACGAACCCCCGGTCGCCGAGGCGGCCCACGCCCGGCGGACGATGATCGGTCGCAGTGCGGAGGAGGTGGACCATGCCCCGCCGCGCGGGCGTTATGCGCCGGTCCCCGCGCCGCAGACGGTCACGCCCGGCTCCACCCTGCGCTGGGCCGCGCCCGCGGCGGCGCTGGTCCTGGCGTCGGCGATCGTGGTGGGACGCATGCTGCGGCGCAGGCACTGAGCTTCGTTCGCCCCCGCCGCCCCTACCCGCCCCGTCCCTGGGGGCTGCCGCCCCCAGACCCCCGCTTCGGCCCGAAGGGCCTCATCCTCAAACGCCGGACGGGCTGAAAAGCAGTGAGTTCAGCCAAATCCAGCCCCTCCGGCGTTTGAGGAGCGGGGGTCCAGGGGGCGGAGCCCCCTGGGAGCGGGGTCGAAGGGGCGGCAGCCCCTGGGGATGGGAC
>NZ_JBHYJA010000096.1:0-8303 GCF_042740355.1 Streptomyces sp. NPDC059010
ACTACCCGCTGGGCGGGGGGGCGTCCCCGGGGGGGGCGCGTTTCACAACCACCCACCTCACCCCCCCCCCGGGGGGGGGGGTGGGGGGGGCGCCCCCCCCCCCCCCCCCGGCCCCGTACCTACGGTGGATACATGCGTACACGTCAATTCCTGCCGGTCTACGTCGCAACGATCGCTCTGCTCGCCGGCTGTGCCGAAGCGAAGGACGAGCCGAACGGTGCAGCGGACCGGTCGTCCCCCCCGGCCCTCGGCATCCGCGGGCCAGCAGAGCAAGCCGCCGGGTGACGGCAGCCGGTCCTGGGAGCCGGACGACGCGATGCAGCGGGCGGAGCGGGCCCTGAAAGCGGCCTCCGACAGCGACGCGCGTCCGGAACTCGTCGACACCGCGAGCGCGTTCATCGCGAGCGGCATGGACAAGAAGCTCAAGACGCCCGGCGACCGGCCGTACGTTCTCAGCATCACCTGTGACACGGACGGGATCGGGGAACTCACCCTCACCCTGTCGCGAGGCGATCAGGAGCAGGCGTACGGGATCGAGTGTGGGGACCGGGAAGCCGACCAGTTCAACATCCCCGCGGGGGCGCCGTTCACCGCACGGATCGACCCGGTCAAGGACGGCACCGGCCTGATCCTGTGGCGCCTGGACACCATCGCCCGGGACGCGGTGGAGGGGTGTGACGACGACATCTACGGTTGTGAGGGCTGAGCGGTGGGCGTTCTTCGAGCAACGGTGTCGGAGCCGCCTGTGTTCTGTGCGGCCACGATCCGCACCGGCGAGGCGGAAGCTCCTGGTAGACGGGTTCTCGACCAAGATCACCCGTACTGCCAGGACCTCCCCGTGTGCTCGTGTACCCGTCGTCGATCGACCTGTACAGCCGTTCCCTGCGCTACCTGACCAGCCAACTCGCCATCCGGAGGCGGGAGGTCGGAAAGTAGCCCGTGACAAGGGGTGGTTCACCGACTGATCCGCTGTCGACACCCCGGCCCCGACTCGGTCACACCCGGCAGCAGGCCGTCTCCACATGGATTGGGCCATGCCGAAGAACTCGAAACTGTCGACCGCCCCGGCCAGGTCAGTCGACAGGTGCAGTTGCCCGCTCAGATGCCAATGAGCCGGACGCGATCGCCGCACAAGCGGGCCATGTCGTCGACATCGGAGGTCAGCATGGCCACCGGGCCCGGCTGGCGCAGTGCCACCTCGGCCACGGTCGCATCAATCGCGTACTTGTGGCCGCGCAAACCCGCGGCCCTGAGTAGTTCCGCGGATGCTTTCGCCGCGCCCTCGGTTACCGGCTCGACCTTGACGCGTGACAGTGCCCACCGCAGACGAGGCATGTTCACCCGCCCGTGGCTGACTTCCACGATGGTGTTGGCTCCGATGACGAGATCGGCACCCATGGCATGGAACACCTGGAACATCGCGAGGATCTTGCGGTCCTGTGCGATCCAGGCGGAAAGCCCCTCGGAGTCCAGGACGACCGTCTCGACATGCTCGTTCACGCCGCGCTCGCCGACCCGCCCGTATCAGTCGTCCCGAAGATCCTGGAGCGCGCCTCCGCCAGCTCCTCCTCGGTGAATGCCCCGTGTTCCTCCTGGTGGCGCTGAAGATCGGCACCGAGCAGTTGGTGCCGCAACTGACGCGCCACCGCCTCGGCGACATAGCCGGAGACGTTGTCGGTGAGCTTCCTGAGTTCGGCGACCTGCTCGGTCGGCAGCGTCACCGTGATACGTGTCGTGTCCGCCATGGCCCGAGCATACTGCGATATGCGCCTCATGGTCGTTTCAGAGGGACGCGGATCAAGCCACCGCTTGCCACGCCCTCATCAGCACCACCTTGCGACCGCTCCGGTCAGCCCTCCTCAGGGATCAAGCGCAAAGAGATCGAGTTGATGCAGTACCGCTGATCGGTCGGCGTGGCATACCCCTCGCCCGCGAAGACATGCCCGAGGTGCGACCCGCACCGGGCACACCGCACCTCGGTGCGGAGCATTCCGTGCGAGCGGTCCTCGATCAGCTCCACCGCGTCGGTGTCCTTCGGGTCGTAGAAGGACGGCCAGCCGCAGTGGGACTCGAACTTGGTGGTGGAGGTGAACAGTTCGGCGCCGCAGGCGCGGCAGGAGTAGACGCCGTTCGTCTTGGTGTTGGTGTACTCACCGGTGAAGGCGGGCTCCGTGCCTGCCTCGCGGAGGACGGCGTACTCGGCCGGGCTCAGCTCCGCGCGCCACTCCTCGTCCGGCTTTTCGACGTCGTACGACATGGGTCCTTGTCCCTCACTTCGCCAGGCGGTCCAGGATGAGCGGGCCGAGGTCGGTGACATCGCCCGCGCCCATGGTGAGAACGAGATCACCGGGCTTCGCCATTCCCGCGATGAGCGCGGGCACCTCGCTCTTGTCGTGCACCGCCGTCACCTCGGCGCCCGCCGCCCGGGCCGCCTCGATGACCAGGGCGCTGGTGATGCCGGGGATCGGGTCCTCGCGGGCCGGGTAGATGTCCAGGACCAGCGAGGAGTCCGCGAGGGCGAGGGCGTCGCCCATCTCCTTGCCCAGCTCCTGGGTACGGGAGAACAGGTGCGGCTGGTACGCCACCAGGATCCGGGCGTCCCCGGCGGCGGCACGCATCGCCTCCAGGTCGGCGACCATCTCGGTCGGGTGGTGGGCGTAGGAGTCGATGACCTGGACGCCCGCGGCCTCGCCCTTCAGCTGGAGCCGCCGCTTCACACCGGTGTAGGCCGCGATCGCCGGGGCCAGCTCGGCGGCGGGGACACCCAGCGCCGCGCCGGCGGCCAGGGCGGCGACCGCGTTGAGCGCGTAGTGACGGCCCGGGACGGAGACGGCGAAGGTGAGCTCCTGGCCGTCCAGCAGGACGGTGACCTGGGACTTCAGCCCCTGCGCCTGCACGGACAGCACCCGTACGTCGGCGTCCTCCGCCTCGCCGTACGTCACCGTCCGCACGGTCCCGGACACCCGTCGGGTCAGCTCCCGCGCCCCGTCCTGGTCGGCCGAGATCACCAGCGTGCCGCCCTCGGTGATGCGGTCGGCGAACGTCACGAAGGACTCGTAGATCTCGTCCATCGAGGCGTAGTTGGCGTGGTGGTCGAGCTCGACGTTCAGGACGATCGCGACGTCGGGCGTGTACTTGTGGAAGCTGCGGTCCGATTCGTCCGCCTCGGCGACGAAGATGTCACCGTCGCCGTGCAGGGCGTTCGAGCCGGGGGCGTCCAGGTCGCCGCCGATGGCGTACGACGGCTTCAGGCCCAGCTCGGACAGGGAGACCGCCAGCATCGACGTCGTGGTCGTCTTGCCGTGCGTACCGGCGACGGCGATCGGACGCAGCCCGTCCATCAGCGCGGCCAGCGCGTCGGAGCGGTGCACCACCGGGATGCCCAGCTCGGCGGCGCGGGCCAGCTCGGGGTTGTCCTGGCGGATCGCCGACGACACCACGACACAGCTGGCGTCGTCGGCGAGGTGCTCCGCGGCGTGCCCGATGTGCACGGTCGCGCCCAGCGCCCGCAGCGCCTCGGCGGTCGCCGACTCCCTGGCGTCACTGCCGGCCACCTCGGCCCCACGCTGCGCGAGAATCTTCGCGATCCCCGACATCCCGGCGCCGCCGATGCCGATGAAGTGCGGTCGGTCCATGGCGGTGGGAATGCCGGGTGCCATGCGTGTTCTCCCCAGAGTGCGGTGCGTGCGATACGACGATGAGGCCCCAGCCTATTGGGTACGTCCGAAGGCGTTGAGCAATGGGCGCCGGGCACTGTGCCGACTCAGGGGCGCGGGGAACTGCGCGATCGGCCCCCACGATGCCGCGGCCGACGAACCCGCCCGGCCCCTACGGCGCCACGGCTCAGCCCAGCGGCAGCGCTACGCCTTGCTGTGCGAGAACAGCTTCAGCACCGGCACCCCCACCTTGTGCCGGGCCCTCGACGCCCAGTCCCGGTGGAAGAACTCCTCCACGTAGTGGGGATCGGTCAGCACGATCACCTCGTCCGCACCGACCTCGCCCACCACGGCCCTGAGCGCGTCCAGGGGATGATCCTCCAGCAGCCGCCCCTCGGCCGCCGCCCCGGCCGTGCGCAGGGCCGTGAGCGACACCTCCAGCGCCCTGTCCCCCGTACTCAGCGCCTCCTCCCCCTCCGGGGTCTTCCCCTCCCGGACCGCCTCGTCCAGCTCGCCGAGGGCGATGTCGTCGATGGCGCGCAACAGCCTGTCGGCCTGCTCACCGCGCGGCTGGAGCAGCACATGGAAGGCGACCTGCTCGTCCCCGTGCAAGGTGGTGACGAACTCCACGTCGGCGGACGTCAGGGCCTTCTCGATCATCAAAACGCTTGTGAACACCGGGCGCCCCTTCTGCGGAAACCATCCTGCCCCGTGCTCGCACGGGGACTGCGAGTTTTAGTGTGCCCGGCGGAAGCTAAACGGAACGGTGTATTCCGCCGTTTTCAGGACTACGGCGTCGGTAGTACCCATGTGCGTACCAACCTCACGTCCGCCGGTACCTGCCGAACAGGAATCCGTCCTCCTCCAGCAGGGATACCAGCCCGAACCGTTTCGGGACCGCCACCGAGGGCCCCCCGGCGATGCGCTGCGCGTCACCGGCGGTGAGCATCGGGGAGATCGTCAGACAGAGCTCGTCGAGCACCCCGGCGGCCACCAGCTGTCCGAGCAGCCGTGGCCCGCCCTCGGTCAGCAGCCGGGTGTGGCCGAGCTCGGCGAGGGCCTGGACGGCACGGACGGGGTCCACGCCGACGCCGTCACCGGCGACCACCACGCTCGCCCCCGCCTTCTCCGCGGCGGCGATCCGGTCCGGGGCGGCGGCGGCGCCCGTGAGGACCAGGGTGGGCACGGCGGGCGAGGTGAACAGCGGCAGGCCGTAGTCCAGGTCCAGGCTCGCGCTGACCACCGCGATGGCCGGCGCGGGCTCCTGTCCGGCGGCCTTACGGGCCCCGGCGAACTCGGCACGCGCGCGTGCCGGACGGTACCCCTCCTGACGTACCGTTTCGGCACCGACGATCACGACATCCGCCAGCGCCCGCAGCGTGCCGAAGATCCGCATGTCGGCCGTGCTGGAGATGGGCTGGGAACGGCCGTCGTGCTGGGCCGCCCCGTCCAGCGTGGACACCATGTTGGCCCGCAGCCAGGGCTGCCGCCCGCCGGGCCCGGACCGCGGGTAGGCATAGGCGACGGCGAGCTCGGCGAGACTCCACTCCCGGTCGACCAGGTCCGCACCGGGGAAACCGGCCCCGGCGCCCCCACCAGCCGCACCGGCGACTCCGGCGGCACCCGCAACAAGCCCCCCATCGGCAGCTCCACCCCCGCCGCCCCCGGCCGAACCGCCGGGGACCCTCGCTGTTGTTTCGTCGGTCACAGGGAACAGGCGTCGCATGCCAAGGAGTGTGGCACGGCGCTTACCATGGTGAACCGTGTCGTCCTCCACCGCCGCGTCCAAGCCGAGCCCGATAGCCGAAGCGAGCCCGCTCTCGCTCTGCACCCGCGAGCCGCACGTCCCCGCGGACCGGCTGGTCGCCGAGATGGTGCCGCCGCCGCGCTTCGACTCGGTCCGCTTCAGCACGTACATACCGGACCCGAACCAGCCCAGCCAGACCGACGCGGTCCGCGTCCTGGAGGGTTTCGCGGGCGGACTCGGCGGGGCGCACGCCAGCGGCGCCGGGAAGACCGGCAAGCGCGGTTTCCTGGGGTTCGGCAGGTCCAAGGCGCCCAAGGTGCCGACGGGACCCCGCGGCGTCTACCTCGACGGCGGCTACGGCGTCGGCAAGACCCATCTCCTCGCCTCCCTCTGGCACGCCACCCCGGCCGAGCCGTCGCTCAAGGCGTTCGGCACCTTCGTGGAGCTGACCAACCTCGTCGGCGCCCTCGGCTTCCAGCAGACGGTGCAGACCCTCTCCGGCCACCGGCTGCTGTGCATCGACGAGTTCGAGCTGGACGACCCGGGCGACACCGTCCTCGTCTCCACCCTGCTCGGCAGGCTGGTCGACGCGGGCGTCGCGCTCGCCGCCACCTCCAACACACTGCCCGGCAAGCTCGGCGAGGGCCGCTTCGCGGCGGCCGACTTCCTGCGGGAGATCCAGGGCCTGTCGGCCCACTTCCGCGCGCTGCGCATCGACGGCGAGGACTACCGCCACCGCGGTCTGCCCGAGGCGCCGGCGCCGTACTCGGACGAACAGGTGACGAAGGCGGCGTACGCCACCGAGGGCGCCTCGCTCGACGACTTCCCGCATCTCCTCGACCATCTGGCCCGCGTCCACCCCAGCCGGTACGGCGCGCTGACCGATGACCTGAAGGCCGTGTGCCTCACCGACGTACAGCCGATTCCGGACCAGTCCACGGCCCTGCGGCTCGTCGTGCTCGCCGACCGACTCTATGACCGTGAGGTCCCGGTCCTGGCCTCGGGACTGCCCTTCGACAGGCTCTTCAGCGAGGAGATGCTGAAGGGCGGCTACCGCAAGAAGTACTTCCGCGCCATCTCGCGGCTCACTGCCCTGGCGCGCGACGCGCAGGGTCTCGTCACCGCCTGACGCCCGCTATCCCGTGAACTCCCCCTGGTCAAGGGGGAGTTCCAGTCATGCCACCCGCGCATTTCAGGCTCTCTTCAGCTTGAAACGTTAAGTTAACCCTGCAAACAACTTTGCCGGGCTAATGTGTTTCTTGACCAACGGTTGACCAAGTGTTGGCGCGCGCAAGAGGTGTGGACTTTCCGGAGGGGGGCGCATGTTCCGAGGTACGACGACCAGGACCGTGGTTTCGATCCTCGCCGCCGTCCTGCTCGCCCTCCAGTTCTTCGCACCCACCGCATCCTTCGCACACGCGCACACAGTCAGTCAGGCAAAGGCCAAAGCCCAGCCCGGAATCAAACCCTCCGGGAAGGCGCTGCGCGACGAAACCCTCACCTCCCGCCACTGCGAACCCTCGGGCCATGGGGACCCGACCGGTCCGCTGCGGACTCGTGACCGTCACCGCGTCGCCGACTCAGGGCCCATGGCGCCCTACCGGCCCCTGATCACTCAGGACCCCGCGTCCGCGCACGAACCGGCCACCGCCGGCGCCGCGCACGAGCGCCCGTCGAGACCCGCGGCGGCGCACACCCCGGCCGCTCTTCAGGTCTTTCGCTGCTGAGCAGCAGAGCAAAGCCCCCCACCTCTGTCATGTAAGCCCCGACGCGCCACTGCGGCGCGCCAGGAGGAGTCACCACATATGCAGCCCCTCATCGACAACGCCCGCACGTTCGGACAGCGCCCTGAGGAGTTCGCCAAGCTGGCCGAAGGGCAGTCCCCGCAGGTCCTGTTCATCACCTGCTCCGACTCCCGGGTCGTCCCGGCCCTGATCACCGGCGCCCGCCCCGGGGAGCTCTTCGAGCTCCGCACCGCGGGCAACATCGTCCCGCCGTACGCCTCCGAGCACCCCACCAGCGAGGCGGCCACCATCGAGTACGCCGTGGAGGTCCTCGGCGTCAGCGACATCGTGGTCTGCGGCCACTCCCACTGCGGCGCCGTCGGCGCGCTGGTGCGCGGCGACGACCTCGACGCCGTACCGGCCGTGCGCGACTGGCTCGCGAACGCCACCCCGCGCCCGACGGGCGCCGCCGAGGACCCCGAGGTCGCCGAAGGCGTCCAGGCCCATGTGCTGGCGCAGCTGCTGCGGCTGCGCTCGTACCCGTTCATCGAGCAGAAACTGAAGGAGCGTCAACTGACCCTGCACGGCTGGTACTACGAGGTCCACAAGGGCGCCGTGCAGGCTCACAGCGCCGACACCGACGCGTTCGAGGCGCTGTGATCGGCATGCTGACCAAATACCCTCATCTGCGGCAGGACTTCGCCGCCTCGCTGGTCGTCTTCCTGGTCGCGCTGCCGCTGTGCGTCGGCGTGGCCGTCGCCTCCGGAGTGCCGGCCGAGCTCGGGCTCGTCACCGGCATCGTGGGCGGCATCGTCACCGGGCTGATGCGCGGCAGCAGCCTCCAGGTCTCGGGGCCGGCCGCCGGTCTGACCGTGCTGGTCTTCGAGGCCGTCCAGGAGTTCGGGCTGCCGGTCCTCGGTGTGCTGGTGCTCGCCACCGGTCTGCTCCAGCTCCTCATGGGCGCCCTGAAGCTGGGGCGCTACTTCCGGGCCATCTCGGTCTCCGTCGTCGAGGGCATGCTGGCCGGTATCGGCCTTGTGCTCATCGCCGGACAGCTGTATTCGGTCGCGGGGGGCCCCGCGCCCCCCCCCGGGGGGGCGGAGAATAGCCGGCAGCCCCGCGCGCGCGGCGCGGCCGCGCGCGGTTTAACAAAAAACACAGCCCACCCCACAACAC
>NZ_JBHYJA010000097.1:0-8052 GCF_042740355.1 Streptomyces sp. NPDC059010
CCCGCCGGGCGCGCCCCGCGCCCCGGGGGGGGGGCGGGGCCCCGCGGACACCCGCGCCCGCCAACCCCCCCCCCCCCCCCCCGCCGCGGCGGGCCCCCCCGGCCCGGGGGCCCCCCCCCCTTTTCTACGGCTGTGCAGGGGCCGTAAGGCCCATCGGCCACGACCGCTCAGTGACCGGCCGTCGTGTGCGAGGCGTCGCCGGACGGGGTAGCCGCGCCGCCCGCGCCGGCCTCGGTGCCGTTACCGGCCTCGGTGCCCTCGGTCGCCGTCGCGCTCGCGGAGGACTCGTCGCCCGGGGTGGCGGCGGGGGACCCGGACGCCGAACCGGACGGCGTGGGCTTCGTGCCCGGCACGGCCGGGACCGAGCTCGGGCCCCAGCTCTCGAAGTAGTGCTCGGACGGCACGACGAAGGCGCGCAGGCCCACGTCACCGGTCTTGCTGAAGGTGAAGGTGATCGCCTGGGCGTTGCCGTCCTGGATGCCGTCGCGGCCCTTGGCGAGGACGGCGGAGGCGTTGCCCTCGCCGCCGATGATCAGCGAGCCGCCGGCCGGGATGGTCAGGCTGCCGCCCTTGGCGGGCTTGAGCTGGGCCTGCTCACCGGAGTCGTCCACCTTGATCGAGTCCAGCGTCTGGGCGGACCTGCCGGAGTTGAACAGCGTCGCGGAGACCGCGGCCGGGCCGGTCGACTCCAGGTCGGGCTGGGTGATGACGATCGCGTTCTGGACCTTGATGTCGCCGACCGTGGTGGCCGCGTTGTCCGGCACGATCTGCAGCGTCTGGCTGTTGTTGCCCGCGCCGCACGCGGCGAGCGAGGTGATCGAGAACGCGATGGCGGCCGCGGCGAGGGCGCCGCGTCGAAGGCTGCTGCTCACGGCGGCGGCAACTCCTTGACTCGAACGGGGGGCGAATAAAGCCGCCCTAAGTGTCTGTCAGCGGCCTTAGGTTACCGAGCCGTTCCCGCGCGACCGCACCCGACCCTCCCCTGAGCGGCCGAAGTACCGCGGAAGCGTCTCCCCGGTACCGCCGAACCGCCTCTTCGTACCCCTTCCGTGATCCTTCCCGTCACCCACAAGTGACCCGCGAGTCACATTGCCCGCACGCTCGTCCGTCATTCACATAAGACCCTCGCAAGGCGCGGCGCAAAATTTCCGTGAAGGAATGCACGACCTTCCGAAATTGATCAACGGGCGTGCTCGCCACCAGGGTCGTGATCAATTCCGGATTCGTCCGGGACCCGACTCCGGACGCCGAACGGAGTAGCGGAAGTCGCACACTTGGAACCGGACATTTGTGGATGTTCGACCACTCGGAGGTGCCTCCGGATGTGTGTAACGGGCGCGTTTCACCTCGCCCGCAGAGCCGCTCCCACCTGCGAATACCTACTTCCGCTCGGCCCGCGAAGCACGTTCCTGTCAGAGTTGTCAAGCCCCGAGATATGCCCTGACCTGCGAAAACGCCATTCAGAACCGTCAGTTTCCGTGTTACCCTGGATAGCCACGGAAGGGGTACCTGTCACATGACGTTCAAGGTTGGCGACACCGTGGTCTATCCCCATCACGGGGCCGCGCTGATCGAGGCCATCGAAACTCGCCAGATCAAAGGCGTGGACAAGACCTACTTGGTGCTGAAGGTCGCCCAGGGTGACCTGACGGTACGTGTGCCAGCGGACAATGCGGAGTTCGTCGGCGTGCGTGATGTGGTCGGTCAGGACGGGCTGGACCGGGTCTTCGAGGTGCTGCGCGCGCCGTACGCCGAGGAGCCCACGAACTGGTCGCGTCGTTACAAGGCAAATCTGGAGAAGCTCGCCTCCGGCGATGTCATCAAGGTCGCGGAAGTCGTGCGTGACCTGTGGCGTCGTGAGCGCGAGCGCGGACTCTCCGCCGGTGAGAAGCGCATGCTCGCCAAGGCCCGCCAGATCCTGGTGAGCGAACTCGCCCTCGCGGAGAACACCAACGAGGACAAGGCCGAGGCCCTGCTCGACGAGGTTCTCGCATCCTGACGCGGTCCGTCCGCCTCAGTTCAGCACAGTCAGTCCCTGTGTTGTTTTAAAAGAAGTGCCGCGGTGCCCGATGACGTAATTCCTGTCGCCGGGCGCTGCGGCATGTTCGCTCACAGGCGCTGTGCGTCCTACCTCGGGTGTCCCCGATACTTTTGGTGTGCCGGGTCCGGGCAGCTGGCTCGACCGTTGTCACGGAAGGGTTCGGTCAAGACGTCCCACCCGGCACGCTGAGGCCATACCCACGTAGGCCGAGCACACAAACCTGACAGGAACCGATGTCTGACGATTCGCGCCCTTCGCCCTCGGAAGTTCGTGCCGAAAGCCCTGCCGGAACCCCCGCCGGGGCCCGTACGGCCGTCGTGATCCCGGCTGCGGGCCGCGGCGTGCGCCTCGGTCCGGGCGCCCCCAAGGCGCTCCGCGCGCTGAACGGCACGCCCATGCTCATCCACGCCGCGCGCGCGATGGCCGCCTCCCGCGCCGTCTCCCTGGTGGTCGTGGTGGCCCCGCCCGACGGCGCCGCCGAGGTGAAGTCGCTCCTCGACGCGCACGCGCTGCCCGAGCGCACCGACTTCCTGGTCGTCCCCGGCGGCGAGTCCCGCCAGGAGTCCGTGAAGCTCGGCCTGGACGCGCTGCCGCCGGACCACGACATCGTCCTGGTGCACGACGCCGCCCGCCCGCTGGTCCCGGTGGACACGGTCGACGCGGTGATCGAAGCCGTACGCGACGGAGCGCCGGCCGTCGTCCCCGCGCTGCCGCTGGCGGACACGGTCAAGGAGGTAGAGCCCGCGCGGACGCCCGGCGAGCCGGAGCCCGTGGTGGCCACCCCGCAGCGCGCCCGCCTGCGCGCCGTACAGACCCCGCAGGGCTTCGACCGGGCCACGCTGATCCGTGCGCACGAGACGGTGACCGGTGACGTCACCGACGACGCCGGCATGGTCGAGCAGCTCGGCCTGACGGTCGTGGTCGTCCCCGGCCACGAGGAGGCCTTCAAGGTGACCCGCCCGCTGGACCTGGTCCTGGCGGAGGCGGTCCTGGCCCGCCGGAGGCTGAACGATGGCTTCTGACACCGCGATGCCGCTGCCCCAGGTCGGCATCGGCACCGACATCCACGCCTTCGAGGACGGCCGCGAGCTGTGGTGCGCGGGCCTGAAGTGGGAGGGCGAGGGCCCCGGCCTGGCCGGCCACTCCGACGCCGACGTCGTCGCCCATGCCGCCTGCAACGCCCTGTTCTCGGCAGCCGGCCTCGGCGACCTGGGCGAGCACTTCGGCACCGGCCGCCCGGAATGGTCCGGCGCCTCCGGCGTCGTACTCCTGACGGAGGCGGCCCGGATCGTGCGCGAGGCGGGCTTCCGCATCGGCAACATCGCGGTCCAGGTGGTCGGCCCCCGCCCGAAGATCGGCAAGCGCCGGGACGAGGCCCAGAAGATCCTGTCGGAGGCCGCGGGAGCCCCGGTGTCGGTATCGGGCGCGACGACGGACGGCCTGGGCTTCCCCGGCCGCGGCGAGGGCCTGATGGCGGTGGCGACGGCGCTGGTGGTGCGGGCCGGCTGAAGCCCATCCGCACACGACAACGAACAAACCGCACTTAGGCACCAGGCACTCCCGTCCGCCCACTACCCTGGTGTCGTGACTATTCGCCTGTACGACACCAACGCCCGGCAGATCCGTGACTTCACCCCGCTCAAGCAGGGTTGTGTCTCGATCTACCTCTGTGGTGCCACCGTGCAGGCAGCCCCGCACATCGGCCACATCCGCTCCGGCCTCAACTTCGACATCATGCGCCGCTGGTTCGCGTACCGCGGCTACGACGTGACGTTCATCCGGAACGTCACGGACATCGACGACAAGATCATCACCAAGGCCGCCGAGCAGGGCCGCCCGTGGTGGTCCATCGGGTATGAGAACGAGCGGGCGTTCAACGACGGCTACACCGCCCTCGGCTGCCTGCCGCCGACGTACGAGCCCCGTGCCACCGGCCATGTGACCGAGATGGTCGAGATGATGCAAGGCCTCATCGAGCGCGGGCACGCCTACGAGGCGGACGGCAACGTCTACTTCGACGTGCGCTCCTTCCCCGGATACCTGGAGCTGTCGCGGCAGGAGCTGGACAACCTCCTGCAGCCGTCGGGCGAGGGCGAGACCGGCAAGCGCGACCCGCGCGACTTCGCCATGTGGAAGTCCGCCAAGCCCGGGGAACCGACCTGGTCGACGCCGTGGGGCCCGGGGCGTCCCGGCTGGCACCTGGAGTGCTCGGCCATGGCGCACAAATACCTCGGCACCGCCTTCGACATCCACGGCGGCGGCCTCGACCTGATCTTCCCGCACCATGAGAACGAGATCGCCCAGGCCAAGGCCTACGGCGACGACTTCGCCCGGTACTGGGTGCACAACGCCTGGGTCACCATGGCCGGCGACAAGATGTCCAAGTCGCTCGGCAACAGCGTCCTGGTCAGCGAGATGGTCAAGGCATGGCGCCCGATCGTCCTGCGCTACTACCTGGGCACCCCGCACTACCGCTCGATGATCGAGTACAGCGAGGAGGCCCTGCGCGAGGCCGAGTCGGCGTTCGCGCGGATCGAGGGCTTCGTGCAGCGCGTGGTGGAGAAGGCGGGCGTCGTCGAGCCGTCCGCCGAGGTCCCGCTCGCCTTCGCCGAGGCGATGGACGACGACCTGGGCGTCCCGCAGGCGCTCGCCGTCGTGCACACCACCGTCCGGCAGGGCAACAGCGCTCTGGCCGCCGACGACAAGGAAGCCGCCGTGGCCCGCCTCGCCGAGGTCCGCGCCATGCTCGGCGTCCTCGGCCTGGACCCGCTGGACCCGCACTGGGCGGGCGAGTCCGACCGGGGCGAGGATCTGCACGGCGTGGTCGACAGCCTCGTACGCCTGGTCCTCGACCAGCGCGAGGCCGCCCGCGCCCGCAAGGACTGGACGACCGCGGACGCCATCCGCGACCAGCTCAAGCAGTCCGGGCTGGCCATCGAGGACGGCCCCGACGGACCGCGCTGGAGCCTCGGCCCGCGCTGACCGGGCCCGGCGCCCGGAAGATCGATTGTGCCGCCCGGCCTCCCGGGCGGCACACTTCATAGACGTACGTACGACAGCTCACGACAGACAGGTAGGTCATGGCCGCGAACAACCGCCGCATGTCCGGCAAGAAGGGCGCGCAGGTCGGCAGTGGCGGCCAGCGACGCAAGGGCCTGGAGGGCAAGGGCCCGACCCCGCCCGCCGAGATGCGCAAGAAGCACAAGAAGAACCGCATCGCGACCGCCAAGGCGAAGCAGGCCGCGCGCCGCCCCGCACCGCGCGGCCGTGGCGGCAAGGGCACGTCCGAGATGGTCGTAGGACGCAACCCGGTCGTCGAGGCGCTGCGCGAGGGCGTCCCCGCGTCCACCCTCTACGTCCAGCAGTTCATCGACAACGACGAGCGCGTCCGCGAGGCCCTCCAGCTCGCCGCCGAGCGCGGCGGCATCAACCTCATGGAGGCCCCGCGCCCCGAGCTGGACCGCATGACGAACGGCCTGAACCACCAGGGCCTCGTCCTCCAGGTCCCGCCCTACGAGTACGCCCACCCCGAGGACCTCGCCGAGGCCGCAGCCGACGCGGGCGAGGACCCGCTCATCGTCGCCCTCGACGGCGTGACGGACCCGCGCAACCTCGGTGCCGTGGTCCGCTCGGTCTCGGCCTTCGGCGGCCACGGAGTCGTCGTACCCGAGCGCCGTGCGGCGGGCATGACGGCCGGCGCCTGGAAGACGTCGGCGGGCACGGCGGCCCGCACCCCGGTCGCCCGCGCCACGAACCTCACCCGCGCCCTGGAGGCGTACAAGAAGGCGGGCATCGTGGTCGTCGGCCTCGCCGCCGACGGCGAGGCCGAGCTCGGCGAACTGGAGGCCCTGGCGGGCCCGGTGGTCATCGTGGTCGGCAGCGAGGGCAAGGGCCTGTCCCGCCTGGTCGGCGAGACGTGCGACCACCGGGTACGCATCCCGATGCCGGGCGGCGCCGAGTCCCTCAACGCCGGTGTGGCGGCGGGCATCGTCCTCTACGAGGCGGCTCGCCGACGCGTCTGAACAGACATCCGTTGCGTCACCCGTGCGGGTTAATTCTGGTGACAGTGGTGCGACCTGCGCATCCTTGACGGGGTCCGGACAGATCGGACCGGTCAAAGCAGTGTCCTAACGTCACGTCACTCGGTTAGTTGAGTGTGGACACCAGAACACCCCGCACACCCACGGGGGACCGCTCGTCGGGTTACGACGACGCTCCCGCGCTGAGCATGGTGAAGGTGCCGAGCGATCCGGCGCAGATCATCGTCAATCACGCGAGTTTCCGCGTGTTGCTGGGCGCGTCGACCGGGCGCACCAAAACCCCGCGCATCGCACGGCACCAGAGCGCCACCGAGGACACCACCCGGATTCCCGCCGTCAACACGGCCGGCAGAGCGGGCGCGGCCCCCGGCGCCCGCCGCCGGGTCTCCGTCTGGAACGGCACGTCCGCGCCCGACGACACCGGCGCACACCGCCTGCTCCAGGCCGTGCGGGACGGCAGCGTCCGCCACGGCGACGAACCGGTCCCCGCCGGGGCCACCCAGGTCATCCCGCGCGTGGGCGTCGGCGGCTATGACGACGGCTTCGACGCGGTCTACGACGACGAGTTGTCGCAGACCGTCGAGACGCCGATCGTCGGCGCGCAGCGCACGCACGAGTCGGTAGAGACCCGGCTGCTGCCCCACATGCGCACGGTCGAGAGCGCCTACGACGAGGAACTCGCGTACCAGGACGAGGGCTTCGAGGAGTTCGGACAGGGCGACGACGGGGACGCGGCCGACGCGCCCGCCAAGCGCCTGGGCGCCGACGACCCGGCACGGCACGCCTACTACCCGGGCCGCCGGATGAACCTCGGGGTCGTCCTCCTCCCGCTCCGCGTCTTCCTCGGCTTCATCTCCATCTACGCCGGCATGGGCAAGCTCTGCGACCCCGTCTACTTCGACGGCGGCAAGCGCGGCTCCATGGTCAAGTGGCTCAACACCCTGCACCCCTGGGAAGTGGCCGAGCCCCTCCGCCAATTCGCCCTCGAACACCCCGTCGGCTCCGGCCTGGTCATCGCCTTCTTCCAGGTCATCGTGGGCGTCCTGACGGTCCTGGGGTGCTGGCAGCGGGTCGCCGCGGTGGTGGGCGCCCTGCTGTCCGCCGCGCTCCTGCTCACCGTCAGCTGGAAGAGCGTCCCCGTCTACGACGCCCCCGACATCATCTACCTCGCCGCGTGGTCCCCGTTGATCATCGCGGGCGCCCCCGTCTACTCGATCGACGGCCGCCTGGCAGGCATGGCCTGGCGCCGACTCGGCCCGCGCTCCGACATCTGGGAGCTGCGCAGCTACGTGCTGCGCCGAGGCGCCCTGATCACGGCGATCGTCACCGGCCTGACGCTTCTGATCGGCTCTCTGCTGGGCGGAGCGGTCCGCGACTCCGACCGGGTGGTCGTTCCCGGCCCCGGCGAGGCCCCCCGCAACGAACTGCCGGGCTCGCCGCTGCCCCAGGACTCCGACCACCGGCACGGGCGGACCCCGTCGGCCTCCAACTCGCCCACCCAGGGCGCCACGTCGGGAGCGGCCACTCCGTCGGGTGCCGCGACGACGCCGGGTGCCACCAGTGACGCGGGTGCGACCGGTGCGGGTACGCCGAGTCAGACGCAGGGTACGGGCGGGCAGGCGCCGCCCCAGCAGTCCGTGCCGGCCGACGACGCCCCCAGCACCAGCACCGGGCCGTCCTCCGGAGGTCCCACGTCCGGTGGCGGCTCCACCGGTGGCTCCGGCAACGGAGGGTCCACGTCCGGGGAACCGGGCCTCGTGGGTGGCCTGTTGGGGTAGAAGGGCCGGTGGACGACCTCCTCGGCAGAGGCTCCACCGGCTGACCCTAAGCAGCAGCCGCCGAGCACGAAAACGATGGGCCCGGACGAACCGACGTCCGGGCCCGTCCCCGTCCCGCCTCCCCACAGCCAGTTCCTCGCCCCCGCCGCCCCTACCCGTCCCCGCCCCGGGGGGGGGGGGCGCGGGCGCCCCC
>NZ_JBHYJA010000098.1:0-7058 GCF_042740355.1 Streptomyces sp. NPDC059010
GTGCGCGCCAACTACACCCCCTCCGGGCGCGGGTCACCCTCCAACAACCCCCACCCGCCCCCCCGCGGGGGGGGCGCCCCCGGCGGGGGGCCCCGCGCCATCGGTGCGGGGCCCACATGGTCAGCAGGTCGAGTTGGTCTGGGTGAGGAGGGCGAGCCGCCAGGGGAGGAGGTTGTAGTCACCGCCCGCGTTGGGGTTCATGCCCTGGTAGAGGTACTGGAGCCGGCAGGAGGGGATGGTGAGTGTCTGGTCGTAGCCGGCCCGGATCATCTCGCCGTGGCTGATGTCCCTGGTCCAGGCCCCGGACGGGAAGGTGACGTTGTTGGCCCGTGCGAACGGGTTGCTCTCGGATGCGGCCAGGGGTGTCCAGGAGCCGGCGAGGCTGCCCGAGGTCCAGGAGCGGAAGTAGCGCCGGCCGTCCGATCCGATGGCCTCCACGAGGAGCAGGTACTGATTGGTGCCCTGCACCTTGTACACGTTGCTCGCTTCGAACAGGGCGTACTTGGAGTCCTGGGCCGCGATGACGGTGTTGGTGAAGCCGTTCGGGAACTGGCCGACGGTCGTCTGGGAGCGGTACAGGTGTCCGTTGTCGTCGGAGGAGAACAGGTGGCAGTTGGCGCTGTCGCAGATCACCCACATGTCGACCCAGTAGCCGTTGCCGATGTTCTGCTTGATGATGTCGGGCATCGACGCGTAGAAGTTGCGGGGCGCGCTCCACCCGTTCGGATTGCTGATGTCGGGGTTGGTGGAGTACGAGGCGTTGCCGGTCTGGTACACGAGGTACCACAGGCGCTGCGGCGCGTAGTAGAAGACCTGCGGCGCGGCCCGGTAGCCGGCGCCGATGGCGCTGCGGTCGAGGTAGTGGTGGGTGGCCGAGCCGGCCTGGGACCAGTCACTGAAGTTCAGCATGATCTAGCGCGGAACCCTGGGCGTTCATGCCCGGGAGGAAGTGCTTCTCAAGCTAGGGGTGACCTGCACGGGCGCACGGGTCTGCACTGTTGCCCTCAGTCGGGTCGCTTCTGGTTCTCGATGTACTCCTTGATGATCTCTAGCGGTGCGCCGCCGCAGGATGCGGCGAAGTAGGACGGGGACCAGAAGTGGTCGCCCCACAGGTACTTGCGGATGTGGCCGGGGAACTCCTGGCGGAGCCTGCGGGCGGACACCCCCTTGAGGGAGCCGACCAACCGCGAGATGGCGACCTTGGGCGGGTAGTGCACGAGCAGGTGGACGTGATCACGCTCGCCGTTGAACTCCACCAGCTCGGTTTCGAAGTCGGCGCACACGGCCCGCATGATCTCTTCGCAGCGCGTAAGGATCTCGTCGGTGAACGGTCCGCGCCGGTACTTGGGTGTGAAGACCAAGTGGGCATGGAGGGTGTAGACGACCGTACGACCCCTGCGAATATTGGGGTTTGGCTCCCAGCGTGGTTAGTACGATGATCGTCGTGAAGATCGTGACGCAGGTGAAGCTGATGCCGGAGGCCGAGCAGGCCGCCGCGCTGTCCGCGACCCTGCGCACGGTCAAGGATCTGGCGTGCTGGGTCGCCGAAGTGGCCTTCGCCCACGGGGTGCCGCGTGAGTACGAGCTGCGCAAGCACACCTACCCGCGCCTCAAGGCCGAAGGGCTCGGGGCGCAGGCCGCCCAGCACACCATCAAGAAGGTGCGCGACGCCTACACCACCTTGACGGCGAACATCCGGGCCGGGAACCTCGGCAAGCCGAAGTCGAAGCGCCGCCGCAAGGCGGAGTCGAGGCCGATCACGTTCCGTCCCGATGCCGCGCAGCCGTATGACGACCGGTGTTTGAGCTGGCAGTACGACCAGCGGACGGTCTCGATCTGGACCACCGAAGGCCGGTTGAAGGGCGTGCGGTTCGTGTGCGCGGCGGACGCGCTCAAGGTGCTCCAGCAGTACCGCAAGGGCGAGTCCGACCTGATCGAGCGTGACGGCGTCTTCTATCTGATCGCCACGTGCGAGGTTCCCGAGGCCGAGACGTACGAGCCGGACGGCTTCATCGGCGTGGACCTCGGCATCGTCAACATCGCCACCACATCCACCGGCTACCAGGCCGCCGGACGCGCCCTGAACCGGTATCGCAAGAGGCAGCTTGCCCTGCGGGCCAAGCTCCAGAAGAAGCGCACCAAGTCCGCCAGGCACCGGCTCAAGGAGCGCTCCCGCCGCGAGGCGCGGCACGTCAAGAACACCAACCACATCATCGCCAAGACGATCGTGACCGAGGCTGAACGCACCTCGGCCGGGATCTCCCTGGAAGAACTCAAGGGAATCCGGCAGAGGGTACGGCTCCGCAAGCCCGTGGGGGTACCTCCCACGCCCTTAAGGCAGTGGGGGAGGGTCGCGCTCCACTCCTGGTCCTTCGCCCAGCTCGCAGACTTCATCGTCTACAAGGCCAAGCGGGCAGGCGTGCCCCTGGTCTTCGTCGATCCCGCGTACACGTCCCAGACATGCGCGCAGTGCGGCCACGTCGACAAACGCAACCGTGTCGACCAGGGACTTTTCATCTGCCGGGGGTGCGGGGTCGTTGCCCACGCCGACCGGAATGCTTCCCACAACATCGCCACCCGTGGCGAGAGCGTGTGGAACGCGGGGCGTGAGTCACGCGTCCCTGCCACCCGATAGGCGTGTCTGGACGGAGGAGTCAACCCAGCAGCCAGTTGGGCGCTACCTCCAAGCCCGGTCCTTTAGGGCCGGGTCAAGTTGACGTACACCAGGTTGTAGCCGGAAGAGCTGGCCACGCTCGCGAACACGTGGTACTTGCCGTTGTACTGGACGACGGTCGGGTCCTTGATCCCGGCGATGTTGTGGGTCGAGTCCGGCTTGGGGGCGATCAGCGCGCCGCCGGAGCTCCAGGAGAAGCGGGAGGGCAGCGCGGCGGCGGACCGGGCCGAGGAGGTGCCGGCCCGCTGTGTCGCGGCCGTGCCACCCAGCGTGGTGAGCACCGACTGGTAGGCGGGCTTCTTGTTGCCGCCCCGGTCGAACAGCAGCGGGTTCTCCGAGGCTCGCCAGGAGTCGCTGTCCCGGATGCCCCAGACGGTGATGCCGGTGCAGCGCGCCACGTTCATGCAGGCCCGCACCGTGTTCGCGTACGCGGTCGGCGGCGCCTGGGCGATGTCCAGCTCGGTGATCTGGACGTCCACGCCGAGGGCGGCGAAGTTCGACAGCGTCGTCTGGAAACTGGCGGGCGGGCCGCCGGTGCCGAAGTGGGCCTGGAGGCCGACGCAGTCGATGGGCACGCCGCGTGCCTTGAAGTCGCGCACCATGCGGTAGACGCCCTGCGTCTTCGCGTCGCTCCAGTTCTCGATGTTGTAGTCGTTGTAGCAGAGCTTGGCCCCCGAGTCGGTGGCCCGCGCGGTGCGGAAGGCCTGCTCGATGAAGCCGTCGCCCAGCAGGTTCTGGAACACCGAGGGCCGGTGCTGGCCGCTGCCGCCGTCGGCGAAGGCCTCGTTGACGACGTCCCAGGAGTGGATCCGGCCCTTGTAGCGGTTCATCACGCCGGTGATGTGGTTGTTCATCACGCTGCGCAGGGTGTTCGCGTCCCTGATGGAGCTGACCCAGCCGGGCAGTTGGGAGTGCCAGACCAGGGTGTGGCCGCGTAAGCGCTGACCGCGGGCTGCCGCGCGGTTGACGATCTGGTCGGCGGGGCCGAAGTTGAACGAGCCGCGGGAGGGTTCGGTCGTGTCCCACTTCATCTCGTTCTCGGGGGTGACCGAGTTGAACTCGCGGTCCAGGATCGAGGTGTACGTGCCGTCGCCGAGCCTTCCGGCGGCCACCGCGGTCCCGAAGTACCTTCCGGACTGGGCGGCTTGTGCGCCGAGGGTGGAGGCTCGGACGGCATCGGGTGCGGCGGTCGCGGCCACCGGTGTCACCAGGGCGGCCGTGGCCAGGAGGGCCAGCAGCGAGGCTCGGCGCCGGCCGAAGTGTTTCAGCGGGTTCATGGTTCTCCTCTGCGGCACGCGTGCGGGTTGATGAGGGCATGACAGATCTGCGGGTGTCGTTCTCCTTGGGGCGCCCGGTGTGGCTCCATCGGGTTCGAGATGTCGAACATGGATCGGCTTGTCGGGCATTTTGGATGATAGGAGGTCGACGGATCGCGTCAATACCTGGCGCATGATTCGCTAATGAGGGCGAAACATTCGGAGTCGAATTGAGCTAGATGTGGGGAGTCTGCCGCCGGGCGATATCGGAAGGTGTTGACATGCTTGAGCGCCTCTCTAGGATGCGTGACGCTTCGACTTTCCGAATGGCTATCGAAATTTCGACCCAGAGATCCCCTCTGTAAGTGTCATGAACTTGACATGAAGGAGCCCTCCGTGCCCAGACGATCAGTCAGGCGACTGCTCCACCTCCTCGCGGCCGTCGCGATGACGGTGACCGCGACCGTCACGGCCGCTGCCCACTCCACAGCTTCCGCCGCGCCCGGCAGCCCGGCGCTCACTCCGCCGTTGGGATGGAACAGCTGGAACAGCTTCGGGTGCGGGATCACCGAGGCCCAGGTGCGCCAGGCCGCCGACGCCATGGTGTCCTCGGGCATGCGCGACGCCGGCTACCGGTATGTGGTGGTCGACGACTGCTGGTTCGACCCGCAGCGCGACGCGGCAGGCAACCTGCGGGCCAACCCGACCAAGTTCCCCGGCGGAATGAAGGCGCTCGGGGACTACATCCATGGCAAGGGCCTGAAGTTCGGCATCTACCAGGTGCCGGGTGAACGCACCTGCGCCCAGACCAGCGGCGGCTACCCCGGGTCGACGGGCAGCAGGGGCCACGAGGCCCAGGACGCCGCCACGTTCGCCTCGTGGGGCGTCGACTACCTCAAGTACGACTGGTGCTCCTCCAGCGGCACCCGCGACGAGCAGGTCGCGCGGTTCACGCTGATGCGCGACGCCCTGCGCGCCACCGGGCGGCCGATCGTGTACAGCATCAACCCCAACAGCTTCCACGCCATCACCGGCGACACGTACAACTGGGGCGAGGTCGCCGACCTGTGGCGGACGACCGAGGACCTGCTCGACATCTGGCAGAACGGCAACACCAACAGCTATCCGATGGGCGTCGGCAACGTCCTGGACGTCACCGCGCCGCTGGCGGCCCAGTCCGGACCGGGGCACTGGAACGACCCCGACATGCTGGTCGTCGGCCGTCCCGGCCTGTCACTGACCGAGTCCCGCTCCCACTTCGCCCTGTGGGCGCTGCTGGCAGCCCCGCTCATGGCCGGCAACGACATCCGCACCATGTCCGCCGACGTGAGCGCGATCCTGCGCAACCCGCGGCTGCTGGCGGTGAACCAGGATCCGCTGGGCGCGGGCGGACGCAGGGTGCGCGACGACGGCGGCACCGAGGTGTTCGCCAAGCCGCTGTCCGACGGCTCGGTCGCGGTGGGCCTGTTCAACCGGGGAGGCGGCACGGCGACCGTCAGCACCACGGCCGCCCAGGTCGGCCTGTCCGGCGGACCGTTCACCCTCACCGACCTGTGGACCGGCGGCACGTCCAGCACGTCCGGGCAGATCTCGGCGAGCGTCCCCGCGCACGGCGTCGCCGTCTTCCGGGTCAGCGGCGGCAGCCCGCTCGCCGCCACCACCTCCCGGCTGCGCGGCACCGCGTCCGGACGCTGCGTGGACGTGGACAAGGCCTCCACCGCGGCCGGGGCCACGGCACTGCTCTGGGACTGCCACACCGCCGCCAACCAACTGTGGACCACATGGGCCGGCGGCGAGATCCGCGTCTTCGGCGACAAGTGTCTGGACGCCTACAACCAGGGCACCACCGACGGCACCCGGGTCATCACCTGGCCCTGCAACGGCCAGAACAACCAGAAGTGGACCGTCGGCTCCGACGGGGCGATCCGCAACGTCCACGCCGGGCTGTGCCTCGACGTCGACGGGGCCGGCACCGCCGGCGGGACCCCGCTGGTCCTGTCGACCTGCAACGGCCAGTCCAACCAGAAGTGGACCCGCGCGTGAACAACCGCGGCTTCAGAAGGGAAGTTTCACGATGACAAGGACGATGACAAGGACAAGGAGAAGGGTAAGGACGAGGTCCCTCTTATGTACCGCCGTGGTCGCGGTGCTGGTCGCCCTGAGCATGGGAGGCACGGCCGCCGCATCCGCCGGCACCGCCGCCCCGAGCTCCGGTTGCGGCAAGGCTCCCACCCTGACGAGCGGAACGCACACGATCCAGAGTGGCGGCAAGAACCGGAGCTTCATCCTGCGCATCCCCGACGGCTACGACCGCAACCGCGCCCACCGGCTGGTCTTCGGGTTCCACTGGCTGGGCGGCACCTCCACCGACGTCGCCACCGGCCGCACCGTGGAAACGGGCACCTGGGCCTACTACGGGCTCCAGCGACTGGCGAACAACAGCGCCGTCTTCGTCGCGCCCCAAGGCCTCGACAACGGCTGGGCCAACAGCGGCGGGGAGGACGTCACCTTCGTCGACGACATGCTCAGGCGCATCGAGACGGACCTGTGCGTCGACACGACACAGCGCTTCGCTCTCGGCTTCAGCTACGGAGCCGCGATGTCCTACTCCCTCGCGTGTTCCCGCGCGACGGTCTTCCGCGCGGTCGCGGTCCTGGGCGGCGGGCAGCTCAGCGGATGCAGCGGCGGCACCCAGCCGATCGCCTACCTCGGCGTGCACGGCCTCAGGGACAACGTCCTCGGCATCTCCGGCGGGCGGGCGCTGCGGGACAGGTTCGTCAGGAACAACGGCTGCACTCCCCAGAACCCGCCCGAGCCGGCGCAGGGCAGCCTGACGCACCGGGTCACCACCTACTCGGGATGCTCGGCCGGACATCCGGTCGTCTGGGCCGCGTTCGACGAGGGGCACATCGCCGCTCCGCAGGACGGGGCCCCCGGTGACAGCGGCTCCAGGACCTGGGTGCCGCAGGAGGTCTGGAAGTTCTTCACGCAGTTCTAGTACCACTGAAGTGTCCAGGCGGACGGCTGACAAGGCGCCGGGGGGGCCGCCGCCCCCCCCCCGAACCCGCCCCCGCGGGCGGCGCGCGCCCGCCCCCCCCCCGGGGCGGCGCGGCCGGGCGCGGGACACC
>NZ_JBHYJA010000099.1:0-6527 GCF_042740355.1 Streptomyces sp. NPDC059010
GGCCCCTTCAGGGCCGAAGCGGGGGTCTGGGGGCGGCAGCCCCCAGGGACGGGACGGGTAGGGGCGGCGGGGGCGAACAACTAGGCCGGGCGCAGCCAGACGGTCGCCAGGGGTGGCAGGGTCAGGCGGATGCTGGCCGGGCGGCCGTGCCAGGGCTGGGGCTCCGGCTTGACCGGGTCGGGATTGGTGACGTCGCTGCCGCCGTACTTCGCCGCGTCGGTGTTCACCGTCTCGTGCCAGGCCGGGACGTCGTCCGGGACGCCAAGGCGGTACTCGTCACGGACGACCGGCGACATGTTCGACACCGCAAGCAGCGGGACGCCCTCCGCGTCGTAGCGCAGGAACGCGAACACGTTGTCGTCGGCGGCGTCGCCGACCACCCACTGGAAGCCGGACGGGTCGGTGTCGCGCTGCCAGAGCGCCGGGGTGTGGCGGTAGACCGTGTTGAGGTCGCGGACCAGGTCACGCACGCCCCGGTGGTCCGGCTCCGCCCCGTACGCCGGGTCCAGCAGCCACCAGTCGGGACCGTGCGCCTCGGACCACTCGGCGCCCTGGGCGAACTCCTGGCCCATGAAGAGGAGCTGCTTGCCGGGGTGGGCCCACATGAAGCCCAGGTAGGCGCGGTGGTTGGCGCGCTGCTGCCACCAGTCGCCCGGCATCTTCGACACCAGGGAACGCTTGCCGTGCACCACCTCGTCGTGGGAGATGGGCAGGACGTAGTTCTCGCTGTAGGCGTACACCATCGAGAACGTCATCTCGTTGTGGTGGTACTTGCGGTGCACCGGCTCCTTGGCCACGTACTCCAGCGAGTCGTGCATCCAGCCCATGTTCCACTTCAGACCGAAGCCCAGGCCCCCGAAACCGCCCGGACCCGACACATGCGTCGGACGCGTCACGCCGTCCCAGGCCGTGGATTCCTCCGCGATGGTCACGACCCCCGGCACCCGCCGGTACACCGTCGCGTTCATCTCCTGCAGGAACGCAACCGCGTCCAGGTTCTCCCGCCCGCCGTGCTCGTTCGGGAGCCACTGGCCCGGCTCGCGTGAGTAGTCCAGGTAGAGCATGGAGGCGACGGCGTCCACCCGCAGTCCGTCGATGTGGAACTCCTCGCACCAGTACAGGGCGTTGGCCACCAGGAAGTTGCGCACCTCGCGTCGGCCGAAGTCGAACTCCAGCGTGCCCCAGTCGGGGTGCGCGGAGCGCAGCGGGTCCTCGTGCTCGTACAGCGGACGGCCGTCGAACTCCGCCAGCGCCCAGTCGTCGCGCGGGAAGTGCGCCGGCACCCAGTCCATCAGCACGCCGATCCCGGCCTGGTGGAGGGCGTCGACCAGGTACTTGAAGTCGTCCGGCGTGCCGAGCCGGGCCGTGGGCGCGTAGAAGCCGGTGACCTGGTAGCCCCACGAGCCGCCGAACGGGTGCTCGGCCACCGGCATCAGCTCCACGTGCGTGAAGCCCAGGTCCTTGACGTACGCGGGGAGCTGGTCGGCCAGTTGCCGGTACGTCAGGCCGGGGCGCCAGGACGCCAGGTGGACCTCGTAGACCGAGAACGGCGCCTCGTGCGTCGGGGTCGCACCGCGCCGCTCCAGCCACGCCTCGTCGCCCCACTCATGGTGCGAGGCGTGCACGATGGACGACGTGTTGGGCGGGGCCTCCGTCCGGCGGGCCAGCGGATCCGCGCGCAGCGTCTTCGAGCCGTCGGGCCGGGTGATCTCGAACTTGTACAGCTCGCCCTCGCCGATGTCCGGCACGAACAGCTCCCAGACCCCGGTGCCGCCGAGCGAACGCATCGGATAGCCCGTGCCGTCCCAGAAGTTGAAGGTGCCGGCCAGTGAGACGCCGCGGGCGTTCGGCGCCCACACCGTGAAGCGGGTGCCGGTCACGGCCTGGTGCGTCATCGGCTCGGCGCCCAGCGCCCGCCACAGTTCCTCGTGCCGTCCCTCGCCGATCAGATGCAGATCGAGCTCGCCCAGCGCGGGCAGGAAACGGTACGCGTCCTCGGTCTCCTGCACCGACCCCTCGTACGCCACGAGCAGCTTGTAGTTCTCCGGCACCGCCCGCAGCGGCAGCAGCCCCGAGAAGAACCCCTCCGCGTCGTCGTGCAGTTCCGCCCGCAGATTCCCGGCCACGACGGTCACCGACAGGGCGTACGGCTTGAAGGCCCGGAACGCGACACCGCCGGGCACCGGATGCGCGCCGAGCACGGAGTGCGGGTCGTGGTGCGTGCCGGTGATCAGACGGTCGCGGTCGGCGGCGTCCAGGGCCGGCGAGACGGTGACCTCCACGGGCTCGGCCGGCTTCGGGACGGCCTGCTGCGCCGGGATCTTCTTCTTCTGCGCCGCCTGCTGCGCGGGGATCTTCTTGGCGGCGGCCTTCTTGGTGGCGGTGCCCTTCGCCGCCGTGGCCTTCGCGGTGGTGCTCTTCGCCGCGGCCTTCTTCGCCCCGACCTTCTTGGCCACGGCCTTCTCCGCCACGGCCTTCTCGGCTCCGGACTTCTCCGCTTCGGCGTTCTCCACGGCGGCCTTCTTGGCGGGCGGTTTCTTCGCCGTGGCCTTCTTGGCCGCCGGTTTCTTCGTGGCCGCCTTCTTCTGCCCGGCGGCCTTCGCCGTCGCCTTCTTCGCCGTCCCCTTCCGCACGGCCTCCGCGGCCTCCACGGCCTTGGTCGCCGCCCTTTTGGCGACGCTCTTCTTCTCGGCCGACTGCTCGGCCGTGTTCTCGGGTTCCGAACCGCTGGAGGGAGTGGTGCGGGGGGTCACGGGCGGGGCCTCCTTGGCGAAGGTGGAGATGAGGGGGTGGCGGGGGAGGAGAGGGAGGAGGGGGACGGGGTACCGGAGTCCGCGGCGAGACGATGTATCGCGGACAGCGGAACCGGGAGCCAGTCGGGGCGGTGCCGGGCCTCGTAGACGACCTCGTAGATCGCCTTGTCGGTCTCGTACGCGCGCAGCAGAACCGGATCGGTGCGCGGATCGACACCACCGGCCTGTGCGTACCCGGAGCAGTACGCGGCCCGGCAGGCCTCGGCCCAGCCGGGTGCCGGACGCTCGGCCGAGTGGGCGGCGTAGTCGAAGGAGCGCAGCATCCCGGCGACGTCCCGCACCACCGGCTGCGGCATCCGCCGCTCGGCCAGCGACTTCGACGGCTCGCCCTCGAAGTCGATGAGCCACCACTGACCGGCCGGTGAGCGCAGGCACTGTCCGAGATGCAGATCGCCGTGAATGCGCTGGGCGGTCCACGTGTGACCCTCGGCCGCGAGCGCGGCCAGCGCCTCGAAGGCCGAGCGCAGACCCGGCGCGTACGGCCGCAGCGCGGGCACCGCCTGCGCGGCCGCGTCGAGCCGCTCGACCATGCCGTCGACCAGCTGCTGCACCTGTGTGTGCCCCAACGTCACGGTCGGCAGCGTACGGGCCAGCACCGTGTGGACCTCGGCAGTGGCGCGCCCGAGCGCCCGCGCGGCGGCGGCGAAGTCCTCCCCCTTGGCCAACTGGCGCAACGCCAGCTCCCAGCCGTCGGCCGCGCCCTGCACGAATGGCTGGAGCACACCGAGGACATACGACTCGCCGGCCAGCTCGGCACGGATCCACGCCGTCGGCGCGGGCACCCGGTCGCAGTCCTCGCGGGCCAGCGCCAGCGGCAGCTCCAGGTCGGGGTTGACGCCGGGCACGACCCGGCGCAACAGCTTCAGGATGAACGTATCGCCGTAGACGACGGACGAGTTCGACTGTTCGGAGGTGACCAGGCGCGGCACCAGACCGGACCGGATGTCCTGGCCTCCGTCCTGCTCGAAGCGCAGGGCGCCGATGCGGGCCCCGGTGCGCAGTGCTTCGAGGAGCAGCTCGCTGGGGCGGGTGTCGTACAGGGCGTCGTACACCGTGCGTCCGGCGAGCGGGCCCTCGGCCACGTGTCCGATCAGCGCGGGCGCCAGCCGCGGCGGCAGCGCCTCGCGCTCCCCTATGAGGAGTTGGTAGCAGTCGGCCGGCAGCTCGGGTGAGCCCGGCACGGGGGCGAGGGGCTGATGGGCGCGCACCAGCAGGTGGTACAGGCCCAGTTTGCGGCCGGGCGGCAGCAGCTCGGTGGCCGCCACCAGGGAGAAGCCCGTGACCGGACGCCCCTTGCCCGCGAACCAGCGCTGCCGCGGCAGCCACTCCCGCAGCAGTGGGTCCAGTGACGCAAGGAGGCCGGGCGAGGTGGTGATGGTACGGGTGACGGCTTCCGACATGGCGTCGCGTCCTTTCCCCGGGAGGTCGGGGTGTTACTCATGCGTGCCCCCGGCGGGGCGGTGGAAACCGCCCCGCGGGGCTCTCAGGCGGCGTCCTTGCGCAGCCGGAACCAGTAGAAGCCGTGGCCCCCGAGAGTCAGCAAGTACGGCAGCTCACCGATGGCCGGGAATCGCACCCCGCCGAACAGCTCCACCGGATGCCGCCCGTTGAACTCGCGCAGATCCAGCTCCGTCGGCTGTGCGAAACGGGAGAAGTTGTGCACGCACAGCACGAGGTCGTCCTCGTATTCGCGCAGGAAGGCGAGTACGGCGGGGTTGGAGGACTGGAGTTCCGTGTAGGTGCCGAGTCCGAAGGCGGGGTTCTGCTTGCGAATCTCGATCATGCGGCGGGTCCAGTGCAGGAGCGAGGACGGCGACGCCATGGACGCCTCGACGTTCGTGACCTGGTAGCCGTGGACCGGGTCCATGATCGTGGGCAGGAACAGCCGTCCCGGATCGCAGGACGAGAACCCCGCGTTGCGGTCCGGGGTCCACTGCATGGGGGTGCGGACGGCGTCGCGGTCGCCGAGCCAGATGTTGTCGCCCATGCCGATCTCGTCGCCGTAGTAGAGGATCGGCGAGCCGGGGAGGGACAGCAGCAGCGCGGTGAACAGCTCGATCTGGTTGCGGTCGTTGTCGAGGAGCGGGGCCAGCCGCCTGCGGATGCCGATGTTGGCGCGCATCCGCGGGTCCTTGGCGTACTCCGCGTACATGTAGTCGCGTTCCTCGTCGGTGACCATTTCGAGGGTCAGCTCGTCGTGGTTGCGCAGGAAGATGCCCCACTGGCAGCCGGACGGGATGGCCGGGGTCTTGGCGAGGATTTCCGAGACCGGGTAGCGCGATTCCCGCCGTACGGCCATGAAGATGCGCGGCATGACCGGGAAGTGGAACGCCATGTGGCATTCGTCGCCGCCGCTTCGGTAGTCACCGAAATAGTCGACGACGTCCTCGGGCCACTGGTTGGCCTCCGCCAGCAGCACCGTGTCCGGGTAGTGGGCGTCGATCTCCTTCCGCACCCGCTTGAGGAATTCGTGGGTCGCGGGCAGGTTCTCGCAGTTGGTGCCCTCCTCCGCGTACAGATACGGCACCGCGTCCAGCCGGAAGCCGTCGATACCCAGGTCCAGCCAGAACCGCAGGGCGGAGATGATCTCCTCCTGCACGGTCGGGTTCTCGTAGTTGAGATCCGGCTGGTGGGAGAAGAAGCGGTGGAAGAAGTACTGCTTGCGGACCGGATCGAAGGTCCAGTTGGAGGCCTCGGTGTCGACGAAGATGATGCGGGCGTCGCCGTAGGCCTTGTCGTCCTTCGCCCACACGTAGTAGTCGCCGTAGGGGCCGTCGGGGTCCTTCCGCGACTCCTGGAACCACGGGTGCTGGTCGCTGGTGTGGTTCATGACGAAGTCGATGATGACGCGCATGCCCCGCTGGTGAGCGGAGTCCACGAATTCCACGAAATCGGCGAGATCACCGAATTCCGGCAGCACCGAGGTGTAGTCGGAGACGTCGTAGCCGCCGTCCCTGAGCGGTGATTTGAAGAAGGGCGGCAGCCACAGGCAGTCGACGCCGAGCCATTGCAGGTAGTCGAGTTTGGCGGTGAGGCCCTTGAGGTCGCCGACGCCGTCGCCGTTGCTGTCCTGGAAGGAGCGGACCAGGACCTCGTAGAAGACTGCTCGTTTGAACCAGTCGGGGTCACGATCCTTGGCGGGGGTGTCCTCGAAGGTGTCCTGAACGGGCTCGTTGACGATCATTTTGTGGGTGACCCTCCGATCTGCGGGGTGGACGGTCGCAGAACACGAAAGATGTGCGCGGGCTCGCGGCCCGGCTCAAGGCGCACATAGTTGGTCCTGCCCCAGTGATAGGTCTCGCCGGTGAGCTCGTCGCGCACCGGCACCGACTCGTGCCAATCCAGGCCGAGTTGCGGCATGTCCAACGAGACCGTGGCCTCCTGGGTGTGGTGGGGGTCGAGGTTGGCGACCACCAGAACCGTGTTCGATCCCTGCCGTTTGGAGTAGGCGATCACCTCGTCCTTGTCCGTGTGATGGAAGTGCAGATCGCGCAGCTGCCGCAGGGCGGGGTTCGCGCGCCGGACGGCGTTGAGCCTGGTGATCAGGGGGGTGATGGTGCGGCCCTCGCGTTCGGCGGCGGCCCAGTCGCGGGGGCGGATCTGGTACTTCTCCGAGTGGAGGTATTCCTCGCTGCCGGGGCGCAGGGGGGTGTTCTCGCACAGTTCGTAGCCGCTGTAGATGCCCCAGGTGGGGGAGAGGGTGGCGGCCAGGAC
>NZ_JBHYJA010000100.1:0-5803 GCF_042740355.1 Streptomyces sp. NPDC059010
GCTCAACACGACGGCATGACTTCCACCACCCCGCCCGGCCCTCCCGCATCGTCCTGCCAGTGGTCCCACGCTGACAGGAACCGGCGCGAGGGCCGGGCGGACCCCTGTCCGTACGCCGACCGCCTCGCGAGAAACCTCCGCCCACGCATGTCGTCCTGCCGGACAGCGGCCACTGGCCCCAGCGACCCCAGAACTCGCCGCCGCACCGGATCAACACACAGAATCGCCACCAGGTCCTGACCCGCAGGACCGCGACGCCGTGAAGGCGCCTCGGAGTTGACTTCATGACCCATGTGACACCGCGACCGCCGTTCGGCGAGGACTCCGCGACCCATGAGCCCCAGTCCCCGTCAGTTGGCCGGGTACGTCATCGGAAGGTTCTGGCAGGCGGATTGGAAGTTCCGATCCTGGAGGCCGGCAGCGGGCCGCTGGTCCTCTGCCTCCATGGCTTTCCCGACCATGCAGCAAGCTGGACGGGGCTTCTCAACCGCCTTGCACGGGAGGGGTATTGGGCGGTCGCACCCGCACTCCGCGGGTACTGGCCCGGTGGCGCGGCACCCGACGGCTCCTATCGCCCGTTCTCGACCGGTCAGGACGCCCTCGCCCTGATCGAAGCGCTCGGGCGCGAGCAGGCGGATCTCATAGGTCATGACCTCGGTGCGGTGGCGGCGTACGCGGCAGCGAGCCTCGACGCGACACGTGTGCGCAGGCTTGTCGGTATGGCGGTTCCCTACGGCCCTCAACTGGGCACCGCGTTCGTCACCGACGGTGACCAGCAACGACGTAGCTGGTACATGTACTTCTTCCAGACAGCCATCGCGGAGGCGGCCGTCGCGTTCGACGACTTCGCCTTCATCGACCGGCTCTGGCGTGAGTGGTCGCCCGGCTATGAGCTGTCGGAGGTGGAGCGTGCCGCGCTCAAGGAAACCTTCCGTGCTCCAGGTGTCCTGCGGGAGACCCTCGGCTTCTACCGCCAGTTGTTCACTCCGCCCGCGGACGAGGCGGCCCGCATCATGGAAGCCCGGGCGAGCGGTGCCATCACCGTCCCGTCGCTCTACCTCCACGGGGCCGACGACAACTGCATGTCCGTGGAGTTGAGCGAGGGCATGGACGCGCTGTTCACGAACGGCTTGGAACGCGTCGTCGTACCCGACGCAGGTCACTTCCTGCACCTGGAGCAGCCCAAGCCGGTCGCCGACCACATCCTGGGTTTCCTGAACGGCTGACGCCCCGCCAACCAGCCAGGGTTCGGCCCCTTTCCTCCGCGGCCTTGGATCGGGCCGGCCGGCTACCGGGCTGCCAGTGAGCCCCCGATGTTGCGCCAGACCGGATTGCGCCGGCGGTGGCCGTGTTCGGCGGCGGCGCGACCCACGTCCTCGTCGACGGTGATGCCGAGGCCGGGCGCTGTCGGGGTCGACGTACCCGTCGCGGAACGTGAAGAGTGCGGTGGTGTCGGCGAGGTAGTCGAGCAGGCCGCTGCTGTCGCCGTAGCCGATGCCCAAGGCCAGTTCCCGAATGAGGAAGTCGGGGATGGCGAAGTCGGGTTGGAGATTTGGAGGTGGCGGCGAGCGCGATCGGGCCGAGGGGACAGTGCGGTGCCACCAGGACGTCGTACGGTTCCGCCATCGCGGCGATGCGGTGGGGCCCGGAGATGCCGCCAGCATGGCTGATGTCAGGCCGGGTCACGGCGATGCCGTCGGAGAGCACCGAGCGGAAGTCCCAGCGGGAGCAGAGCCGTTCGCCGGTGGCGATGGGGATGGGGATAGAGATGGAGATGGAGCGCACCACGGCGCCGAGGTCCCAGGAGGACTCAGGCAGCACGGGCTCCTCGACGGAGAGCGCCAGGAGTGGTTCCAGGAAGGGCAGGGCACGGCGGGACATCGCCTCGCTGAACCGGCCGTGGAAGTCCAGTGTCAGGTCGCGGTCCGGCCCGATGGCATCGCGGACCGCGACCGCGGACACGCCGGCTGCGATGGCGTCGATCGCGGCGAGGGGCTCCAGCCGGCCGGCACGACCGAACCGCTCGCCGAGGACCTCGAAGTCACCGGCCGTGTCAAGGCCCGTACTCCTCGCCGCCATGGACGGACCCTCCACCGACTGGGGTGGCCCGCCTGCGCGACGTCGACGAGCACGGCGTCTCCCGCAACGTGACCGAAGGCATCCTGCGGGTACGGGAAGCGGCACCGGGTGAGCCGGCCGAGCCCGCCGTGGACGTGTGGTCGACCAGCATCGTCCTCCGCCCGGGCCACCGCATACTGCTCCAGGTCACCTCCGGCGACTTCCCCCGCTGGAACCGCGACCCCAGCACCGGTGAGCTCGAGGAGAGCGCGGCAACGGCCCGGGTCACCCGCCAGCAGGTCTTCCAGGCCCCCGCCCGGCCCTCCCGCATCGTCGTGCGGTGGTCCCGGGCCGGCAGGAGCCGACGGAAGGGTCAAGCGGCCTTCAGGACACCTACCACGTCAGCTCCAGCAGCCTCGGAACTCGCTGCCGCACTGGCACTGCACCGGGGAAGCGCCCCGGCTCAGCCTTTGCCCAGGTGGATCTCGGTGATCTTGCCGTCGACGACGCATGATGAGTCCTGGCCGTTGAGGCCGACCGTGGGCCGCCGGTGGGGAAGCCGAAGGCATCTCCGGTGTGGACCGCCGTCATCCGCTGATGGAGGGCCACCCAGCCGCCGGAAGCTCCTGCTGGAACAGGCTGCCGTGCGGTGTGTCGGTGAATCAGTCGGGAACCGTGGCGATCGAGGCCCCGTCAGTGGCGGGGTTGTGGTCAATCACCTCCGTGGCGAACACCTCTTCCGCTCCACCCGCTGCGCGCACGGGAAACCCGCCGACGCTTCCGAGCACACCGCTGGACCGGTCCGTCTACAGCTTTCCCGTCCTGAAGTCCGCGCTGCTCTTGAGAACCGCGGATTCCATGGTCCAGTTCTCCGCCTGGACCCTTTCCCAGAGACTTCCCTTGCCGGATTCCCTGCCCAACTGGTCCTCCCGGCGGAACCATTCCTCGGCGGTCCTGATCCTGTTCGGGTGGATCTCGTCGAGCAGGGCGTAGTCCCTGGTGATGATTCCGTGCTTCCACACGTTCCAGAATCCGGTGAAATTGTCGCGGAAACTCATGGTGCTCTTGTCGTCGGGGTCGGCGTTGTATCCCGCAGGGGCATCGGCGATCCCCGTCAGGTCCGGATGGCTCCAATAAGCGTCCAGATCGGTGTCGATGTACCGCGCCGGGTGCCCGGTGACCTTCTCGAATGCCGCGGCCATGTCGGCGTAGGTCATGTGCTCGATGGCGACTTCGAGGTCCATGCCGTTGGCCCGTTCCGGGTTGTCGAAGAGCCAGCGGACATAGAAGCCGCAGTCTTCCAGGGCGACGTGCGGGACGGCCCCCTCGCCGAGCGGGACGCGCCACGTGACGACACCGTCCTCGACCGAGGGTGTCATGGGCGTGAGCGGAGAGATCACCATCTCGATGTAGGGACCCGACGTGAAAACCGCCGCTCCCATCCGATCCCTGTTCTTCTCGTTCTGGAACAGCACCCACTCGGCCATGCGGCCCTTGCCGTCATAGTGGCCGGTGCGGAACCTGGAGTCGTAGCCCGACTTCTTCAGGGCGTAGTCGAGGTTGCCGTAGACGAAGAACTTGATTCCTTCTTCGATCGCGATCTCGTACGTGCGGATGGCCCAGTACGTCTCCGCCTTCTCGCCGGTGTTGAACCCGTCGATGTTGATGAACGCCCCGTCGCAGCCCCGAAATCCCTCACGCAGTACCTCCTCGTCAGCGAACGTTCCTTCGAGGATGGAGACATTCCCCAGCGCCACGAGCTCCTGAGCTCGGGGGGAGCCGGCGTCGCGGGTCAGGACCTTGACGGAGTACTTCTTGTCGGCGACAAGAGCGCGAACGATGGGCATCCCTTGAGCCCCGGTGCCGCCGACGACGAAGATGTTGGATGTGGCGTGAGAGGACATGGTTGTTGACTCCTTGGTTGTCTGTGCGGTGAGGGTTTTCAGCGTTTTCGTGTCAGGCCACCGCGTTCAGTAGGTCGGCCACCACTTCGGGCCTCTCCAGCGCGATGAAGTGGTCCGCTCCCGGCACCTGCGTGAAGTCGGCTGCGGGAAGCACCCTCTTGTTGGCCTCCCGGTCGGAGAGGCGGGACCAGTCGTTCTCGCCGTAGACGAGGTGGACCGGCGCCTTGACCTCGGGGTAGCGCGAGCGGGCCGCGATGAGGCTGGGCATGTTCCGGTACAGAGCGCGTGCGACGGTCGGGAAGCCGGGACGCCTGCCCGACTGGAGGAGCTCGTCCAGGTAGTCCTCCCGGAAGGCGGCCTTGTCACCGACGCCGCCCTGCAGGATCCTGCGCAGGACGGGCTTGGGCTCCTGCTCGGCGATCAGCTTGCCCACGCCCGGAGCGATGATCCCGCTGATCACCACGCGGGCAATGAGGCTGGACCGGGCGATCCCGTCGCGGTAGTCGTACGGGTTCACCGACACGACCCGCCGTACCCGCTCCGGCAGATCGGCCGCCGTGGTCAGGGCGAGTACCCCGCCCAGGGATTCCCCGACCAGTGTCACGTCGTGGAGGTCGAGTTCGGTGAGGAGCCGCTCGACGCCCACACGCAGCGCCGGCTCTTCGTAGGACGCGCCGGGCACGATCTCGGAGTAGCCCATACCCGGCAGGTCGAGGGCGTACACGGTGTACTGGTCCGCGATCAGCGGGATGAGGTGGCGGTAGTGCTCGGCTTGGGTGCGCAGGGTGTGCAGAAGGACCAGGGGGGCGCCGGTGCCCGCCTTGAGGTAGCGCAGCGTTCCCTCGTGGCCGCCGGATCCCGGGCGCGGAGCGATGGTGTGGGTGGTGGTCCCCGGAATGTGCATCGTGGAACGTACTTCCTGGTCGGGCATGCCTCTGTCTCCTTGCGTGAACTGCGGATGAGTGATGCGGACACGTCGAACAGCGCCGGCATGCGCGTCGGACCTGCGCTCGTCGACACCCGTGGTCAGGCGGGTGTCCATATGGCCGATCTACGGCCGGTCACCGCGATGCCACGCGGCTCAAGACGTAGGTCTCACCGGCGACGAAGGGGCTCGCGCCTCCGAAACAGCCACGAGCACCTCCCCCAGGCGGGAAAACCGATCGGTTTCCATCACTGTAAACCGATCGGTTTCCAAGTACAAGTCCACGCTCCGGAGAAGCCGACCGCCTGAACGGGGGACCGAGGCGGCATCCCGGAACTCACCGTCGACGCGGTTGCGCAGAGCGCGTATCCATACCTCCTTGAAGCAAGGGGAATCTGCACTGGACGCATCGGGCCACGACCGCCCGCAGGGCGTGCCCTGAAGGCCGTTGGCGGGGTGGATCGGTTGAAGCGTCCTCGGTGTAGCCGCCGACGCAGGCCAACGGATGGAGCGTTGTCGGCCAGGATCCGGCACAGGGTGGTCAAGCCCACGTCGACGTCGGACCGCGATGCTCGATCAGGCCATTGGTGTATAGGGCCGGCAAGCTGCCCTCAGGCACGTCCACCTCGACCGTCTCCATGTGCGGGCCGCCCGGACCCCGTGGCGGGATGGCCCGGAGATCCAGGGATTGCGCAGTGCCGGCGCACTATCACTGGCGGCGGGTGGCCGGCCCGGGCCATGGTGCAGCTGGTCGTGGAATAGGCCAGTCGACGGTCGGGGAGATCTTCGTCCCCTACGGCGCCTGCATGACGATAGGTCATCGAACCGGATCCGCGTGGCGGTCGGGCCGATAGCCGGAGCAGCCCGCCGACCGCGCGGCCATGCATGCCTTCGCCGTCAGGCCACCGGGTTCAAA
>NZ_JBHYJA010000101.1:0-5765 GCF_042740355.1 Streptomyces sp. NPDC059010
GTGCCGCGGGTGCCCTGCGCGCGGCGCCGGCGTTGGTGGAGGGGTGTGTTGGGGGGGTCGCCACGGCCGTGGGGGTCGGACCTGGGGGGCCGCCCCCCCCCCGCTTTTCGTCGGCCTTGACAGTGCGTCGCATCTGACGGACAGTCAGAAACCTGTCTCGGGGCCTGTCCTGAAGTTTCCGGAGCCGGGTGGGAACCGGATCGGTGGTCGCGGTGTACCAGAAGTGACATTGCGATACGCCGCGGGGCGATGCGGGCGATGAGGGCGAGGGGACGACGGTGGGCTACGAGCCGGAGGCGGGCCAGAGGGTGGAAGCGGGCGAGGAGTTCGAGGCGCGGCTGGTGGCGTACGAGGCGCGGCTGAAGGCGTACGAGGGGCGGTCGGCCGCCGTGGCCCGCGCGGGCCGGGACCCCGTCAACGCACCCATGATCCGGCACTGGTGCGAGGCGATGGGTGACACCAACCCGGCGTATCTGGGGCCGGACGCCATCGCACCCCCCACCATGCTCCAGGCGTGGACCATGGCCGGCCTCTCCGGCCATACGACGCGCACGCACGCGTACGACGAGCTGCTCGGCCTGCTCGACCAGGCGGGCTACACCTCGGTCGTCGCCACCGACTGTGAGCAGGAGTATCTGTGCCCCCTGCGGCCGGGGGACGAGATCACCTTCGACTCGATGATCGAGTCGGTGTCGGAGAGGAAGACCACGAAGCTCGGCACGGGGTACTTCGTCACGACCCGCATGGACATCCACGTCGGCCCCGACCTCGCGGGCACACACCGCTTCCGCATCCTCAAGTACGCACCCATACGCCGCTCAGGGCAGCCGGACCGGCAACAGAAGCCGTCGGAGCGGGGCGTCGACGGTCGGCAACAGCAGCCGTCGGAGCGGGGCGTCGACGGTCGGCAACAGCAGTCGTCGGAACAGCACGCCGACGGTCGGCGGCAGAAGCCGTCAGGGCAGGACGCCGACGGCCGACCGCAGAAGCCCGCGCGCCCCCTCCCCGTCGTCAACCGCGACAACGCCGGCTTCTGGGAGGGCGTCCAGCGCCACAGACTGCTCATCCAGCGCTGCACCGGCTGCGGCACCCTGCGCCACCCGTGGCTGCCCGGCTGCAACGCCTGCGGCGGTCTGGACTGGGACACGGTCGAGGCGAGCGGCGAGGGCACGGTCTATTCGTACGTCGTGATGCACCACCCGCCCTTCCCTGCCTTCGACCCGCCCTACGCGGTCGCCCTGGTCGAACTGGCCGAGGGAGTGCGGATGATCGGCAACGTGGTCGGGGCGCCGTACGACAAGGTGCGCATCGGGCTGCCGGTGCGGCTCGAATTCCAGGAGTACGAGGAGGAGTTGGTGCTGCCGGTCTGGTGCGCCGAGGAGGGGGCTGCTCAAGAAGGGACGGCTCAAGAAGGGACGGCTCGGGAGGGGACACATGAACGCCGGTGACGAAGTGCCCCCGCTGGAGATCCCGATCACCCGCACGCTGATCGTCGCCGGTGCCATCGCCTCCCGTGACTACCAGGATGTGCACCACGACGCGGAGTTGGCCCGCCAGAAGGGCTCCCCGGACATCTTCATGAACATCCTGACGACAAACGGCCTGGTCGGCCGCTACATCACCGACCACTTCGGACCGACGGCCATGCTGCGCAAGGTGGCCATACGGCTCGGGGCGCCCAACTACCCCGGGGACACGATGGTGTTGACGGGCAGAGTCGAGGAGGTCGACGGCGACACGGCGACGGTACGAGTGGTCGGGGCCAACGGCATCGGCAAGCACGTGACCGGCACGGTGACGGTGACGGTGCCGCTGGGGTCACCCGGGTCACCGGGATCGGCTGAGCCACCGGAGGCACCGGAGCCACCGGCGTCGGCGATCACCGCCCCCTCACCGGCCCCAGGCACCGAGCCCTCGGAGGACCCGGCATGAGCGTGCGCAGGCGGGATGCCCTTGCCGGGCGGGCGGCGATTGTCGGTGTCGGGGCCACCGAGTTCTCCAAGGACTCGGGGCGCAGTGAGCTTCGGCTGGCCGTGGAGGCGGTGCGGGCCGCGCTGGACGACGCGGGGCTGACGCCGGGGGACGTGGACGGGATGGTGACGTTCACGATGGACACCAGCCCGGAGATCACCGTGGCCCAGGCCTGCGGCATGGGTGAGCTGTCCTTCTTCTCCCGCGTCCACTACGGCGGCGGCGCGGCCTGCGCGACGATCCAGCAGGCGGCGCTCGCCATCGCCACCGGTGTGGCCGAGGTGGTGGTCTGCTACCGGGCGTTCAACGAGCGGTCGGGGCGGCGCTTCGGCTCGGGAGTGCGGCACCGGGAGCCGTCGGCGGAGGGCGCGGCGCTGGGCTGGTCGCTGCCGTTCGGGTTGCTCACCCCGGCGTCCTGGGTGGCGATGGCGGCCCAGCGGTATCTGCACACCTACGGGCTGACGCCGGAGGCGTTCGGGCATGTGGCGGTGATGGACCGCAGGTACGCGGCGACCAACCCGGCCGCCTACTTCCACGGCAGACCCATCACCCTCGCCGACCACGCGGCCTCGCGCTGGATCGTGGAGCCGCTGCGGCTGCTGGACTGCTGCCAGGAGACGGACGGCGGCCAGGCGCTCGTCGTCACGTCCGTCGACCGGGCCCGTGACCTGCCCCATCCGCCGGCCGTCATAGCGGCGGCGGCCCAGGGCGCCGGCCGGGGGCAGGAGCAGATGACGAGCTTCTACCGGGACGACCTCACCGGTCTGCCGGAGATGGCCGTGGTGGCGCGGCAGCTGTGGCGGACGGCGGGGCTGGGGCCGCGGGAGATCGACGTGGGGATCCTGTACGACCACTTCACGCCGTTCGTGCTGATGCAGTTGGAGGAGTTCGGGTTCTGCGGAAAGGGGGAGGCCGCCGGCTTCGTGGCCGAGGAGCGGCTGCCGCTCAACACTCACGGGGGGCAGCTGGGGGAGGCGTATCTGCACGGGATGAACGGAATCGCGGAGGGGGTGAGGCAGGTGCGGGGTACGTCCGTGAACCAGATACCCGGGGCGGGACGGGTCCTGGTGACGGCCGGTACGGGCGTGCCGACGTCGGGTCTGGTGCTTGCCGCCGAGGGATGACCCCCAGGGGTAATCCCGCAGTAGGTGTCCCCCGCTCGTCCACCTTCAGGAGGTGGAGTGGGCCCCACCCCTACAACCTGAGGCGGACGCTTCTTCGGCACCTGCGGCCGATCCGCTCAAGGAGGGGTCGCTCATAGCGTGGAGCCATGACCACACCCGTCTGCACCAGCGCTTCCGAGGCCGCTACATCGGCGAGGCAGACCTTTCCGAACGCGACGTACCCCTCCTTCACGTCGTATGTGCGGGCCCGTCAGCCGGTGCTGCTGCGTACCGCCCGGTCGCTGACCGCGAACCCGAGCGACGCGGAGGACCTGCTGCAGACCGCGCTCACCAAGACATACGTGGCCTGGGAGCGCATCGAGGACCACCGTGCGCTCGACGGCTATGTGCGCAGGGCACTGCTGAACACGAGGACGTCCCAGTGGCGCAAGCGCAAGGTCGACGAGTTCGCCTGTGACGAGCTGCCCGAGCCGGAGCCCGCGCCCGGCCGACAGGACGACCCGGCCGAGCAGCAGGCGCTGCACGACGCCATGTGGCGCGCGATCATGCGGCTGCCCGCGCGGCAGCGGGCGATGGTCGTCCTGCGGTACTACGAGGACCTCAGCGAGGTCCAGACGGCCGAGGTGCTCGGGGTGTCCGTGGGCACGGTGAAGTCGGCCGTGTCGCGTGCGCTGGGCAAGCTGCGCGAGGATCCCGAGCTGGGCCTCGTCCGATAGGGGGACGGCCTCGGGGCAAGCCCCGCCCGCCCGGAGGCGGCCGCCCCCCAGACAGTCTTTCTTTGTCAACGTGACTTGATCGATCAGCGGCACCTAGTGACATACCAAGCGGTATGTGAGCAGAATCAGCGCAACCCTTACCACCGCGTAGGCAATGTCGCCCCCGGGAGGACGCCGTGCTGAGCACCATGCAGGACGTACCGCTGCTGATCTCCAGGATCCTGACCCATGGGTCGACGATCCACGGCACATCGCAGGTCACCACTTGGACCGGCGAGGCCGAACCGCACCGCCGTTCCTTCGCCGAGATCGGTGCCCGTGCGGCGCAGCTGGCACACGCCCTGCGCCAGGACCTGGGCGTGGCCGACGACGAGCGCGTCGCGACCCTGATGTGGAACAACTCGGAGCATGTCGAGGCATACTTCGCGATTCCCTCCATGGGGGCGGTGCTGCACACCCTCAACCTCCGCCTCCCGGCCGAGCAGCTGGCCTGGATCGTCAACCACGCCGCCGACCGGGTCGTCATCGCCAACGGCTCCCTCCTCCCCCTGCTCGCCCCGCTGCTCCCGCACCTCAAGACGGTCGAGCACGTGGTCGTGTCGGGTCCGGGTGACCGCTCCGCCCTCGCGGACGCGGGAGTCCAGGTGCACGAGTACGAGGAGCTGATCGCCGGCAAGCCGGTCACGTATGACTGGCCGGAGCTGGACGAGCGGCGTGCCGCCTCCATGTGCTACACCTCCGGCACCACCGGCGACCCGAAGGGCGTGGTCTACTCCCACCGCTCGATCTACCTGCACTCCATGCAGGTCAACATGACCCAGTCGATGGGTCTGACGGACCAGGACACCTCGCTCGTCGTGGTTCCGCAGTTCCATGTCAACGCCTGGGGTCTGCCGCACGCCACCTTCATGACCGGCGTCAACATGCTGATGCCGGACCGCTTCCTGCAGCCTGCGCCCCTCGCCGAGATGATCGAGCGCGAGAGGCCGACCCACGCGGCCGCCGTGCCCACCATCTGGCAGGGCCTGCTCGCCGAGCTGACCGCGAAGCCGCGGGACGTCTCCACTCTCGGCCAGGTCACCATCGGCGGCTCGGCCTGTCCGCCCTCCCTCATGAAGGCGTTCGACGAGCTGGGCATGCGGGTCTGCCACGCCTGGGGCATGACGGAGACCTCCCCGCTCGGCACGATCGCCCGTCCGCCGGCCCACGCGGTCGGCACGGAGGAGGAATTCGAGTACCGCCTGACCCAGGGCCGCTTCCCCGCCTCCGTCGAGGCCCGCCTCACCGGTCCCGGCGGCGAACGCCTCCCCTGGGACGGCGAGTCCGCCGGCGAGCTGGAGGTGCGCGGCCCCTGGATCGCGGGCGCCTACTACAACGGCCCCGACGGCGAGCCGCTGCGCCCCGCCGACAAGTTCAGCGAGGACGGCTGGCTGAAGACCGGCGACGTCGGCACCATCTCCGCCGACGGCTTCCTCACCCTCACCGACCGCGCCAAGGACGTCATCAAGTCCGGCGGCGAGTGGATCTCCTCGGTCGAGCTGGAGAACGCGCTGATGTCCCACCCGGACGTCGCCGAGGCCGCCGTCGTCGCCGTCCCCGACGACAAGTGGGGCGAGCGCCCGCTGGCCACGGTCGTCCTCAGGGACGGCGCCAGCACCGACTTCGAGACCCTGCGCGCCTTCCTCGCCGAGGAGGGAAAGATCGCCAAGTGGCAGCTCCCGGAGCGCTGGACGGTCATCGCGGCGGTGCCGAAGACCAGCGTCGGCAAGTTCGACAAGAAGGTGCTGCGCAGGCAGTACGCGGAGGGCGGGCTGGACATCACCAAGCTCTGACCGGGGTGTCGTAGGGGAACTGTCGTGGGGGGGGGGGCGCGGCGGGGGCGGGGGGGCGCGCGCCCCCCCCCCCCCGGGCCGCGCGGGGCGGGAGGGGCGGGCGCGGGCGGGTGAGGGGGTCG
>NZ_JBHYJA010000102.1:0-5765 GCF_042740355.1 Streptomyces sp. NPDC059010
GGTGTAGAATGTACCGCCGGATGGTGCGGCTCCTGATACCTTCAGGACTTGACCAACACGAATCATATTAACATCTTTAATACCGTTCACTTTCGCCAACTCCTTCACTGACGTATTATATTTCTTTGCAATTGCTGTCAATGTGTCACCCGCCTTAACGGTATATGTCGAGCCGGACGACTTGGCAGGTTTCGCCTTCACTGCGGCTTTGTTCCCGACCTTATCGTATTTCGTCAGCCCGTGGGCTTCGATTGTGGCGATAAGCTTCTTCGCATAGTTCGGGTCTGTCGCATATCCACCCTTTTGGATGGCGGCACAAGCTTGTACATAGTTCGTTTCCCCGACAACAGCCTTATAACGGTCAAGACGGTTATAGAGGTTCACAAGGTCTATGATAGAATCGCGAACAGACTTATACGCCCGGAACCCTGCTTTGATTGTTTTATCGACCCCGTTTAAAACCTCCCACGTGCCCATATGAACGGTTCCAGCGTTCCCGATACCTTTTATACCAAACAGGTTATTTGCACGCGTAGCAAGCCCGGATTTGCCCCAATTTGACTCATGTATGGCTTGTGCTGTGATAACTGAAGGTAAAACTCGACTTACACCGTATAATTTTTGTGCTTCACTTGCAACATTCTCCATGAAACTCATTCTTTTACACTCTCCCTCATTTGTTGTCTCATTTCATTTATTTGTTCGTCTGAAGCGGATTCAATCCATAGTTTTCTATCCTTCTGAAATTGCGCCCGCCAATATCCCGGCGGCTGTACGGTTGTCGCATTATCCGGTACGGAATCAGCCGGAACAATTTCAGGATAGTCGAAGATGAAATCCGAATCATATACGAATACTTGTATCATTTCCATTGCTCCAACCCTCCTAGTAAGGCACTGCCGCGTCTAATGACCAACTGGACACGGCGGACTGATTGTTTCCTGAAAAGCCGACAAACGCCAGTTTACCGTCAGTGTTGATATAAAATTTTGTGAAGCCTGTCGTTCCGTATGCTGTTGCCATGACCGCCTTTTTGTCTGACGGTGAATATGACGCGGGCAATTGTGCAAAGTCAACGCCGAGGTCACACGCCACGTCACCTTTTAGCATGAGGATGTTTCCCCAGCGGGTATACTGCGGTGTTCTTCCTGACGCCTTTGCTCCATTCAATAACGGAAGGTTATACCATGTGAGCGCCATAAAATCATTTTGTGTAAACAGCTGTCGCCAACCCCTGAATACATTGTCAGTGTGTATAACACCAATCCATGACGTATTATCATAGGAACGTGTCAGAACCAATTTCCGCAGACCGTTTGGCGCTGGTAGAATGTCGAGATAGTACCAAGAAGCGTCACCCGGTAACGGTAGTTGATTCCATCCTGTCCCATAATAAAAACCGGGTGGTGCGGTGAATATGCTGTCAGCTGAAGCCAACCGTTTCCGCATTCCTTCAGCATCCGTTAATGCATATTTCTGTGAGAAGTTTTGAACCCCGATAACATCCTGAAGCGATAGATTCGTTGTCTGTAAATCCTTTTGCAGCTGTGTCGCATCCGTAGCAGCTTGATTCCATTTCAAACGTTCAGAATCCGAGACGTGAGGTTTAGCATTTGCGATATGGTTCTTCAGGTTTGTTTCTGATGTCGTCACCCTGTCACTCATACCGTCCCACTTGGTACGGTCTTCAGACGATACGTGTTTGGTCGTGTCCTTTACATGAGCGTCCAAGACTCGGCCGAATGAATCAACGTCAGCCTTCATACTTTGAATTTGTTGGTCAGTTGCACCAGTTGACCCACCGTCCGCGGTATCCTCTAACGCTTGGACTTTTTGCTGAAGCGTCAGAATATCGTTCTTTATCTCATCTGACACGTCCATATGGTCAACGGTGTCCTGAAGCTTTGCCATCTTGTCTTTTAAATCTGAAATACTTGTTTTGACGCCTGTATCATCATAGGGCGGCGTCCGCCTTGACCCGAGTTCAATCAATTAGGACACCTCCACGATTGTGACGACTGTCTCAGTATCAGCGACTAGGTACACGTCAGGGCTTTGGCTATGAACCTTAAATGTTAGCGGGCTGTCGTTAGACGTGAGCGGCGCACCTGTAGTCGTCTCGACACCCTGCTTACCCCAATAAATGACACCCGAGTTAGGCGGGTAGATCGTCAACTCTCGGCGGTTTGTCAGTTTGCTAGAACCTGACTTTGCCATTACAGGCGTGACGCCTACACTCACCCCACCAACCCTAAAGTCATTCATTCCGGCTTCCCGAGTTGGTACAGGTTGTGTCGCCGGGATAGAAGACCCGCCGAGTGTGACAGGCTTATCTATCTCAACACTCCCAATATGCTTGTCGCCTGCCGCAAGCGGCGGTAACGCTGATATATCTACGGTTCCTGTCATCTGCCCAAGCTGAACGGTGTCAATGGACTGTGGTATAGATGACGCTGTAAATTTCTCAATCCAAGATTCGACCCGGACTTTTTCGGGCTGCACGATCGCGGCGTCAAGGTAGATTGTGTGATAGCCGAGCGGTCGCGCCAAAAGCTTTGTTGACCCCGGCGCTACGGCTAAAAGATAATTGTTAGGCGACACGCTCGGGCGCTCGTGTACGTACACGATCTGACTTGTGTTATTTGTTATGGCTGAATGGTTCGGCTTTGTGTCGTCAAAATAAACCGTTGTAATGTCGCCCGGTAGCATGGTGACGGTCTGTTCACGCCATGTACTCTTTTTATGGTCATCCCCCGGCTGTTTGACTAGTTCCGGCATTCTTGTTCACTCCTTTTGCTATTGTAGCGGCTTTCTTGATGTGGTTTGACGCGCTGCGTCCTTTCTTAATGGCTTTGGCTCCCTTAGAAACAGATTTGACAGCACGACCACCCGGAACAAAATCCATTGCGGTGGATGCTGTACCTTTCGCAACGTCTCCGACTGCTGGGAAGGCTTTCATAAAGAACACGATTGCAATGATAGCAAGCCCGAGAATAAGAGACCATCTGAACACGCCGAACATGATATTTGATAAATATGATTTGTCGTCAGTGCCTGAAGATGAAGAATCCCCACCTGTCGCCCCGGCTCCTGACGTTCCTTTGAATGTAATGTCCTTATCATCGTACTGGTGAAGGTTGTTACTGCTGATAATGCCGAGAAGCTTATTTACATAGTTAGGGTCTGTTGCATACCCTCCAGCTTTGATTCCCTTCGCATAGTCCTCAACGCTTTTTGCGTTCTTCAGCTTTGACGCATAACGCGGCTTGGATAATAGTTCCGCGTGGGCGCGTATGGAATCTTGATAGCTGTTGTACTTTGCAAAGCCATCCTTCACGTGATAGGTCTTACCGTTATATACTTCGGTCGTACCCATCGTGGCACTTCCTGCTGTACCTCTTCCCTTTATTCCAAATAGGTTCTTAGAGTAGTAGGCAAGCCCGGACAATCCGCCCGGGTTTGAACCGCCTGATTCTAACATGATTTGACCCAGTATGATGGATGCAGGGATGCCAGTTTCTTTCTGTATGGCTTGCGCGTCTTTGATAAACGGCTTTATATTTACGCCCATACTTCCACCTACTTTGTCAGGATTTTGATTTTCTGACCCGGTTTAATTTTGTTCGGGTCTTTGAGTTTGTTAAACTTGGCTGTTTCCATATACGCGGCTTTTGTACCACCCTTACCATATTTCTGCGTCAATTCTGACAACGTGTCACCTTTTTTCACCGTCACCGTTTTGTATTTTGGTGTAGACGGTTTTTTCGCTGGCGATGGCTTTTTAGCCGGGGTTGACGGTTTTTTAGCAGGTGTTGTCGTTTTGGCAGGTGTTGACGGTTTCGCGTTCTTCAGCTTTTCCAGTTCTTTATGAAGCTGGTCATTTTCTGTTTCCAAGTTGCTGTATTTCTTCGCTTGATCGGCAAGCTGTTTTGAAATGCTGTCCTTTACTTGGTCAACATACGTTTTGTTTTCCTTGCCAATATCGGTAATGGTGTCGATTACATCTGACTTAAATGATTCTTGGTTCTGCCCCAATTCATTTGCAAAGTTGTTTAAGGCTGTATCAACGCTACCTTCAATGAGAGATTGATTGTTTTGTAGCTGTGCCTGAACCAAGCTTGAATTCATAGGATTGCCATCCAAGTAATCACCCTCTAATGCTTCAGAAGTCACGTACTGTTCTTCCTCAGCAGGACGCCCACGCGTCACAAGGGAGACTAATAGAAAGACCCCAATTGCAACCGACCCGATAATGACAATATTCTTTTTGTTTAATTGGAATTTCTTTTTACCCGGGGAATGACCCCCGGATTCATGACCGACTTGTTCAAATTCCGCCATACCAATATAACCCTCCTATCGGATCACCGAAATAATGATTCTTAGGGAAGTTTTCTTCATCTACCTGATTTCCGTTTAGATCGACTGTCGCTTTCTCAATACTCATGTTTGTTACTTTGTCGATCAATGCTTCTTTCGGAACCATCGGGTAAATGAAGTTGGCATGTGTTGGGCGTAATTCTTCAGCGTCTCCAATACCTAGCTGCGCGTCAGGTAGCTCCACTGGACGTGAAAGCTCCTGAAGCGCATGAACCCGGTTTTGAAGGTGATAGCCTTCCATCATGCCGCCTTACCTCCCTTGTAATACTTTGATGCCTGAAATTGAATTGCTCGCGATTGTGCTGATAATGGAAGTCGTAGACTTGGCATTTTTCAGGAACAGATAAATACCAATGAGAATCCCGATACCCGCAATCACGTCAAAAAACTTGTTAACCATCCACAAGACCTCCCATGATTTGTTTTACCTTGTCAACGTTCAGGACTGCCATACTTGCGAGAACAAGTACCAAGAACGTGTACGTTATTTTTTCATTTGTGAACATACCCAGCAGGATAACGAAAAAGAGAAAGGTGATAATAAACCGCATAGACTTTGTAAACTCTTGCATAGAATCACCCCTTTACTTCAAGCCAAAACCGCGTTTAAGACCGTTCCAAAACCCATCTATGAAACTGTCTTTAGCGGCTTTTTTGACTTTCTTTTTCTGCTCCGGCTTCATCTTTTGATACTTTTTATACGTGTCGTATCCTGTCGCTTTTTCAACTGCCTTTTTCGCTGTCTTTCCGGCTTCGTCGACGGTTTCTTTTGTAGATTCCCAACCATCTTTTACAACGTCCATCGGTGTAGAAATGTCAGGCGTCATTTTCTGTGCCATCTTTGACAGGTGTTTGCCGCCATAAAAGTCATCAAGAATAATCCATATGGCTGTGAGCGCCAGCGTGAAAAACAAAAGACCTTTTTCCATGTGTTATCCCTTCTTTTTGCGGCGGATAAAGAAGAACCAAAACACGATGATAATAACGGTGAGAACAAGAATTTTAGTCATTGCTTGACGCACCCCCGATTTTTGAAATAACCATTTTCAGATCGGTTAGAATTTCCCGTGTCTGTTCGTTATCCTTTGATTGTTTGAACATGAACCACGCGAGCATTACGCCCATGGCTCCGTTATTTAATAGGATTGAATAGATTTGCTCCACAAGTCACACCCCCTACACCCTTGCCGAGAATAGGAATACGACAAGGAACACAATGCCGAACCCCAGCAAGATTTGTTTTGATGTAATAGGGTCTTGCTTTACGTCATGCTCTTTTGCTGTGTCCTCATCATCGACAAGAGACATTTGATCTTCAGCTTCGGGAACTGTAGACGTTCGGGTACTCATAAACCCCATGTTTGGATATAAGTCTGCGGCATGGT
>NZ_JBHYJA010000103.1:0-3990 GCF_042740355.1 Streptomyces sp. NPDC059010
GCGGTGTTGGCTTTTTGGGTTCCCCTTGGTTGTTTTGTTAGGGGTGGTGGTTTGGGTGGGGTCCGGCGGGGGGGGGGGGCTGTTTTCCAGCTGCACCGGCCGGCGACTATGCGAGGGCTATTCGACCGATACTGATCATCTCTTTTCGCCCGGTGATCATCTCTTTCGTACGACGACGAAGTCGGCCAGCGCCGTGAACTGCGCCCGCACCCGCTCGGGCATGTCGACGGCATCGAGGGCCTCGACGGCGATGGTGTGCTGCCGGCGCGCCTCCTCGGCGGTCCACTCCCGGCCGCCCGCCTCCTCAATGAGGGCGGCACGGGCCGCGAACTCCTCCTCGGAGAAGTTCTCGAAGTCGCTGCTCTTGGCGTCGGCGGCGAGGATCTCGCCGAGCCGCTCGGAGGCGGGGCCACCCGCCGCGAGCGCGGCCACGACCGGCAGGGACTTCTTGCGCTGGCGCAGATCGCTCCAGGTCTGCTTGCCGGTGGAGACCGGGTCGCCCCAGATGCCGAGCAGGTCGTCGACGGCCTGGAAGGCGAGGCCCAGGTGGTAGCCGTACTTCTCCAGGGTGTCGGCGGTGCGGTCGTCCGCACCGGCCAGCACCGCGCCGATGGAGCTGGCGCAGGCGATCAGGGCGCCGGTCTTGTTGCCCTCCATCTCCAGGCACTCCTCGACGCTGACGCGGTCGCGGTGCTCGTAGGAGATGTCCTGCGCCTGCCCGTCGATGAGGGCGCGGGTGGCGGTGGTCAGACGGCGGGTGGCGCGGCCCGCCTCGACGGTGCCGAGCTCCAGCAGCAGCTCGTTGGCCAGCGCGAACATGGCGTCGCCGACGAGGATCGCCTGGGCGGGGCCGTGCACCTTCCAGACCGTGTCGCGGTGCCGGCGCTGCTCGTCGCCGTCCATCAGGTCGTCGTGCAGCAGGGAGAAGTTGTGGACCAGTTCGACGGCCACGGCGCCGGGGATGCCGACCTCGGGCGCGGCACCGGTGACCTCGGCGGAGAGCACGGCGAGGGCGGGGCGTACGGCCTTGCCGCCGTCGCCCGCCGTGGGGTTGCCGTCGGCGTCGATCCAGCCGAAGTGGTAGGCGGAAACGGTGTCCATGGGAGGGGCCAGGCGGTCGACGGCCGCCCGCAGTACCGGTGTGGCCAGGGACCTACCGCGCTCCAGGAGCGCGGCCACGTCCGCCGCGGTCTCATGAGCGGCCTTCGAGGCCGGGGGCACAGTGGGCACAGTCTCTCCTCTTGTTGCGCTACCGGGGGTGCGGGGGCCTGCCGCCTGGCGCTCGTTCAGCATCACGCCGCCTCCTCGACGTTGAAGAGGTGGCTGGGGCGGGGCCGGCCCAGGGCGCCCAGCGCGGCGCCGGCCGCACTCACGCCACTGCGGACCGCACTCTCCATGGTCGCGGGCCACCCTGTGGCGGTCCACGCTCCGGCCAGATAGAGACCGGGGGCCTTGGTACGGGCGCCGGGCCGCAGCCGTCCGACGCCGGGGGTGGGAGCGAAGGTCGCCGTGCGCTCCCGGGTCACGAAGAAGTCCTTCACTTCCGCACCGCGCGCCCTGGGCAACAGCCGCTCCAGCTCCGGCAGATACCGCTCACGCAGGGCGGCGACGGGCTCGTCGATCTCGTCCTGCGCGGCCGACTGGGACAGGGCGAGGTACTGACCGCTCCGGAGCCCGGAGGCCTCGGTGCGGTCGAACACCCACTGGACCGGGGTGCCGAGGGCCGCGAAGAACGGCCTGGTGAGCACCTTTCGGTCATAGACGACATGGACGTTGAGGATCGGCGCGGTGTCGATCTCCAGCAGGTTCTGCGGTGCGTCGAGGGCGCCCTCGGGCAGCAGGTCGTACGCCTCGCGCTGGGGGACGGCGAGCACGACCGAGTCCGCCCGGAGCGTCTCGCCGGGAACCTGGACGGCCCAACGTCCGTTCTCGTCAGTGGAGATGGAGGTGACGCGTGTACGGACCTCGATACGAACGCCCGCCGAGTCGAGCGCCTTGCGGGCCAGCCGGTCATGCAGATCGCCCAGCGGGACGTGCGCCCAGCCGATGTCGGCCGCGCCCGGCTCGGACAGCAGACCGGTCTTGAACACCATCGCGGCGAGCCCCAGTGAGGCGTCGCCCGCGACCGCGTTGAGGGTGGCGACCCCGACCAGGTCCCACAGGGCCTCGACGGCACGCGCCGACTGACCGTGCGCGGCCAGCCAGCCGCCGAAGTCCTGGGTGTCCAGGGTCGGATCGGCGAGGTCGAGCCCCTTGAGCGCGAGCGCGGCCCGCCCGACCTTGGCGCGCTCGGCCAGGGACAGATGCGGATAGGTCGCGAGGCTCCGGCCCAGGTGCAGGGGCACGGGCAGCGCGTCGCGCCGCAGCCTGCCGAGCCGCCGTCCCTCGGGCCTCGCGACGTCGAGTACGGGCACGTCGAGACGATCCTGCAGCGGCGCCAGCGCCGTTCCCTCGATGCGGTCGAGGAACCAGCGGTAGGCGGTGCAGCAGCGCAGGTACACGTGCTGTCCGTTGTCGACGGTGAGGTCGCCGCGCTGGAAGGAGAAGGCCAGGCCACCGAGCCTCGGCCTGCCCTCGATCAGGGTGACGCGCACTCCGGCGTCGGCGAGCGCGAGCGCGGCGGTGATACCGGCGAGCCCGCCGCCGACCACCACGGCGTCCCTCCCCGGGCGTTGCGGGATGTCCGCGAGCGACCCCTGCGGCCGCGTGCCGTCGGTCATCGTGCACCCTCCCCTGCGCGACCGCTGTACCGGTGCTCGAACACCGGACGGCCGGTCGTCTCAGTCAGGGACGCCGCCCGGCAGCGGAGGGTTGCCCGCCACTTTTCGCCGGTGGCATCACCTTGGACCGGAATGTCCATCAGGCGCGCCTCCTGACGGTCCGTCGGGTCACATGCCGGGCGTCCAGACCGGACAGGCCGCGCACGGCGACGTACGCCTTCTCGCGCCCGGGCAGGGAGACCCGGCCGCGCAGCACGGCCTCGGGGTCGCGCTCGATGCGGTCGAGGAGGCGGCGGTAGATGCCGGCCATGGCGGCGACACAGGCGCCGCTGCGCCGGTCGAGCATGGGGAGCAGCCGGTAGCCCTCGGCGAAAAGAGCGCGGGCCCGACGCACTTCGAAGTGCACGAGGCCCGCGAAGTCGGAGCCCTCCGGTGGTGTCGGCCCGCTGAAGCCGGCCGAGCAGCCGAACTTGGCGAGGTCGTCCGAGGGCAGATAGGTACGCCCGCCTTCGCCGTCCTCGCGAACGTCCCGCAGGATGTTGGTGAGTTGCAGCGCGAGCCCGAGGGTGTCGGCGTACTCCGGGGCGCGCTCGGCGCCACGCGCTGCGGGTTCGGTGCCGAAGACGCCCAGCGAGAGCCGCCCGATCGCGCCCGCGACACAGCGGCAGTAGACCTTCAGGTCGTCCCAGGTCTCGTAGGTCTCGCCGCGTACGTCCATCAGGACGCCGTCGATGAGTTCGTCGAGGCCGCCGAGCGGGATCGGGAAGGTGTCGGCGGCGTGGGCGAGGGCGACGGCCACGGGGTCGGTGTCGTCCTCGTCGACCGCGCGGTCGCGGATCCGGGTCAGCAGCTCCCGGGTGTCCTCAAGTCTGGCGACCTTGACGTCGCCGGTCAGGGCGCCGTCACCGATGTCGTCGACGCGGCGGGAGAACGCGTACAGCGCCGACATCGCGCGGCGCTTGGCCGTGGGCAGCAGTCGGATGCCGTAGGCGAAGTTACGGGCCTGCTGTCCGGTGACGGCCTCGCAGTAGCTGTAGGCGGCGAGTACCGGTGCGGACACGTGTGGTGCAGACTCCACGGTCCGGATCACCCCTTTCCTCGCAGAGTCACGCCCACCTCACGCAGCAGCTGCAGCTTGCTGGCCTTGGGCGGGCCGGGAAGTACGTCGTATTCGGCGGGGGGGGGGGGGCGCCCCCCCCCCCCGCCCCCCCCCCCCCCCCCACCCCGCCCCCGCCGCCCCCAGCCGCGGGGGCGAGCCCCCCCCGCGGGG
>NZ_JBHYJA010000103.1:4000-5344 GCF_042740355.1 Streptomyces sp. NPDC059010
GTTGTTTTTTTTTTATACGCTCCTGGGTGCAGTTGGGGGGGGGGGGGGGGGCGGGTATTTAGGTGTTTTGGGGGGGGGGCGATCGCAGGGACCGCCCCCCTTCCCCCCGCCACGAAACCCGCGAGCAGCAGCCTGAGCCTGCCGTGGACGCTACCCACCAGGGGGGTGCCTTCATTCAGGAGGTTCTGGGCACGTTCGGCTTCGTACGCGACCAGTGCGCGCAACGATGCGCCTGCTGTCTTTACCGCGAGATCGGTTTCCTCGACGTGGAAGCGCTTCATGTCCACCGCGGGCAGATAGATCCGGTCACGGCCGAGGTCCTCGGCGACGTCCTGAAGGTGCTCGACGATCTGCAGCCCCGTGCACACCGCGTCGGAGCGGCGGATCCGCTCGGGGGTCGCCGTGCCGGTGACGGCGAGGACGAGACGGCCGACGGGGTTGGCGGACAGTTCGCAGTAGGCAAGGAGGTCGTCGTAGGTCTCGTACCGCCCGACGAGCTGGTCCTGGCGGTTGGCGGCGATCAGGCCGAGGAAGGGCTCGGGGGTCAGCGCGCGGCGGCGGACGGTCCGCTGCAGCCGGGCCAGCAGGGGGTGGCGCGGGGTGCCGTCGAAGGCCCGGCGCAGGTCGGCCTCGAAGGCGTCCAGCAGAACCAGCCGGTCCTCGGCATCCGCGGCCGACACGCCGAGCAGACGGGCGTCGGCGCCGCCGGGGGCGAGATCGCCGTCGCCGATGTCGTCGACGAGACGGGCGAAGCCGTACACGGCCATGAGGTCGGCGCGCCAGGCCCTGGGCAGGAAGAAAGGCGCCACGGGGAAGTTCTCCGCAGCGGCCTTGTCGAGTGTGCCGCGCTCCGGATCATCCGCGCGCGTGCCGGTTGCCGTCACCGTGGACTGCCCGGGGCGGGGACGGCACAGGCTGCTGCGTTGAGCTGGGGAGTTTCCGTAGCCATTGCCGTCACATCTCCCGTTCTACACCGACGACCCAATGCATAGTATTTCGGACACGCCGCCCGGCCGTCCGCGCCGGAGCCCGGAGAGAGGGGTGTCGCGCCTTATCGCCCCACTTGCCGTGTTTCGGTACCGGTACAGCTTACGTTGTACAACGGGGCGAGGCCCGTGGGGGTGTCCTGCACATCACAACAACACACCGATTGGCGTCAAGATTCCTCGGGCCAGCCGGAGTTGACGTTTCCTTTGCAGACGCGGGGCCCCCCCGCGCCCGTGCGGCGGGGGGGCGCGGCGGGGCCCGCCCGGATCGCGGACGCCAATCCACCCTGATCCGGCCGATGTTCCCGCGGCACGCGCGCGGGGCATCATCAACTCCCGTCCCCCCACCCCGCCTTCC
>NZ_JBHYJA010000104.1:0-5025 GCF_042740355.1 Streptomyces sp. NPDC059010
TATTCCGCCTGACTGTTCCGCTCTCGTGGTGTTGCACCCGATTACGGGTACACATTCACGGAGAGTTTGATCCTGGCTCAGGACGAACGCTGGCGGCGTGCTTAACACATGCAAGTCGAACGATGAACCACTTCGGTGGGGATTAGTGGCGAACGGGTGAGTAACACGTGGGCAATCTGCCCTTCACTCTGGGACAAGCCCTGGAAACGGGGTCTAATACCGGATATCACTTCCACTCGCATGGGTGGGGGTTGAAAGCTCCGGCGGTGAAGGATGAGCCCGCGGCCTATCAGCTTGTTGGTGAGGTAATGGCTCACCAAGGCGACGACGGGTAGCCGGCCTGAGAGGGCGACCGGCCACACTGGGACTGAGACACGGCCCAGACTCCTACGGGAGGCAGCAGTGGGGAATATTGCACAATGGGCGAAAGCCTGATGCAGCGACGCCGCGTGAGGGATGACGGCCTTCGGGTTGTAAACCTCTTTCAGCAGGGAAGAAGCGAAAGTGACGGTACCTGCAGAAGAAGCGCCGGCTAACTACGTGCCAGCAGCCGCGGTAATACGTAGGGCGCAAGCGTTGTCCGGAATTATTGGGCGTAAAGAGCTCGTAGGCGGCTTGTCACGTCGGGTGTGAAAGCCCGGGGCTTAACCCCGGGTCTGCATTCGATACGGGCTAGCTAGAGTGTGGTAGGGGAGATCGGAATTCCTGGTGTAGCGGTGAAATGCGCAGATATCAGGAGGAACACCGGTGGCGAAGGCGGATCTCTGGGCCATTACTGACGCTGAGGAGCGAAAGCGTGGGGAGCGAACAGGATTAGATACCCTGGTAGTCCACGCCGTAAACGGTGGGAACTAGGTGTTGGCGACATTCCACGTCGTCGGTGCCGCAGCTAACGCATTAAGTTCCCCGCCTGGGGAGTACGGCCGCAAGGCTAAAACTCAAAGGAATTGACGGGGGCCCGCACAAGCAGCGGAGCATGTGGCTTAATTCGACGCAACGCGAAGAACCTTACCAAGGCTTGACATACACCGGAAACGTCCAGAGATGGGCGCCCCCTTGTGGTCGGTGTACAGGTGGTGCATGGCTGTCGTCAGCTCGTGTCGTGAGATGTTGGGTTAAGTCCCGCAACGAGCGCAACCCTTGTTCTGTGTTGCCAGCATGCCCTTCGGGGTGATGGGGACTCACAGGAGACCGCCGGGGTCAACTCGGAGGAAGGTGGGGACGACGTCAAGTCATCATGCCCCTTATGTCTTGGGCTGCACACGTGCTACAATGGCAGGTACAATGAGCTGCGATACCGTGAGGTGGAGCGAATCTCAAAAAGCCTGTCTCAGTTCGGATTGGGGTCTGCAACTCGACCCCATGAAGTCGGAGTTGCTAGTAATCGCAGATCAGCATTGCTGCGGTGAATACGTTCCCGGGCCTTGTACACACCGCCCGTCACGTCACGAAAGTCGGTAACACCCGAAGCCGGTGGCCCAACCCCTTGTGGGAGGGAGCTGTCGAAGGTGGGACTGGCGATTGGGACGAAGTCGTAACAAGGTAGCCGTACCGGAAGGTGCGGCTGGATCACCTCCTTTCTAAGGAGCACTTCTCACCGCGTCCCACGGGACGAGGTCAGAGGCCAGTACATCGGCGAATGTCCGGTGCTGGTTGCTCATGGGTGGAACGTTGATTATTCGGCACACTTGACCTGCTCGGGTTCACCAGTACTGCTTCGGCGTGGAACGTGAATGAGAGAGGCGAGGGTGTCGGGCACGCTGTTGGGTGTCTGAGGGAATGAACTTTCCTCAGTTGCCGGCGCCGGTGAAGCACCACGGGGTGGTGTGTGACGGTGTACTGGTCGTTGTTTGAGAACTGCACAGTGGACGCGAGCATCTGTGGCCAAGTTTTTAAGGGCGCACGGTGGATGCCTTGGCACCAGGAACCGATGAAGGACGTGGGAGGCCACGATAGGCCCCGGGGAGTCGTCAACCAGGCTTTGATCCGGGGGTGTCCGAATGGGGAAACCCGGCAGTCGTCATGGGCTGTCACCCTTGCCTGAACACATAGGGCAAGTGGAGGGAACGCGGGGAAGTGAAACATCTCAGTACCCGCAGGAAGAGAAAACAACCGTGATTCCGGGAGTAGTGGCGAGCGAAACTGGATGAGGCTAAACCGTATACGTGTGAGACCCGGCAGGGGTTGCGTATGCGGGGTTGTGGGATCTCTCTTTCACAGTCTGCCGGCTGTGAGACGAGTCAGAAACCGTTGATGTAGGCGAAGGACATGCGAAAGGTCCGGCGTAGAGGGTAAGACCCCCGTAGTCGAAACGTCAGCGGCTCGTTTGAGAGACACCCAAGTAGCACGGGGCCCGAGAAATCCCGTGTGAATCTGGCGGGACCACCCGCTAAGCCTAAATATTCCCTGGTGACCGATAGCGGATAGTACCGTGAGGGAATGGTGAAAAGTACCCCGGGAGGGGAGTGAAATAGTACCTGAAACCGTGTGCCTACAAGCCGTGGGAGCGTCGGAACAAGGCTTGCCTTGTTCTCGTGACTGCGTGCCTTTTGAAGAATGAGCCTGCGAGTTTGCGGTGTGTTGCGAGGTTAACCCGTGTGGGGAAGCCGTAGCGAAAGCGAGTCCGAACAGGGCGACATAGTAGCGCGCTCAAGACCCGAAGCGGAGTGATCTAGCCATGGGCAGGTTGAAGCGGAGGTAAGACTTCGTGGAGGACCGAACCCACCAGGGTTGAAAACCTGGGGGATGACCTGTGGTTAGGGGTGAAAGGCCAATCAAACTCCGTGATAGCTGGTTCTCCCCGAAATGCATTTAGGTGCAGCGTCGTGTGTTTCTTGCCGGAGGTAGAGCACTGGATAGGCGATGGGCCCTACCGGGTTACTGACCTTAGCCAAACTCCGAATGCCGGTAAGTGAGAGCGCGGCAGTGAGACTGTGGGGGATAAGCTCCATGGTCGAGAGGGAAACAGCCCAGAGCATCGACTAAGGCCCCTAAGCGTACGCTAAGTGGGAAAGGATGTGGAGTCGCAGAGACAACCAGGAGGTTGGCTTAGAAGCAGCCACCCTTGAAAGAGTGCGTAATAGCTCACTGGTCTAGTGATTCCGCGCCGACAATGTAGCGGGGCTCAAGCGTACCGCCGAAGTCGTGTCATTGCAGCATGTACGCCCAACGGCGGCTGTGATGGGTAGGGGAGCGTCGTGTGCCGGGTGAAGCCGCGCCGGAAGGCAGTGGTGGACGGTTCACGAGTGAGAATGCAGGCATGAGTAGCGATTCACACGTGAGAAACGTGTGCGCCGATTGACTAAGGGTTCCTGGGTCAAGCTGATCTGCCCAGGGTAAGTCGGGACCTAAGGCGAGGCCGACAGGCGTAGTCGATGGATAACCGGTTGATATTCCGGTACCCGCTGTGAAGCGTCAAACATCGAACCAGGCGATGCTAAGTCCGTGAAGCCGTTCCGGACCCTTCGGGGAAAGGAAAGTGGTGGAGCCGACGGACCAGACTTGCAGTAGGTGAGTGATGGGGTGACGCAGGAAGGTAGTCCAGCCCGGGCGGTGGTTGTCCCGGGGTAAGGGTGTAGCCCGAGTGGTAGGCAAATCCGCCACTCATCAAGGGTGAGACCTGATGCCGAGCCGATTGTGGTGAAGTGGATGATCCTATGCTGTCGAGAAAAGCCTCTAGCGAGTTTCATGGCGGCCCGTACCCTAAACCGACTCAGGTGGTCAGGTAGAGAATACCGAGGCGTTCGGGTGAACTATGGTTAAGGAACTCGGCAAAATGCCCCCGTAACTTCGGGAGAAGGGGGGCCATTCCTGGTGAGGAGTCTTGCACTCTGAGCTGGGGGTGGCCGCAGAGACCAGCGAGAAGCGACTGTTTACTAAAAACACAGGTCCGTGCGAAGCCGTAAGGCGATGTATACGGACTGACGCCTGCCCGGTGCTGGAACGTTAAGGGGACCGGTTAGTCGAGATTCGTCTCGGCGAAGCTGAGAACTTAAGCGCCAGTAAACGGCGGTGGTAACTATAACCATCCTAAGGTAGCGAAATTCCTTGTCGGGTAAGTTCCGACCTGCACGAATGGCGTAACGACTTCTCGACTGTCTCAACCATAGGCCCGGTGAAATTGCACTACGAGTAAAGATGCTCGTTTCGCGCAGCAGGACGGAAAGACCCCGGGACCTTTACTACAGTTTGATATTGGTGTTCGGTTCGGCTTGTGTAGGATAGCTGGGAGACTGTGAACTCCGGACGCCAGTTCGGGGGGAGTCGTCGTTGAAATACCAGTCTGGTCGTGCTGGATGTCTAACCTGGGTCCGTGATCCGGATCAGGGACAGTGTCTGATGGGTAGTTTAACTGGGGCGGTTGCCTCCTAAAGAGTAACGGAGGCGCCCAAAGGTTCCCTCAGCCTGGTTGGCAATCAGGTGTTGAGTGTAAGTGCACAAGGGAGCTTGACTGTGAGACCGACGGGTCGAGCAGGGACGAAAGTCGGGACTAGTGATCCGGCGGTGGCTTGTGGAAGCGCCGTCGCTCAACGGATAAAAGGTACCCCGGGGATAACAGGCTGATCTTCCCCAAGAGTCCATATCGACGGGATGGTTTGGCACCTCGATGTCGGCTCGTCGCATCCTGGGGCTGGAGTCGGTCCCAAGGGTTGGGCTGTTCGCCCATTAAAGCGGTACGCGAGCTGGGTTTAGAACGTCGTGAGACAGTTCGGTCCCTATCCGCTGCGCGCGTAGGAATATTGAGAAGGGCTGTCCCTAGTACGAGAGGACCGGGACGGACGAACCTCTGGTGTGCCAGTTGTTCTGCCAAGGGCATGGCTGGTTGGCTACGTTCGGGAGGGATAACCGCTGAAAGCATCTAAGCGGGAAGCCTGCTTCGAGATGAGTATTCCCACCCACTTGATGGGGTAAGGCTCCCAGTAGACGACTGGGTTGATAGGCCGGATCTGGAAGCACAGTAATGTGTGGAGGTGACCGGTACTAATAGGCCGAGGGCTTGTCCATAGAGGCTCGCGTCCACTGTGT
>NZ_JBHYJA010000105.1:0-3707 GCF_042740355.1 Streptomyces sp. NPDC059010
GCCCGGGCCCCCCCGGCCCGCCGGCCCGCCCCCCGAGCGCGGCGCCCCGCGGCCGGCGGGGGCGCCGCCGCCCGGTACCGTAGGCCGCTCCGGTGCTCAGCTTGCTGCTTCATCTTCGGGCGGGGAATCGCGGTGTTCCTCAAGCAGGCGAAGCCGCGTCGTGCGGTCATGCCCGTGGGGCGGGCCAGGAGTTGAGGGGTAGCGGGCCGCGGTCGATGACGGTGCGGATGCAGAAGGTGCTGCGGGCGTCGCGAACGGGACCGATGGCCAGGATCTGCTCGGTGAGCACCTTTTCGAAGGTGCGCAGGTCCGGCACGGCGAGCTCGACGAAGAAGTCGGCGTCGCCGGAGACCACATGGCAGGCGACCACGTGGTCGATCGCCTTCAGTGCCTCTTCGACCACCTGGGAGGTGGTGCGGGAGTGCTCGACCTTGAGGGAGAGGAACACCGTCAGCCCGAGGCCGAGGCGCTCGCGGTCGAGGTCGGCCCGGTAGCCGGCCAGGACCCCGTCCTCCTCCAGCGCCTTGGTGCGGCGCAGGCACTCATTACGCCATCGTGTGCCGGGTTTGGCGGAGCATTCTGGTCACGCGCCGCGGCCGCCGAGCCGGTCCGCTGCAGCCCCCGTCTCCTTCTCACGCGCATTGGACTGCCTCATGCACCCCTTCCCCCTGGAACCCGACCGCACCACGATGACCGAAATGGGACGTCTCGTCCTGGACCATGTCGTCGATCGCACCGAGAACCTCGCGGCGCGCCCCGCGACCAGCCCCCTGTCGCCGCAGGCCGAGGCCGACCTCGTGGAGTCCTTCCTGGCGCCGCCGCCCGACCGGGGCGGTGACCTGAAGGCTCTGCTCGCGCGCCTGGACGAGGCCGCCGACTGCGCTCTGGAGACGGCCGGGCCGGGCCACTTGGCCTATATCCCGGGCAGCGGACTGTACTCGGCCGCGCTCGCCGAGTTCTACAACCGTGCCGTCAACCGCTACGGCGGCCTGGCCTCGGTGGCCCCGGCCCTCGCCGCGCTGGAGGAGAGTGTGATCCATTGGATGGCCCGCGATGCGTGCGGCCTCCCGGAGGGCAGCGGTGGCCTGTTGACCAGCGGTGGCTCGATGGCCACCTTCTCCGCGACGGTCGCCGCCCGCCACGACAGGCTCGGCGAGGACCTCGCCGGAGGCACCGTCTACACCACCACCTTCGCCCACCACTCCGTCGCCAAGGCAGCCCGCCTCGCCGGCATCCCGGCCGCCCGCATACGTACCGTGCCGCACACCCCGGACCTGCGGATGGACCCCCACGCCGCCGCCGCGGTGATCCGCGCCGACCGGCACGCCGGGCTGCGGCCGTTCCTGCTGGTGGCCACCGCCGGCACCACCGACACCGGCACCGTCGACCCGCTGCCTCAGCTGGCCGACCTGGCCCGCCGCGAGGACGTGTGGTTCCACATCGACGCGGCCTACGGAGGCTTCTTCCGGCTCACCGCACGCGGCTCAGAGCGCCTCGCCGGTATGGAGCAGGCCGACTCGATCACCCTGGACCCGCACAAGACCCTGTTCATGCCGTTCGGCACCGGCGCCCTGGTCGTCCGCGACCTCGCCGCCCTGCACGCCGCGCACGACGGCACCGGCAGCTACCTCCAGGACATGGGAGCGGCGGGCAGCATCCCGGACTCCGGTCAGCTCGGACCCGAGCTGACCCACGAGATCCGCGGTCTGCGGGCCTGGCTTCCCCTGCACCTGCACGGGGTGGACGCCTTCCGCGAGGCTCTGGACGAGAAACTCGACCTGGCCGAACACGTCCACGACACGCTGTCCGGCGTCGCGGAGCTGGAGGTCCCGCAGCGCCCGGACCTGACCACCGTGACATTCCGCTGTCGCCCCGCCGACGGCAGCCCGGCCGCCGCCGAGCGGGCCGACGAGGCGAGCCGGCGTCTGCTGGAGCGGATCAACGCCCACCGACGCATCGTGCTCTCCAGCACAGTTGTCGACAGCCGCTACACCCTGCGCGTCTGCGTGGTCTCCCACCGCACCCACCACGACCGCATCACCGAGGCACTGCAGATCATCACCGCCGAGGCCAAGCGCCACACCACCACGTAGCGCCCCCCGGCCACCTGCCAAGCTCAGAGCGGCTTCCCAATGGAGAAGTCAAGCCGTGGGACACGGGCATTAAGTCGGTGTCCTGATTGGTGGTAGCTGGTTGACTGCCGTATGGGGCTGGTTGAGCGGCTGGTGCCAGACGCGCTGTGGGAGTTGTTCCAGCTGGTGGTGCCAGAGGCCCCAGTGCGTCCGCAGGGCGGGGGCCGGCGCCGTTGTGACGACCGTGCGGTACTGGCCGCGATTGTGTTCGTGGCCACCTCGGGCTGCACCTGGCGGCAGCTCCCGCCGGTGTTCGGTGCTTCCTGGCAGACGGTGCACCGGCGCTTCACCGACTGGTCGACGGCCCGGGTGTGGGCCAAGCTGCACCGGGTGCTGCTGGATCGGCTCGGAGCGCAGGGAGAAGTGGACTGGCCGCGCTGCGCGATCGACTCCATCAGTCTCCGGGCGGTCAAAGGGGCCCTTGACGGGACCGAATCCGACCGACCGAGGCAAGAAGGGGTCGAAGATCCATGTCATCATCGACCGCAACGGTCTGCCCACCTCGATCGGCATCTCCGTCGCCAACCTGCACGACAGTCAGGCACTGGTGCCGCTGATGCAGGGCATCCCGCCCATCCGCTCCCGCCGAGGCCCAGGTGCCGCCGCCCAACCAAGCTCCACGCAGACAAGGGCTACGACTTCGACCACTTACGGAACTCGCTGCGCCGCCCGCAGATCGTGCCGCGCATCGCACGCCGCGATAAAGAGAGCTCCGGCCGCCTCGGCCAGCACCGCTGGGGCATCGAACGCGCGCTGTCATGGCTGGGCGGCTGCCGACGCCTGCCCGCCGCTGCGGGCGCGAGGCCGCGCACTTCCTCGCCTTCGTCGGCCTCGCCAGCGCTCTGATCTGCTACCGGCGACTGCTGTAATCAACCATTCTGAGCAGCAACGCCGGCAAAAAGAACAGCCGCCGCACCGAGAACGAGCAGGTGAACGGACCCGGCGATCCACAATCGCAGGCCCATCAACCCGCCGCCTGCCACGACTGCTACGCAACCGCTGATCCACGCCCCGCGCCGCCCGGCTTGGGCAGTGCGAATGCCGGGGGATCCGAAGTCATCGCCCGAGAACATCACATGCATCCCGAGCCAGACGATCAGCATGGCCGACACTGGAAGAAGCGCGATCGCGAGCCCAAGATCCAACCACACCGAAGGACGCTGCATGCCCGCCAGCATGCTGCCCCACCCGCAGACGCACCTGAGTATGGGTACTCATCCTGCACGCCAACTGAGACAACATCTAAGTCGGACCTCAGTGTCCCCAAGAACCACTCCTTCAACCGCCACCCCAACCTTCGGAAGGAGAAGGTCGGCGAGGACGAACTACATCGCCCACGCCCAGGTGATGCCCACCTGCTCCTGATCGTCACGCACCCCCAAATCAGCGACAGAGCCCAAAAAGTGGGCCAGAGCCGCGGCTCGCGTACATAGCCAACTACCTCTCGCACGGCATCGAAGATGCGGTTCGGACGGTCGGAACGGCTGCCGGTGGCGGAAGTAGGCCAGCAGCGACGGATCAAGGCCATGTCGTTGAGGCCGAGCCCGCATGCGGCCTTCCACCGCAGGTCGCATG
>NZ_JBHYJA010000106.1:0-3429 GCF_042740355.1 Streptomyces sp. NPDC059010
TCAAAGGAACCTCGTCCCGGCCGTGATGGCCGGAGACGGGGTATCAACTAATCTGGCGTTGATTTTTGGCACGCTGTTGAGTTCTCAAGGAACGGTCGCTTCCTTTGTACTCACCCTCTCGGGCTTTCCTCCGGGCGCTTCCCTTCGGTCTTGCGTTTCCGACTCTATCAGATCCGTTTTCCGATCCGATTCCCTGTCGGCGGGATTGCCGGGAGGCTCTGGGCTTTCGCCCGTCGGCCTTTCGACATTCACTACGTTAACCGATTCCCCCGCCCGATTCCTAATCGGGCTCCGGGGATTCGAATTCGGGCATGCGGGCACGCCAAAAATCGACCCCGTTGAGGGTGTTTCGTAGGTAGTGGGTTGGCCGCTCCGGCTGCTGACTGCGCAGTACCCGGTTCAGCGGCTCGGGCCACGTTACGCGCCTCGCCAAGGCGCGTCAACTTGAGCGACGCCTCGGGACATGGGCCCGATAGGGGCTCACCGTGGGGTCGTTGGCGATCCAGTAACGCCAGGGGTGGATGTCGCCGTTGCCCCCGTCACCCGCCACACCGGTGCGCGGACCGTTGCGTACCTGGTCGGAGGGAACGGGTGTGCCGGTGAGGATCCTCAGCGGTGTCTCGCCGGAGGCGCACGCGTCCGTGCCGTCGAGGGCTCGGTCCACGTCGAGGGCGGTGGCCAGGCGGGCCGGGCCTTTGGCCAGTTCCTTGTCGTTGCGGGCCGAGAGTCGACGTTTGCGGGCGAGCTCGGCGCCCTCGACGATCTCGCCGGCGCGCAGCAGGACCGCGCATGCCTGGCCGTCTGGGCCGCACACCATGTTCATGCAATGCCACATGCCGTAGGTGAAGTAGACGTAGATGTGCCCGGGGGGACCGAACATCACGTCATTGCGGGGTGTACGCCCGCGGTAGGCGTGGGAGCCGGGGTCGTTCGGGCCGTCGTAGGCCTCGACCTCTGTGAGACGGAGGGCGATCGGACCGTCCGAGGTGGTGCGTACAAGGATGCGGCCCAGGAGGTCGGGGGCTACTTCGAGGACGGGGCGGTCGAAGAAGTCCCGGGGCAGGGGCGTACGGTCGGGGGTCGCGATCATGCCGTCCGAGGGTAGTGCAGACGGGTGGCCGCAACGGGGTGGTCAGGGGGCGTGCGGCTTGCCAGGGTGAGAGCGCGGAACCGGCCACGGCCGGATCGCGTTTGTAGGGATCAGGGATCCACTCTGAGAAGAGGAGAGTCATGGCGTTCAAGAAGCTGCTCGCGAGCCTGGGGGCCGGCGGTGCTTCGGTCGAGACGGTGCTGACCGAGGTCAACGTCGTTCCGGGCGGTGTCGTCCAGGGCGAGGTGCGGATTCAGGGCGGGTCCGTCAGCCAGAACATCGAGGGCCTGTCCGTGGGGCTTCAGGCGCGTGTCGAGGTCGAGGGCCAGGACTCGGAGTACAAGCAGGACATCGAGTTCACGAAGCTGCAGCTTGGTGGCGCCTTCGAGCTGCAGCCGGGTGCGGTGCACGCGGTGCCCTTCGGGCTGGAGATCCCGTGGGAGACGCCGGTCACCACGATCGACGGTCAGACGCTGCGTGGCATGAACATCGGTGTGAGCACGGAGCTGGCGATCGCCCGGGCCGTGGACTCCACCGACCTGGACCCGATCAACGTGCACCCGCTGCCCGCGCAGAAGGCGATCCTCGACGCCTTCATCCAGCTGGGCTTCCGCTTCAAGAACGCGGACATGGAGCGCGGTCACATCCGCGGTACGCGGCAGAAGCTGCCGTTCTACCAGGAGATCGAGTTCTTCCCGCCGCAGCAGTACCGCGGGATCAACCAGGTCGAGCTGAGCTTCGTCGCGGACGAGCACACGATGGACGTCGTCCTGGAGATGGACAAGAAGCCGGGGCTGTTCAGCGAGGGCAGTGACACCTTCCGGTCGTTCCAGGTGGGTCTGAACGACTTCCAGGGGACCGACTGGGCGGCGTACCTCAACCAGTGGCTGTCCGAGGTCGGCAGCAAGCGCAACTGGTTCTAGGCTCGGAACTGCTGATTCCACTGTTTCGTCAGGAGGTATCGAAGTGACCGAGCTCAAGAGGCGGCCGCTGCCGCACGACTTCCATCCGCCCGTGCCGTCCTTCACGGTCACGAGTGAGGACGTCGAGCAGGGCGGGACCCTCAAGGACGCTCAGGTCCACGCGGCCGGCAACACCTCGCCCCAGCTGCGCTGGGAGGGCTTCCCGGCCGAGACCAAGAGCTTCGCCGTGACCTGCTACGACCCGGACGCCCCTACGGGGAGCGGGTTCTGGCACTGGGTCCTCTTCGACATCCCGGCCTCGGTGACCGAGCTGCCGGCGGGGGCGGGCAGCGGCAAGTTCGAGGGGCTTCCGGAGGGTGCCGTGCAGGCTCGTAACGACTACGGGTCGAAGGACTTCGGTGGCGCCGCGCCGCCTGCCGGGGACGGGCCGCACCGCTATGTGTTCACGGTGTACGCCGTGAATCAGGAGAAGCTCGGTCCGGACTCGGACGCCAGCCCGGCCGTCGTCGGGTTCAATCTGCGGTTCAAGGCGATCGCGCGTGCGCATGTGATCGGTGAGTACGAGGTACCCGCCGAAGCCTGACGTTCATGGAACGTTTGCCCGCCCCTGGTCATGGAAGTGATCGGGGGCGGGCATTTTTTATTTCGTTGTCCATCTCGGCGTGCCCGGCCAGAGTTGATCCCAGTCCGCCAGGGGGTGGGCAGGTGCGCACGGGAGGTGGGCTGCAATGCGGGACACGCTGGTACTGAACGCGAGCTTCGAGCCGCTGTCGACGGTGACGTTGAATCGAGCCGTCGTTCTGGTGCTTCAGGACAAGGCCGTCGTCGAGCAGGCCCACCCCGAACTGCGTATGCGTGGGGCCGAGGTGGACATACCGGCGCCCCGGGTGATCAGGCTGTGCAGGTACGTACGGGTGCCGTTCCGAAGACAAGCGCCGTGGTCGAGGCGGGGTGTTCTGGTGCGGGACCGGCACCGGTGCGCGTACTGCGGACGCAGGGCCACGACTGTGGACCATGTGGTGCCGAAGTCGCGGGGTGGGCAGGACACCTGGCTGAATACGGTCGCCTCGTGTGCGGAGGACAATCATCGGAAGGCTGACCGGACTCCTGAGCAGGCGGGTATGCCGTTGCTTCGGGAGCCGTTCGAGCCGACTCCCGCCGATGCGATGCTGCTGACGCTGGGGGCCGAGGAGTTTGCGGCGCTGCCGGATTGGTTGGCATTGGACGCCGCGTAGCTAGTCGCCGTGCTGCTTCGGCTTGTTCGTCGGCTGCGGGTCTGCTGGGGCTGGTCGCGCAGTTCCCCGCGCCCCTAGCGGCGTGGGGGGGGGCCGGGGGGGAGGTTGGGGGGGCCCGTTTGGGGTTGGAGGGGGGCCCGGGCCGGCGGGGCGCGGGGAGAAGCGGCGGGGGCGGGGGTGG
>NZ_JBHYJA010000107.1:0-2243 GCF_042740355.1 Streptomyces sp. NPDC059010
CGTATGAACTAACCATTTAACCTTCATGCTTTTTTCCTCCTTATACTGCGTTTACTAATTGCGTCACACCGTTAACCGGATGCTTCGTGACAATAACCTTTGTTACGACAATGACCATCATTGTGAATAGCGCAATGACAATCATGTTCTTCAGCCCGACACCTGCAAATTTTCGTGTCTCCAAGTCATCACCTCCTTTAAAGCTTCAATTTTGCTAGTACCGGGTTTTGCATACCCACTTTCCAATACCAAAAATTGTGCCCGCCGGGTTGCTCCATAAATTGCGGCATCCCTGTTGCTTTCACAATCTTTTTACGGTCATCCGGGTTTTGCATGGTGAAAATGAAATAGTGTGAACTGTTGGCCATAGCAATGACCGGAATGTCTGTTGGGCGCTGGGTACAAGCCCAAACGACTGCTTCTTTCGAACGCCCGCGCGTGTATAAGGCTTTCAATTCTTTCGGGTAGTTATGGGCGCTTGGCGCGACTTCCATTAATTCGTCTATCCATAGAATCGTATTTTCACGCTTGTACACCCAGCTCATGAGCGCGTTGTAATATTCCGTCTCTAATTCTTCAGCGACCGGGCAATAGATAATTTTCGGCGTCTCGACCTCGGACACGTCTTCCAATCGGTGAACCACAGTAAAGTCCTTACCTTCCTGCAAGCCATGCCACAATTCCTGCCGTTTCTTGCGGCGCTCGTGTACTTCGCCTTTCGTATCAAGCTTTACCACATGGTCTTTCCCAGCGAGATATACCTCAGCGACAACCGATTTACCTGTACCGGTTTGACCACAGATAAAAACGTGTTCGTCATCGCCAATTGTCATTCGCATGTTTTCCACTTCCTTTCGTGCTGTAAGCTTTCACAACACGCTTCACGCCTTTACCTCTTTTCATAGCAGCCATGATGGACGGTTTCGGGATTTTGTCGTAAGGGATTTTCTCCACAACTAAAAATTCCTCGCCCTGTTCGATAATGTCCAAGTGTTCAAACCAATAACGGCTGTATTCATGCATGGGGATGTTGTAATAGAAGTCACCTTGCTTCAGCGTCACCATACCGGACATAGTCGATCATCCCCTCTAAATGGTTGAGGAATTTTAAGACATCAATATCCTCCGAAAGGGATGAGTTGATGTAAGGAGCCGCCAAATTGCTTACTAGTGGGTTCCCCAGATCGTTCAGCAGGCTTTTGATTAGTTCTTTCAGGCGCGCTTTCATTTCCTCGTTGTTCTGTTGGTTGTTTTGGTAGTTCTCGTTTTGGCAAGACATTTTTCTGTACCTCTTTCTTTTTAGGTTGTTTGGATTTCCACATAATGAATTTAGGTATAAAGATCGTAAAGCACGCAATGAGTAACGCTATATGGTCTGCATACTCACTGGCGACACCCGCCACGCCTTCAGACTTCGCCATGATGTTTGCGAGTGGCGTACATATCTGTTCGGCTTCATCGGCGGTTAATGCAAAGTCTTCCATCCCAGGTCGTGCTGCCACGATCGCGCTTGTCGTCAGTAACAGCATTTTCAGCTGGGATGAATCAACATTGCCCGCCGTCTTTTTCTTGGCTGCGCTTTTCTTTTTCGTGCCAGTACCAGGAGGGCGACCGCGTTTCTTTTTCGGCTGTTCCTCCTGGTCACTTCCCGGCACATCTACCATAACCACCCGAGGAGCGTTTTCGCTTTGCTTGGTGCTGGCTGTTCCTCTTCCTCCGGTTCCTCCACTTTTGGCGGTTCCGGTACTGGAATTTCCTGTGCTTGTCCCTGCGGCTGTTCCTTTGTTCCCATCAGGTTTTGGATGTCCTGTAGCAGATTCTTTGCCCATTTTGGCGCGTCCTCCTGTTCCTCTTTTTTCGGTGTTTCTTCAGCAGACGATTTTTCTTCTTTTTCTTCTAGTTCTTTTGGCATAGAAAATAAATCCTCCTTTTGTCCTATTTCTGTTCGATAAATTAAATAATATAGGAACATGTGTTCGATTTCAAGACAAAAAATAAAAATAAATGAATTAATTTCATATTTAATTATTTTTAGGCAAAATAAAAAGCCGGGAAAATGAATTTCCCGACTCTTTTAAAAGTCACACGACACATGCGGACGACTTGTATTTTTAATATAGTCCATATTTCTTTTCTGTCTATTCGTTAGTAAAATTCCCTTGTTTACTTCCTGCTTTAAATCAAAATCGTCAGAACCCATTTTAAGCATATTAGCAAATTTTAGTCTTTTTTATTAGCATTTA
>NZ_JBHYJA010000108.1:0-1972 GCF_042740355.1 Streptomyces sp. NPDC059010
AACATGAACCACGGGAACTGTCAATAAATAAAATATCCTCCCGGAAAAGGGAGGACTATTCTTTAGGCGATATATTAAAGTGTTTTAAATATACAAGAATTTCGTAAACATCCATATTGTTGTACTTCTTATCTATCCAATCCTTTAAAAAGTGTTCAATATGCTTGTATTTCGTATCTAATTTCATATTAATAATATCTAATATTTCTAGATTTGGCATAAATTATTCATCTCCTTTAATGGAGAGAGTATATACACACTTATTTTAGTTTGTCAATAATAACCTGTTATAAACATTTATACTCAGTGCGAACATAAGAGATAGGACATTTCTATCCCTGATACCCAGTTATTTCATATATAATAGGACTTTACATTCAGGAACATGTGTTCTATTATTGGTACAGAAATATTTTCTTCTCCTACCAATATGTCGCATAATGTCGAATCCTTCCTGAAAAAATTCTGAAGAAATTTGTAAAAAGGGGTAGACATGATATATCCCTTGATGGTAAGATAAGGTCATCAAAGGGAACATAAAGGAATCTGAAGCCCTTTAAAGGAAGTGATACATATGTAGAGGGAGGTACGCTTTTTGTCTAGTGAAGAGGTTTTAACAGTTAAACAGGTAGCCGAGATATTAAAAATATCTGAAAAAACGGCTCGCAAAAAGCTGAACAACGGAGAAATTAAAGGTTTCAAAGTCGGTCGAGAATGGCGCGTGTCAGCTGAAAAATTCAATGAATACTTAAAACAAAATTAATTCTTTGGGGGAATTTTAAAATGACAAACACTATTAAAAACACTGAAAACACTACTGACGTATTGGCAACTGAGGACATTGCAACAGCATCACCAAGTATTTTTGAACAAGGTACACAACAAATGTTTTCAACTATCCAGGCAACGGACAGAAAGAGCAGCATCAAACTTTACAACGCGGTAAGCAACGCTGAACACTCTCTATCAGACCATATCGGAGAAGTAATTGAAATTACAGACATGGTCGCCCATGCGGTTGAATTAGAGGATGAAGTCACGAAAGAGACAATTCAGGCAATGCGCGTTGTTCTTTTAACAGCAGACGGACAAGGCTATCACAGTGTATCTCAGGGCGTAGCAAGCTCCCTACAACGTATCATTGGGATTGTAGGGCAAGGTCCTTGGACGGACGAGCCATTAAAAGTTGTTCCAAAAGAAGTTAAAACCCGCCGCGGCTTTAAAACATTGACACTTGCGCTTGTGGACTAATTAAATAGTCGCTCCGATCGGGGCGGCTTTTCTTATATTAAATTACTATATACGGAGGTTGCTAGACTTGGATAAAAACGTAATGATTTTCGACAACGGAGAACGCCGCACAGAGATTAAAGAGGATAGAGTGGAGAATATGTATTGTTTCGCTCAAAAGCTTGATGACGATACACAACAGATTATTAGTTTCACTCGTTCAGAAATGCTTGCAATAGTCTCCTATTTTCATGCTGAAGCACAAGACGAACTGTCACGCGGTTCTGTTCGCTATATTCCGACACAAAAAGCAGAAGCCATTTAAATATTAAATTGACAGGGAAATTCGTTTCCCTGTGACTTTTGTGTTTAAAGGGGGTGTCACTGATTGCCAAGAAAAAGCGGCTGAAGAAGAAACAGCAGAAAAAACAAAATATAGCTGCCTTGAAAAAAGTCGGAATTACTGACAAAAAGGTTATAAAGGAATTAAAAAATAAACCTGCCACAGTAAATAAAATTGTTAAGAAAAAGAGTCGTAGTTTAATTGCAAATGAACGATCTGAATTAATTAAACGGTTAGGATTTAAAGTCTCCGAACATTCCGCAAAAAGGTATTGGAGCGAATCACGATTTAATGAATGGTATAACAAAGAATTAAATAAGCGGGCGAAGGCTGAAGAAAGAAAAAGAAAAGCGGCTGAAAGAAAAGCCCGACAAGCTACTGAACCCTATTTAATGATTT
>NZ_JBHYJA010000109.1:0-1952 GCF_042740355.1 Streptomyces sp. NPDC059010
AACATGACAATGCCAGGCTCCACGTCCTTGTGGCTCTACCACCGATAAATAATCTATCGAACTTTCTTTCTTGTATTTATAACGCAACCTGTCGATAAAATTTTGAAAATCACTATAAAGTTTTTTCGTGTCCGTCATATTTTTCTTGTATGTCAAAGTTATATGTAATTCATTTGGCCGTCCTATAAAATTGTTATTTATCAAATAACGCAGCTTCTTAAAGGTTTGTCTCAAAGAATTATAATTTTCCTGCCGATTTTCCGAATGCTCGAACTCCCGGATCTCCCCAGTAGAGAGGTCTACAAACCTATCCTTGTCCAATTTTTTGATATTATTTTTCCGGTTCATCTTCTCCATATGCTGAACTTCAATGACGTGATTCATAGTGGTCACTTTTACAACATCATTTGGAGCTATGAAAACCGCGTCACCATTGCGTTTATCCATCCATTTCCCCTCAATTTTTCCTGTAATGTTTAATTAAAATCAAGTTAATAATAAAGAACCCCAAATCCGAAGTCAGTTTTTCAACAAAAATTAGCGTCCTTTTCCCAAATAGTCCCTATACAATTCCTTAATAGCAAACTCAATTACAGCATCTTTTGAAACTCTTCCAAATTCATTGTGTTTTGTAAAATGTTCGGCTAATAACTCTAGCTTTTTAAATGTTTCAACAGTAATTCGAGGTCCAATTTGTTTTTTCTCTTCCATCCAAACACACTCCTAACAAGTTGTTAACATAATTCTAACATTGGAAATAATAGAATTCAAGAACAGAAAAAAGAAGCACACTCGGAATGATATTTCGTTTCCTTTTGATTCCGAGCCTCCACCCCTTACAATCCCCAAAGGCAACCGACAAGGGAAAATTCGTCCCTTATCGGCACCTCCGGAAATTGTACAGCAAGGGGTCACTCCCAATAAAAAGACTACGACATATAAAACAGGTTTAGCTTCAGAGAAAAAGAGCATAAGGAAACTCGGTGCCACCCTAAAAAAAAGGGTGTCAAACAGGCTGTGCCTGTTGAGTTTCTATGCTCTTAGAACAGGTGCCGTTTTTGAAGCCAAAGATATAGCATAGATACCCCATAGATATAGCAGGGATATACCAAAATATCTCTAGAGATACGGGTATCTATGCTATATCTCTCTACAAGATTCCTCCACACGCTTGACGGAAATGCTTCAGCATTTTAGCACTCACTCGACAGAGTGTATAAGTGCGCCATTCGGAATTTCAAAGCTTCAAATTTCACAGAGAGTGCCCATTTATACACACCCCCTAAATCGTGGTGTGACAATGGGTTCTCGCCGGCTCGAAATCGGTTTGTCATTCTGACAAATAACCCTTCGGGAAATAAAAAAAACGGCTCCATAAAGAGGAACCGTTTTGCTTCAAAAATCACGTTTTGTGTTATACTGGAGAAACGAAATTGTGTTTTCAAAATTGTCATTTTCGACATGATAACTTTTCTCGTAGTGTGGTTTTGCCGAACCCACTACTTTTTTTATGTCTCCGAACTTCATTTCTTCCCGTTCCGGCTTAACAATCCCTTTTGATTTTCGATACATATTCATTCCGGAAGGATACATGTGCAGCCGTCCGCCTTTTAAAAATTTCTTTTCCCGACCTTCTACGATCTTTGTTTGCACCTCACAGCCCTCTGAAGCCACTTTTAAGGCTGTTTCCCTGTCTTGGACATCTTCTAGGTCTATATCAGTCAAATAAGCGCTCAAATAGGCTCCTATGTTGTCTATATCCTTTAATGACTTGATTGTTACAAATCCTAAACCCCATAGACTCCTTAATTCAGCATTTTTAATATAAATCTTATCCAAATCATTAAAGCGCATTAAAACATGACAATGCCAGGCTCCACGTCCTTGTGGCTCTACCACCGATAAATAATCTATCGAACTTTCTTTCTTGTATTTATAACGCAACCTGTCGA
>NZ_JBHYJA010000110.1:0-1829 GCF_042740355.1 Streptomyces sp. NPDC059010
CCCCCAGCCGCGCCCCGCCCCCGCGCCCCCACCCCCCCCCGCCCGCCACACCACCAGCCGCGCCCCGCCCCCGCGCCCCCACCCCCCCCGCGGGGGGGCCCACCGCTCCCAGAGCGTCCGGGCCCTGCGCGCCTATCTGCCGCGGCTGCTGGACGCCGGGTATTTCGTCAGCGTCCCCGAACCGAAATACACCTGAGGGAACGGAAGAACCGCACGACCGGATTTCGCCGGCCCGGCCAGGACGCTCAGTGCACCTCGACCAGGCTGGCGAAAGCGACGACATTCCCGTCGTAGCCGTTCTGCTTGGAGAAACCGCCGCCGCAGGTGATGACCCGCAATTCGGCGCCCCCCTTCGACGCGTACACCCGGTCGCCGGGGAAGTTGTTCTTCTCGAACACCTCGACGCCGTACACCTCGAAAACGGCCGTCTTCCCGTCCTGCCGGATGATATCGACCCGGCTTCCCTGCTTGAGGGCGCCGAGACCGTAGAACACGGCGGGGCCCTGAGTGTTGTCGACATGGCCGACGACCACCGCCGTGCCCTTCTCGCCGGGAGACACCGACCCGGTGAACCAGCCCGCCAGATTCGGGTCCTCCGGCGGTGGCGCACCGACCCAGCCGTCCCCGTCCAGACCGACCGGGATCACCGGCGCGTCGACCTGGATCGAGGGGATGCCGACCCGGTCCGGCATGGAGTACGGCAGCGGCCGCACGGTGTCCGCCAGGATCCCGCCGGACACCCGGCGGTCCGGGGCGGCCGCCGACGCGGGCTGCGGCGGCCCCTCGTCGAACTCGCCGGAGCCATTGCGGACGAGCGCGAGACCGGTCAGCAGAACAAGCGCTATCACGCCCCAAGGAGCGCGCTGCTTCCGCCGCTCCTGCTCTTCGGCCAGCTCGGACCCGTGCATTCGACTTCCCCTCTCGACGAGGCCGTCGCCGCGTCATTCGCGCATACGACGACGCTAAGTCCGGCGCGCGCGACCGGCGACGGGGCGGATGCGAACGGGTGGCCCGGACAATCGGGGTGCGCCATCCGAGTTGCCACCGGCCGGAAAATTCTGACGGTGTGTGACCTGCGGCAATTCCCCTTGTGGGCGCATCGGTCGGCGTGTCCTCTCACCAGGACGGACCAGTGCCGAAATGCGGCCTCGGGCACGGCAACTGAGGGTCTTTCTGGGAGGCGCTTTCTCGCCGATCGACCGGGGACGGTTCCCGGGGCGTCTTCCGCGGAGGATGACATGCGTACAACTCGTGCCCTGGCGGTCGCCGCCACCGCGGTCGCCGCCCTCGGCATCGCCGCCCCGGTGGCCGCGGCCCGGGACGGCATGCCCGTCGGACCGAGCAACATCGTCGCCCTGCCCAGCGTCATCGCGCGCGGCGGGCAACTGACCATCACCGTCGACGGCTGCCCGCAAGGCGGCACCGCGACCTCGGACGCGTTCCCCTCCACCACGCTGAGCCCGGTCCCGGGCGGCACCACGGCGAAGGGCACCGCGACGATCGACAGAAACGCGCGGTCGGGTGCGCACAGCATCACGGTCCACTGCACGGGCTCGGCCCGGCCGCTGACCCACCCGAACGCCTTCACCGTCATCGGCGGTGTCCGCGGCGGACTCGGCGGCAGCAGCACCACGGGTGCGACGCCGACCGACATGGCCATCGGAGGCGGGCTCATCGCCGTGGCCCTCATCGGTGGCGGGGTGTTCTGGATGCGGCGGCGAGCGGAGAAGCAGACCTGACCCCGCTGCCCCATCTGCCCAACAGGAGACAGGCCGCACGCACGCAGGATTTCGCCCCGGCCCCCTTTTCGGGGGAACCCGGGGCGAAAT
>NZ_JBHYJA010000111.1:0-1493 GCF_042740355.1 Streptomyces sp. NPDC059010
CCCCCGTTATGTTTTCCGCGGTCCTGCAAGAGGGCCGCTGGCCTCCGGGCCCGGAATGACTGTTCCCCCCTGTCGAACAGATGACCTGGGGGGTGGTGTCACCGGGCCCGGGAGGCGCCGTTGGAGACGCTGATGAGAGGTCCGACTACCGCCTGGCCTGGCGCAATGCCCGGCCGCTTGCGGGCGGCAGGTCTGCATAACGTGGATGCGCGCATACGACGCCAACGCCCTGGCCAGCACCGCACGAACCCCGTTCGGGAGGATGGGTTGGACGACATCGACGACGTGGGCGTCTTCCTCGGCCTGGACGTCGGCAAGAGCGCCCATCACGGGCACGGGCTGACACCGGCCGGCAAGAAGGTCTTCGACAAGCAGCTGCCCAACAGCGAGCCGAAACTGCGGGCCGTCTTCGACAAGCTGACCGCCAAGTTCGGCACCGTGCTCGTCATCGTCGACCAGCCCGCCTCCATCGGCGCCCTCCCGCTCACCGTCGCCCGCGACGCCGGCTGCAAGGTCGCCTACCTGCCCGGACTCGCGATGCGCCGGATCGCCGATCTCTACCCGGGCGAGGCGAAGACCGACGCGAAGGACGCCGCGGTCATCGCCGACGCCGCCCGGACGATGCCTCACACGCTGCGCTCGCTGGAGCTCACCGACGAGATCACCGCCGAGCTGACCGTGCTGGTCGGCTTCGACCAGGACCTGGCGGCCGAGGCCACCCGCACCTCCAACCGGATACGCGGCCTGCTCACCCAGTTCCACCCCAGCCTGGAGCGCGTCCTGGGCCCGCGCCTGGACCACCAGGCCGTGACCTGGCTGCTGGAACGCTACGGATCCCCAGCCGCGCTGCGAAAAGCCGGTCGCCGCAGACTCGTTGAGGTAACCCGGCCCAAGGCTCCGCGCATGGCCGCCCGGCTGATCGACGAGATCTTCGACGCGCTCGACGAGCAGACCGTCGTGGTCCCGGGCACCGGCACCCTCGACGTCGTGATCCCGTCCCTGGCCCGTTCGCTCGCCGCCGTCCACGAACAGCGACGAGCCCTGGAAACGCAGATTGGACAGCTGCTGGAGGCTCACCCTCTTTCCGCGGTCCTGACCTCGATTCCGGGGGTCGCGGTCAGGACCGCCGCCACCTTGCTGGTCACCGTCGGCGACGGCACCAGCTTCCCCACCGCAGCCCACCTTGCTTCCTATGCCGGACTTGCCCCGACGACCAAGTCGTCGGGGACCTCGATCCACGGCGAACACGCGCCCAGAGGCGGCAACCGGCAGCTGAAACGCGCGATGTTCCTGTCCGCGTTCGCCGCACTGCACGATCCCGCCTCCCGCACCTACTACGACCGATGCCGGGCCCGAGGAAAAACCCACACCCAGGCACTTCTCCGCCTGGCCCGACAACGGATCAACGTGCTGTTCGCCATGCTCCGCGACGGCACCTTCTACGAACCCCGAACCCCACGCCTCGCTTGACGAAAGACATAGAGGCACCCCCC
>NZ_JBHYJA010000112.1:0-1317 GCF_042740355.1 Streptomyces sp. NPDC059010
GTTCATACGTTCATTACTGTATTTATCACGATGGTTTTCATGTGGATTATTAAGAAAGCTTCAGCAAAATATCATATCCCGGTTGTATCTACAATCGCGGCAGAAGTCTAAGGAGGAATTTTAATTTATGGCAACTCAACAGCAACTATCAGCACAGGCAAAGGCTCAACTATTCTCGCAGGCTACCCGCCAAACATGGCAGATGATGGGTACACAGACAGTGACAGAGGACGCACAAACGGTATCATTCAACCTACCGAAAGTACGCCTGCTATCACAAATTTTAGTTGAATTTGACGCGACTGTCTCTCTCAAATCGCAGAACGCGGCAATTCCAACTAAACCATTTTCACCATACCAGATTATCAGAAATATTGCACTGGAATTAAACAGTGGATTCCGTCCTTTTGTTGTGTCAGGCGAAGCCCTTCACCTATACAGCTTAAACCGATTGAATCCAGACGTTCTATTACCTGCATCAAGTCCGCGGGCGTTATCTTACATTGAAACAGCCGCGAGCACGTCAGGTAAAGACGCGCGTATTAAATTCCAAGTCGCGCTGCCATTAACTTTAAACCAACGTGACCCGGTCGGTCTTATCTTGCTACAAAACGAGGAGACAACCGTTTCCCTTCAGATTGATACAGCACGCGCGCAAGACGCGTATCAGTTGGCTACTGGAGACACCGTTACACTGAAGCAATTGAAAATCACGCCGACAATTGAAACGTTCTCCGTCCCTTCTGTACCACAAGCTATGCCGGATATTTCTGTCCTGAAGCTTGTAAACGAAAAAGGCGAACAGTTCACCGGGAACGGTCAAAATATCGTGAAGCTTCAGACAGGGACGATCTACCGTAAACTCATGTTTTACTTTACGGATGAGTCAGGCAACCCGCTGAAGGACAGCGACTTTGCGGGCAACTTGGAATTGGTATTTAACCAAGCCGACATCCCTTACAGCATTAAGCCGTCAGCACTTGCAGCCCGAAATCATTCGGACTTGGGTTATGTCTTACCGGATGGGGTTTATGTGTTTGACTTCTCTAACCAAGGCTTGCCAAACCTCGGCGGCTCTCGTGACTATATTGACACCGAACGTCTTACAGAGTTTTGGATTCGCTTCAATACTCAAAAAGGCGGGCGCGTGAAAATCGTTGCTGAAAAGCTTTCACGCTTGCATTAATACACGCGGGAGGGCTTTTCCCTCCTTTTCTTATTTGACTACTACGAAGGAGGATTTATATGAACGCACCATCACAAATGGGTCTAGGTGAAATGTTCTACCATGCCGCAGAATTATATCCAAACATGGGG
>NZ_JBHYJA010000113.1:0-1310 GCF_042740355.1 Streptomyces sp. NPDC059010
CCTAAGAACCCCTAACGGAATGCTCTACGCGGACTTGAGAGCTAACTCAGGGGACGTGAACGAACGCGGTTGCTACTGTCCGGACGTGACCCTGACTGACCTCAACAACGGCTTTCGTGACGATGAGCAGCGGCGGCGCGTCCAGAGGGTCATTCATGATCGCCTCGCAGACGACCGTGACCCGCAGGAATGTCGCTTCCTCATGCGGTTCTGGTGGCAGCTGGTCATGTCGTACCAAGAGGTGTCGATGGACGAGCTCAGCCGGAACGTCAGCACGCCGAAGCTGGACGTGATCGAGGCACTGATCAGCGCCATCAGGTCGTCCCATGCCGACATCGACGCCTGGATCACCACCACACAGCAAGTCTTCCCGGTGATCCAAGATCGCGGCTTCAGTGCTGCCCAGGACAACGAAAGCTAACGCGCCCGAAGCTTCTTCAGCCGTCGCCAGCAGAGGATGCTGCAAGCGAGGCTGAGGAAGGCTTCGTGGATGTCATCGCGTATCTCCCAGCGGATGCGCAGGCGGCGGAACCAGTGCAGGTGGGCGAACGCTCGCTCGACAACCCAGCGTTGGGTGCCCAGGCCGGAGCCGTGCTCGGTGCCGCGGCGGGCGATCTGCGGCTTCACGCCGAGGTCCCAGAGCAGGCGGCGGTACTTGTCGTGGTCGTAGCCGCGGTCGGCCAGCACCACATCAGGGCGGCGCCGGGGCCGGCCGCGCTTGCCCCGCACCGGTGGTACGGCCTGGAGCAGCGGGATCAGCTGAGTGACGTCGTTGCGATTGCCGCCGGTCAGAGTAGCGGCGAGTGGGATGCCGGTCGCGTCGGTGATCAGGTGGTGTTTGCTGCCCGCCCTGCCCCGGTCGACAGGGCTTCGTCCCGTCTTGGGGCCCCCTTTAACGCGCGGATGTGGGAGCCGTCGACCGCCGCACGGGAGAAGTCCAGGGCATTCGCGCCGCGGAGCTCGGCGAGGAGGACCTCGTGCAGCCGTGGCCACACCCCTGCCTCGGTCCATTCGGCCAGGCGACGCCAGCAGGTCATGCCGGAGCCGAAGCCGAGTTCCTGCGGAAGGTGTTCCCAGGCGATCCCGGTGTGCAGCACGAACAGGATCCCCTGGAACACCAGCCGGTCCGGATGCCGCTTGCGCCCTGGATGCCGAACCCGACGCTCCACCTTGGGCAACGACGGCTCGATCACCGCCCACAGCTCGTCATCGACATCCCACGGCTTCCGCCGAGCCACCCCACACCTCCGGATCATCGGTCCGGAGTGATCCAACCACCTTGAAGATCATTTCGTTAGGAGTTCTAAGTC
>NZ_JBHYJA010000114.1:0-1288 GCF_042740355.1 Streptomyces sp. NPDC059010
GCGAATGCGGGGTCGGTGACGACCGCGCGGTGGAAGGGGATGGCGGTGGCCATGCCCTCGACCTGGAACTCGGCCAGGGCGCGGGACGCGCGCTGGAGGGCCTGTTCGCGGGTGGCGCCGGTGACGATCAGCTTGGCGAGGAGGGAGTCCCAGGCCGGGCCGATCACGCTGCCGGACTCCACGCCGGCGTCCAGGCGGACACCCGGGCCCGACGGCGGGGCGAACACGGTCACCGTGCCGGGTGCGGGCAGGAAGTTGCGGCCGGGGTCCTCGCCGTTGATGCGGAACTCGAAGGAGTGCCCGCGCAGGGCGGGGTCGTCGTAGCCGAGTTCCTCGCCGTCGGCGATCCGGAACATCTCCCGGACCAGGTCGATGCCGGCGACTTCCTCGGTGACCGGGTGCTCGACCTGCAGGCGGGTGTTGACCTCCAGGAAGGAGATCGTGCCGTCCGCGCCGACCAGGAACTCCACCGTGCCGGCGCCGACGTAGCCGGCCTCCTTCAGGATGGCCTTCGACGACGCGTACAGCTCGGCGACCTGCGCCTCGGACAGGAACGGGGCCGGGGCCTCCTCGACCAGCTTCTGGTGGCGGCGCTGCAGCGAGCAGTCCCGGGTGGAGACGACCACGACATTGCCGTGGGTGTCGGCCAGGCACTGGGTCTCCACGTGGCGGGGCTTGTCGAGGTAGCGCTCGACGAAGCACTCGCCGCGCCCGAAGGCGGCGACGGCCTCGCGGACCGCGGACTCGTACAGCTCGGGGACTTCTTCGAGGGTCCGGGCGACCTTCAGGCCGCGGCCGCCGCCGCCGAAGGCGGCCTTGATGGCGATCGGCAGGCCGTGCTGTTCGGCGAAGGCGACGACCTCGTCGGCGCCGGAGACCGGGTCGGGGGTGCCGGCGACCAGGGGGGCGCCGGCGCGTTGGGCGATGTGGCGGGCGGCGACCTTGTCGCCGAGGTCGCGGATCGCCTGCGGGGGCGGGCCGATCCAGATGAGACCGGCGTCCAGGACCGCCTGGGCGAAGTCGGCGTTCTCCGAGAGGAAGCCGTAGCCGGGGTGGATGGCGTCCGCGCCGGACTCGCGCGCGGCGTTCAGCACCTTGTCGATGTCCAGGTAACTGGTCGCCGGAGTGTCACCACCCAGGGCGAACGCCTCATCCGCGGCGCGGACATGCAGAGCGTCCCGGTCCGGGTCGGCGTATACGGCCACGCTCGCGATCCCGGCATCCCGGCAGGCCCGGGCCACGCGGACAGCGATTTCGCCACGGTTGGCGATGAGCACCTTGCGCACGA